>NZ_CP060202.1:4217500-4511071 GCF_014250515.1 Hymenobacter sediminicola | reverse complement strand
TGGCCATCAGATCGGGGCCGGCGGCGGCACCAGTTACGGCTACACGCAGAGCCTGCAGCACTTGTCCCAGTTTCAGGCCTTGGCCTTCTACTACCTGCGTGAGCAGTGCCTTGATGGCGTCGGGCGTGGTGTCAGTGGCGGCGGGAAGCTGCTTCGCAAACTCAGTGAGTGCGCCGGCCACCTGCGCGTTCCACTTTTTGCTGATTACTTGCTCGTCGTAGCTGCCGGGGCGCGTAAAGAAGATCTGCGCTTCCTTAGCCAAATCGGCCGGGAAGGTAGCACGCTCTTTCACGAGAGCGGCAATCTGCTCGGCTTTGTTGGTCGGTACCTCCAGGCCTTGGCCTTTGAGGGCTTCCTGCAGGTACTGCGCCAATTCGGCGTCCGGTTTGGCGCGTAGGTACTGCTCGTTGTACCAGCGCACCTTGTTCTGATCGAAACGGGCTGGCGACTTGCTCACCCGCTCAATCGAGAACGAGTCGATGAGCTCCTGCATAGTGAAAAGCTCTTGCGTAGTGCCAGGATTCCAGCCAAGGAAGGCTAGGAAGTTTATGAACGCCTCGGGCAGATAGCCGCTTTCGCGGTAGCCGCTGCTCACCGTCGGCTCGCCGGTTTCAGCGTCCTTGCCGTGCCATTCCAGTGGGAACACCGGAAAGCCTAGCCGGTCGCCGTCGCGCTTGCTTAGCTTGCCAGTGCCATCGGGCTTGAGCAGCAAGGGCAGGTGGGCAAACTGCGGCATGGTGTCTTCCCAGCCAAAGTAGCGGTAGAGTAGCACGTGCAACGGCGCCGAGGGCAGCCACTCTTCACCCCGGATAACGTGCGTGATTTCCATCAGATGGTCATCTACGATGTTGGCCAAGTGGTAAGTCGGCATGCCATCCGATTTCATCAGCACCTTGTCGTCTACAGCCGAGGAGTGCACCACTACCCAACCCCGGATAAGGTCGTTGAAGCGGATTTCCTCCTTGCGGGGCACTTTTAGGCGAATTACATACTGCGCACCACTTTCCAGCAGTTGCTTCACCTCTTCGGCGGGCAGCGTGAGCGAGTTACGCATCTGGGCGCGCGTAATGCTGTTGTACTGCGGATTGGGCACTTTAGCCGCCGTAAGACGGGCGCGCATGGCATCCAGGTCCTCAGCCGTATCGAAGGCATAGTAGGCGTGGCCGCTGTCAATGAGCTGTTGCGCGTACTGCATGTACATGGGTTTCCGCTCGCTCTGGCGGTAGGGCGCATGGGGGCCGGGCGTGGCCGTCCAGGGGCTTTCGTCAAGCTCGATGCCTGCCCATTCTAGGCTCTGGCGGATATAGTCTTCGGCGCCGGGCACGAAGCGGTTCTGGTCGGTGTCCTCGATGCGAAGCAGCATCTTGCCGCCCAGCTTGCGAGCCAGCAGATAGTTATACAGCGCTGTGCGCACGCCACCAATATGCAGCGGCCCCGTGGGGCTGGGCGCAAAGCGCACCCGTACTTCTCTTTCCATAAGTCAGTCAGTTCGCGGCGTCTTCGGGATAGAAAAACGCGCCGCAAAGGTACAAAAGCTGAGACGGTGAAACAGGGAACTAGCAAGTTTGGCGCTGGGGACGAACAAACAGGCGCGCCGATTGCCAAACTTGCTGTCTACACTACCACTATTCCATACTTTGTAAGCAAACCGGGCAGGTTATGCAGTGCAAAGCGAGTGTTTTTTAGTTCGTTCTGCTCAGGGTCGAGCACCAAATCCTGCGTAGTAGTTAGGTCAGCCCCAGTTAGGTTGGTCTGGCTGAAAACGGCTTCGTTTAAGCGGCAGTCCTGAAACAGCGCACCCGACAGGTCGGTGTGGGTGAAATCTGCCCCGCGCAACGAGCATTCCACGAAGCGGGTGTTAGGCATGTTTTTGCCTGAGAAGATGGCATAGTCAAGCTGGCACCGGTCGAAGTGCACATCAAAGAGCATGTCGCGACAGGCATGAAAGGGCAGGCCCAGCAGCTTACAGCCCTCGAAGGCCACATTTTGCAGCGCCGTATCGGCAAGGCTAGTGCCGGCGAGGTTGCAGTTTTCAAACAGGCACTCGCTGAACCGGCGCCCAGCCAGACTGGCTTGCGACAAATCGAAGTTGCGGAAGTGGTAGTTCTCGAACTCCTGCTGGCCTACCAGTGCTGGCGGCATAGCGCGCTCCAGCACATTTTCAGGCGGGAAATAAGAAGGCTTGGCCAGCGCTTTGGCCGGCTTGCGGGAGGCAGAACGGCGCATTCGTTGTGGTTCCGAATACTAGGCCTTCACCGCTACGCAGGAAATTTCCACCTGCACGTCTTTGGGCAGGCGGCTTACTTCCACAGTTTCGCGGGCGGGTGCATAATCGGCCTCAAAGTAGCTGCCGTAGATGTCGTTGATGGTCGCAAAATTGCCGAGGTTCTTCACGAAAATGCTGCACTTCACCACGTCGCGCAGCGTGAGGCCAGCTGCTTGGAGCACCGCCTCGACATTACGCATCACTTGGTGAGTTTCCTGTGCTACGTCGCCACCGCCTACCAGCTGGCCGGTAGTGGCATCAAGCGCAATCTGGCCAGAAACATACACGGTGTTGCCTGCCTGCACAGCCTGGCTGTATGGGCCGATAGGAGCAGGGGCCTGAGCGGAATAAATGACGGAATGAGGCATAGAAAGGAGGGAAAAGCGGGCGGCAGAGTTAGCCGGAAGTCTGGACAAAAATAAGCGGAAAAATGCCAGTTGCTAAGAAGATATCTACGGCTGGCATTCGGGTATCAGGGCTGCATGACGGCCCGTATTTCTTTCTTCCGAAAGAATTTGGCGTATTCCTGATTGGTCCAGTCTTGCGGATTTTCTGCCGATAAATCGAGGAAAGAAAGTGAAAGGGGTGGCTCCTGCAGTGCACTTACAGTGCAGATGGTGTTGACTGGAGCAGCTTGCAGCTGCCGGTAGCGGGCTGTGAGCTGTGCATCGTAGCGGGCTGCAGACCCACCCAGCCAGTCACGGTAGGCCAGCACCGAATTATTGCTGTTGGCTAATTGCTCCGGGCCGCGCAGGCGCAGATTGTGGTCGGTTACGAAGGCTAGTAGCAGCCATGCCCCCAGCAGCACCGATACATATGCCGGTAGTGGTTGCTGGGGCCACCAGCCTTGGTGAAGCAAATAGCGAATCCAGGCGTGCGCCTGCAAAAACCAGCCTACCAGAAAAAACAGATAGAGCATGTTTCGGGCTCGCAATGGGATGGGCATGCCAGTAGCCCAGAAACTCGGAAAGAACCCGACAATCAGTAGTCCAAACAGCAATGCGGTAATCAACAACGGGTTGCGTGTCAGTTGGTTCAGTGGCAGCTCGGGCTGTTGCGCTAGTTTGGCGCTCAGCGGCGCCAGAAGCAGCGTAACCGCCAGCAGAACACCATTGCCGAGCCAGTTTATAACGCAGTAGCCCGCCGCCGCTGCCGCCAGCACTGCTGCTTTGGCAACTCCGAAGTGTTGCGGCTCACTCGCCATCCTGATATAGTTGCCAGGGGCCAGGAAGGATACCGCACAGGCTACCGCTGCAACAATCGTAAGCAGCGAATACCCCAGCGGGAGGCGCTTCTGCTGCCACGCCCGCAGTATCGTGAAGCAGCTTAGAGCAACGAGCAGCGGTAGTGCCAGCACCTCGTTGGCTCCAATTACGAACACTGTCACTAGCACAGCCGCCAATAGCCAGCGCCGCTTAGCAGCCTGCTCCAAGGTGCTGGCGTAGCGTGCCAGGATTACGAGTAGAAGCAAGGCAAAAAGAGCTGGTAACAGGTAATTATACATGCCTGTCACCCAATAAATGCCTTCAGCGGTGCTAGGCAGTTGAAAAAGCAGCAGTAGCAGCAGTGTGGCACTACTCAGCCAAAGGGCACGCACTGAAACGAATGACCTCAGCAGCCCCCGCAGCATACTATAGAACGTAACTAGGGCCGCCAATAGGAAAAATAGTGGCAGGAGGCGGTAGGTTAACTCCCAGCCTCCATACGCTACCGGGTTGAACAGACTCCAGAGCAGTACCGAACTGTAGCGGCCAGTCCAGTTGAGATACATATAGCGCTGATAGCCTAGCAAGCCGTGGTCACGGAGGCCATTGGCTAGCAGAAAATCGTCGGAAGAAGGATGACTGTACCACGCCAATGCAAAAAACGGCAGCAGAGCCAGTATCAGTGCCGCAGCCAGTAGCCATGGCCCACTACGCCAGAAGGTACGGCGGATAGTTTCGGGAGTAAGGGAAGGCATAAGTACTTATTGCCGAGTGTTCGTGGTGAGGAGCAAGTAGCAATAAAAAATCCGTCTGCCGGAGCAGACGGATTCCTTACAGAATAGTCTTAAAAAACGGATTACTCTACCGTCACCGACTTCGCTAGGTTGCGAGGCTGATCAACGTTGCAACCGCGCAGTACGGCAATGTGGTAGGAGAGAAGTTGCAGCGGCACCACCGAAACCAGCGGCACTAATACCTCCGAGGTCAGCGGCACTTCAATAACGAACTCTGCCATGGCTGGAATAACCGTGTCGCCTTCCGTCACGACGGCAATGATACGGCCTTTGCGGGCCTTTACCTCCTGAATGTTGCTTACTACCTTTTCGTATGAGCTGTCCTTGGTAGCAATAACTACTACTGGCATGTTCTCGTCGATAAGGGCAATAGGACCGTGCTTCATTTCAGCGGCCGGATACCCTTCCGCATGGATGTAGCTGATTTCTTTCAGCTTCAGTGCGCCTTCCAGCGCTACCGGGAAGTTGTAGCCGCGGCCTAAGTACAGGAAGTTGGGCACATCCTTAAACGTCTCGGCAATCAGCTCGATTTCGTCGTTCAGCAACAGCGCCTTTTCCACTTTGGCCGGAATGCTGCTCAGCTCTACCATCAGCTCACGCAGTCGGGTATCGGAAAGCGTGCCGCGCTTATGGCCAACAATCATGGCCAGCAGCGTGAGTACCGTTACCTGAGCCGTAAAGGCTTTGGTAGAGGCCACTCCAATTTCCGGACCGGCGTGTGTGTAAGCGCCTGCGTCGGTGGCGCGTGCAATGCTGCTGCCTACCACGTTGCAGATGCCGAAGATGGTAGCACCTTTGCTTTTCGCTAGTTCAATGGCGGCCAGCGTATCGGCCGTTTCACCGCTTTGCGAAATAGCAATTACGATGTCACGCTCCGTGATGACAGGGTTACGGTAGCGGAACTCCGAGGCGTATTCTACCTCTACCGGAATGCGGGCCAGATCTTCCAGCAGATACTCGGCCACCAGCCCAGCGTGCCACGAGGTGCCGCACGCTACAATGATGATACGGTCAGCATTCACAAATTTCCGCTCGTAAGCCCGGATGCCACCCATGTTCAGGTGACCGGCTTCTAGTTCCAAGCGGCCACGCATCGAGTCGAGGATAGAGCGGGGCTGCTCGAAAATCTCCTTCAGCATGAAGTGCTCATAGCCACCTTTCTCAATGCTGTCGAGCGCCATTTCCAGCTTCTGGATATAGGGCGTCTGTTGCACGTCTTCCTTGGAGCGGATGTCGAGTTGGCCGTCTTTGATGACTACAATTTCGTAGTCATTCACGTATACTACCTCGTTGGTATACTCGATGATAGGAGTAGCATCGGAAGCCAGGAAATACTCGTCTTTTCCCACACCGATTACCAACGGTGAGCCTTTGCGGGCTGCAATCAGTTGGTTCGGCTCGTCGCGGCTCAACACCACAATGGCGTAGGCGCCTACCACTTCGTGCAGGGCCAAGCGGACGGCTTCTTCCAGCGTGCAACTGTTCTGCTTCTGGATTTCCTCAATCAGGTTCACGAATACTTCCGTGTCCGTATCGGAGTGAAATACGTGGCCTTGCTGCTGCAAGTGCTGCTTTAGGGCCGCGTAGTTCTCAATAATGCCATTGTGAATGATGGCAATCCGCTCTGAAGTAGAGTAGTGAGGGTGAGCATTGGAGTCGTTAGGCTCGCCGTGCGTAGCCCAGCGGGTGTGGCCCATACCAACTTGGGCACGGGTGTCTTTCTCCGCAATGAAGGCTTCCAGTTCAGCTACTTTACCCTTCTTTTTATAGACATTCAGGTCGCCGTTAAGCAGCGCGACGCCGGCGGAGTCGTAGCCCCGATATTCGAGACGATGTAGACCCTTCAGGATGATAGGGCAGGCTTCCCGGTAGCCGATATAAGCAACAATTCCGCACATAGTGGAACAGCAAAAAAGGGTTTGTTTCGTGAAAAAGACAGAAAGCTGCGGCTTGGCAAATGCCGTGCCGCAGCTTTAGAGGCAAAAATGAAGTCCGAAAGTTAGCGCAACTTCGAATAGTAAACCCGCAGCTTGATGTTGCTGCCATCCAGCACAGCCCGGTTGAGGTCCAAGCCGTAGGAGTTCCGCAAGAAAGGCGACAGCACGAAGGCCGCTGGGGTGGGCCCGCCCAGCTTATCATAAACGTAAGCCTGCACGTAGCTGGTGATGCTCATCGTATAGAACGTATTGAGCGGATCGTTGAGAGTTGCGGAAGCAGCGTTCTGATAGTAGCCCGTGCCGTATTGGTCGTCCACGATAGAGGAGAGGCCGGCCCCCGTTGGGTTCACTCCTTCCCGCAGTATCAGACGCTCTACCCGGTTGTTCAGCAGTGTGCGCTGCAACGACTGGTTGGCAGTATTGACTTCGTACAAGTAGGCGGACGTGACCTGCGGGAACAGCAGGTTCGCGAATGGGCTTACTGGTATCAACAGTTCGGCCCGGTTGATAGCAATGGCTGGGCTGCCGCCATTAGTTGGCTGCGCGAGCTGCTTTAACTCGTTCAATCCTGGAATTTCCAGTTTAGCGCCGAAGCCGTTGCCACCCTGCATATACACTTTGCCATCTGTCTCGGCCGCTGCCACCGACTGTGCAGCCCCGCTTGGGCCAGCCAGACGGCTCAGGGGCGAACCGCTAGGCAGCTCGTTGACAATCTGAGTGAAATACCGCGGGGCATTCTCCCGGCTCTGGAAACTGCCCAGACCGAAAGCAATGCTATACCGGCCTTTTAGGGTTCCGGTGTTTTTCTTGTTGGTGTAGTGGTAGTAGAAAACCGCACGCGCCGCCGAAGACGGTAGCAGCCCAACAACAGCCGTATTGAAATCAGCCGCTGGCTGAAGCGCCATGCCTTTCCAAACGGCTGTCAGGCCCGCTTGTGTGAAGCTGGTGCCTTTCAACAGGGAGAAGACATCAGTAGCCAATGGCAAGTTTCGCCCGCCGCCGTGTAGCTTGAGCCGCACCGTATTATTGGGCACCGTCACCACAATAGTAGTGGTATCGGTGCTGCTGCTGCTATTGGTTCTTTCGCGCCGCTTGGCAGTGGCATTCAACCGGGTACTAACATTAAGGCCTAGCTCACTGCCCAAGGCCACGGAAGAAGCAGAATTGTACGTTTGACGGTCATCTAGCGGCTGAGCCAACTGATAAACGTTTAAGCGTAGTGGCGTCGTGGCCGAACCGTATACAGCATCAAAAGCCGCCTCCACAACCAGTGAATCTAGTTGCGGATTGGGGTCAACACCGGTCAGCTTGGTTACCGCCGAAGGCAGCGTATCAGCGGCTACTACCGATTGGGCGATTTTCAGGTTCAGGAAAGCAGTGGCCGTGGTCGTGCCCAACACATTGTCACGTACCCGGCCAACCAGAATGCGGGTGGCTTTCTGCGTCTCGAACGAGTCGCGCAGTACAGTGGAGGCCGCAACCGGAAAGTCGCGGTATTCTGTGTTGGCGGCAGCAGTACCAGGCAGTTCTACGCCCAAGTCGTTGGCGTCTTCGCAGCCAGCTGCCGTAAAGAGCAGCGTTGCGGAAAGAAGGGAAACCGACGAGAGCCGGCAGGCGCTAATTGGCCAGTTCATTATACAGTGCGTAGTAAGAAGTCAGTAGGTTTTCGTCGGCTCCTACTTGGCCTATCTGCTTGCTCTTCGAGTACTCCAGGAACAAGGCATTCAGATTGTCGCTGAAATCCTCGTCAGACTTTACCACGGAGTCGGCATATTCCATACCTACTTTGATGAAGCCACCGAAGTCGGCTGTCTTCAGGCCGGACAGCATCTCATCATCGATATCAAGCATTTTGGCTTTTTCGATGATATCACCTTCGAATTTGTAATCAAATTCGTTGTTGTAAATCGTGAAAACCGACTTGGCATCCTTGAAAATCGGGTCCTTCTTGTAGGTCGTTTTCAGGTACATCGGAATCAGGCCCGTCATCCAGTCATTGCAGTGAACGATGTCGGGAGCCCAGCCCAGCTTCTTCACCGTTTCCAGCACGCCTTTGCAGAAGAAGATAGCACGCTCATCGTTGTCGGCGTGGAACTTGTCGTTCTTATCGACCAGTACCGATTTGCGGTGGAAATAGTCTTCATTATCAATGAAGTACACCTGCAGCTTCGCGTTCGGAATAGAGGCTACCTTAATAATCAGCGGCTTCTCATCTTCACCAACGGCAATGTTGATACCGGAAAGGCGGACTACTTCGTGGAGCCGGTTTTTCCGCTCGTTGATGATGCCGAAGCGGGGAACGAAAATGCGGATTTCCATCCCCATTTCCTGCATGCCCTGAGGCAGGCGCCGCAAAAATTCCGCTACTTTGGTGGTTTGCAAAAACGGATCAATCTCCGTAGCCGCGTAGAGGATTCTCAACTTGGACATATCAGTCAGAAAAGGGTATTTGGGGAAAGGCAACACGTTGGGGAGCACAAAATTAAACAAATTTGAGCGAAAATTCAACTAAACCCACTTGGAGCCTGCCCAAACAGGCTACTACATCTATGGAGATACTGCACACGGCCGCCGCGTTGCAAGCCTACACCGAAAACTGTCGCCGCGCTGGCCTTCGCCTAGCGCTGGTGCCTACTATGGGCGCACTGCATGAAGGCCACCTGCAACTGGTGCGGGCTGCCGCTCAGGCCTGCGACGTTGTAATCGTCAGCATTTTTGTCAATCCCACGCAGTTCAATAATCCCGACGATTTCCGGCTGTATCCACGCCTACCAGAAGCCGATGCGAATATGTTGGCCCCGGCTGGCTGCACCGTACTGTTCCTGCCCTCCGTAGAGGAAATGTATCCGAAGCCTTCGGTAATGAAGTTCGACTTTGGCGCACTGGAGCGTGTGATGGAAGGCACGCACCGCCCAGGGCACTTCAACGGCGTAGCAACAGTAGTTGGGAAACTGTTTCACCTGAGCCGCCCACACCAGGCGTATTTCGGTCAGAAAGACTGGCAGCAAGTAGCCATTGTGCAGCAGATGGTGGCCGACCTAGCTTTTGATTTGGAGTTGGTGTCGTTTCCGACGGTACGGGAGGCAGACGGTCTGGCAATGTCCTCGCGCAACCGGCGCCTGCCCGCAGAGGCGCGCACGGTAGCCCCACGGCTCTACGCGGCGCTGCAGCTGGCTGCGGAACAACTCAGGCAAGGAGCCAGTGCCGCCGCTGCCCAACAGGCTGCCAGTGCTTACATAGCGTCAGAGCCTGCATTCACACTGGAATATTTTGAAATAGCCGATGCCCAGACGTTGCAGCCAGTAAGTGGCTGGCATCCCGGCCAACCGGTAGTGGTGTGCTTGGCTGCGCATCTGGGTGGCGTGCGCCTCATCGATAACATTGTGCTGCAGCCCTAAACCAGCCGAGCAAACGGATGCGGATGCGTGTGGCGTTGCCGTAGCAGCCAGTGGTTGGTATACAGTTTCGCGCCCTCATAATCCCACCTTGCGTATCTTTGCGGCCTTTGCTTTTACCCTGCTTCTCTCATGCATATCGAGGTCCTCAAGTCGAAGATTCACCGCGTTAAAGTCACCCAGGCCGAGCTGCACTATGTGGGCAGTATCACGATTGACGAAGACCTGCTTGATGCTGCCAATATGGTAGAGAATGAAAAGGTTACCATCGTCAACATCAACAATGGGGAGCGGTTCGAGACGTACACAATTCGCGGAGAGCGGGGCTCCGGCATGATTTGCCTCAATGGGCCGGCGGCGCGCCGTGTAGCCGTCGGCGACATTGTTATCATCATCTCCTATGCGCTGATTGACTTTGCCGAAGCCCGCGCGCACAAACCAACCGTTATCTTTCCTGACCAGCACAACCGCCTCGGGTAAGGGCTTGCAGTTATTCCTTCCGGGTGAAAGACGGCTGATATTACCTGCTGCAAAAAGTAGCCGTGCACCAAACTGATATTTCCTTTGTGAAGCAACTGCTCAATATTCTTAAATACGCCCTGCTGTTGTCAGTATCAGGCCTGCTGATGTGGTACGCCGTGCGCGGCCAGGACCTGAGCCGCATTGCGGAAACGGTGCGCACGGCAAACTACATGTGGCTGCTGCTAACGATGGTGCTGTCAGTGCTTGGGTATTTCAGCCGCGCTTACCGTTGGAAAATGCAGCTCGATCCTATTGTGAAAGGGCCTAAGCCGGCATTTTGGGATGTGTACCACGCCATGATGGCAGGCAATTTGGCCAACATGGTACTGCCCGGCCGGGTAGGAGAAGTAGTGCGCTGCTCGCTATTGCAGCGGACCAGCAAAGTGCCGCTGCAAATAGCCCTGGGTACGGTCATTACAGAGCGGATTATTGACGTGCTGGTGCTGCTGGGGCTGCTGGGAACGGTGCTGCTGCTTGACTTCAAAACCTTCTGGGGGTTTGCCGACACGTATCTGCTGCAGGGCAAGGCCGACGCGCTGGCCCGCAACAGCAATACGCTGATAGCCGCTGCCGTAGTAGCGCTGCTCGCCCTACTGATTTCTGGCTACTTGCTGTGGCGCAACCTGGAGCGGCTACGCAAAATCTCGGTCTTCGACCGTATGCTAGGCTTCGTGAAAGGGCTTCTGGCAGGCGTTTTCAGTATCGTAAAGCTCGAAAACAAAGGCTCGTTCCTGTTCCATACGTTCTTCACGTGGCTGGTCTACTTCCTGATGGACTACTTGGCCTTCTTTGCTTTCCCTGAAACGTACAATCTTGGCGCGCGGGCTGCCTTAGCGGTTCTCACGTTCGGAGCCTTCGGAATGGCGGCGCCAGTGCAGGGCGGCATAGGAGTGTTTCACCTGCTGGTACAAAGCACGCTGCTGGTGTACGGTATCAGCAAAGAAGGCGGCATTGCCTACGCGCTGGTAGTGCATGGTGCCCAGACGTTGCTCGTGGTGCTGATGGGGGGTATCAGTTTTATTATCAGCATGGGAAAATCCGGACGGCTTGGGCGCAAAGCCTCTTTGCTGTCCGCGGTGCCTACCGAAATTCCAGCCGATGTGGACCAAAGATAAAATCCTGAGCCGAGCTGAGCTGCTGCCCGTAGTGGCTGCATGGAAAGCCGAAGGCCAGAAAATCGTGTTTACCAACGGGTGCTTCGACCTGCTGCACCTGGGGCACGTCGATTATCTGGAAAAAGCCCGCCACCTCGGCGACAAGCTGGTACTGGGGCTCAATACGGATGCTTCTGTCAGCTGCCTTAAGCCCGGCCGCCCGCTTCAGGACGAAGTGTCACGTGCGCGGGTTCTGGCCTCCCTTTTGTTCGTGGATGCAGTAGTGCTCTTCGATGAGCAAACCCCGCTGGCTCTGATCGAAGCCATCGTGCCCGATATTCTGGTGAAAGGCGACGACTACGCCATCAGTGGAATTGTAGGGCACGAGGTAGTGTTACAGAACGGCGGGCAGGTGTTGACCGTACCCTTGGTGGCCGGCTACAGCACCACACGCATCGTCGAGCGAATTTTGCGGAGTTCCTGAGGAAGGTTTCTGGTTGCTGAGCGCAACGGCCAGAGCCGCCGTCAGGACTCAGAAACCACAAACCGAAACTCTCCATGTACTACAACTCAAGCGGCATCTACTTCATCGTCATTCTGGCGATGGTCGTGAGCTGGATTATCCAATGGCGCCTGCGCAGCAAATTCAGTCAGTATGCCCAGGTGGGGCTGCAGTCTAACCTTTCGGGTAAGCAAATTGCAGAACTGATGCTGGCCGACCATGGCATCAATGATGTGCGCGTAATCAGCACCGAAGGGCGCCTTACCGACCACTACAACCCCACCGACAAAACAGTGAACCTAAGCGAGGCGGTATACGCCGAGCGGAGTGCCGCTGCCGCTGCCGTGGCGGCTCACGAATGCGGGCATGCTGTGCAACATGCTACGGCCTACAATGCCTTGCAGTTCCGCTCGGCTATGGTGCCGGCACTGAGCGCCGTGTCTAAGTTTATGCCATTCGTGCTGCTGGCAGGAGTACTTATGATTCGCTCCACCGTAATTCCGCTGGGCGTAGGTATCGTACTGTTCTCACTCACCACATTATTCTCGTTTGTGACGCTACCCGTAGAGTTTGATGCTTCCAAACGAGCTCTGGCTTGGATTGACAAGCGCGGCATCGTGACGCCACAGGAACATGCCATGGCCAAAGATGCGCTTTGGTGGGCTGCCATGACTTATGTAGTGGCCGCGCTAAGTTCGCTGGCGACCTTGCTGTACTATGTGAGCATCTTCATGGGCAGCCGCGACCGGCGCTAGTCAGTAGCATGGTCGCCTGAAATGCTGTTTCAAGCCGCCGCTTCGGATTTCGAAGCGGCGGCTTTGCTTTCCTGCTGGCCTATCAGGTTGGAATTGTTCAAAAACAAAAGCCGATTTTTAGCAGTTGAAGCCACAAACGGCATAAAAATCCGGGCCTTCTGCTTCATCTCGGTATTTGTGATTTAATTTTGATGGCGCCAGAATGCATTGCTACAACGCAAGCCGGCCTTAGTCTGATCTTTTCCCCATCCCACCCCAAGCCCCGTCCGCATGGATTTCCAGCTTACCGAAGAACAACTTGCCGTACAGGCAGCCGCCCGCGACTTTGCTCAGAATGAGCTTTGGGCCGGCGTAATTGAGCGCGACGAACACCAGAAATTCCCGGCCGAGCAAATCAAGAAGATGGGCGAACTGGGCTTTATGGGCATGATGGTGAGCCCCGAGTACGGCGGCGGCGGTATGGATACCGTGAGCTATGTGCTGGCCATGGAGGAAATCAGCAAAGTAGACGCTTCTTGCTCCGTTATCATGTCGGTAAATAACTCGTTGGTATGCTGGGGGCTGGAGAAATACGGTACGGAAGAGCAGAAGCGCAAGTATCTGCCCCGCCTAACTTCCGGTGAAATCATTGGAGCTTTCGCACTGTCGGAGCCTGAAGCCGGCTCTGACGCTACCAGCCAGCGGACCACTGCCGAAGACAAAGGCGACTACTATCTGCTCAACGGTACCAAAAACTGGATTACCAATGGTACTACCGCTTCGGTATACTTGGTAGTAGCCCAGACCAACCCCGAGCTGAAGCACCGCGGCATCAACGTGCTGATTGTGGAGAAAGGCATGGAAGGTTTCCAGACTGCTCCCAAAGAAAACAAACTCGGTATCCGTGGCTCCGACACCTGCTCACTGCTGTTTACGGATGTGAAAGTGCCCAAAGAGAACCGCATCGGTGAGGACGGCTTCGGCTTCAAGTTCGCTATGCAGGTGCTAGCTGGTGGCCGGATTGGTATTGCGGCGCAGGCACTCGGCATTGCCTCCGGGGCCTATGAGCTGTCGTTGAAATACTCCAAAGAGCGTAAAGCCTTCGGTGTTCCGATTTCGCAGCACCAGGCTATCCAGTTCAAACTGGCTGATATGGCCACCAACATCGATGCTGCCCGTTTGCTGTGCCTGCAGTCGGCCCATGATAAGGATGCGCATCA
The DNA here is from genome assembly GCF_014250515.1 of Hymenobacter sediminicola. NCBI lineage: Bacteria > Pseudomonadati > Bacteroidota > Cytophagia > Cytophagales > Hymenobacteraceae > Hymenobacter > Hymenobacter sediminicola. Next base: position 4,497,402 of record NZ_CP060202.1, on the reverse strand, counting down.
GGACTATGCCAAATCCGGGGCTATGGCCAAACTGTTTGCCTCGAAAGTAGCTATGGATACTGCCGTAGAAGCCGTACAGATTCACGGTGGCTACGGTTTCGTGAAAGAGTACCACGTAGAACGCATGATGCGCGACGCCAAAATCACGCAGATTTATGAGGGAACATCTGAGATTCAGAAAATTGTAATCTCACGGGAAATTCTGAAATAAAAGGCGAATAGCCTAAAAGTCAGAACTATTGCACAAAACCCAGCCACTATTCGGCTGGGTTTTTCGTTTTTGTGAATTTTTATATCTTAATTTGCATTACATAAGTCCGGCCACCCCGTTCACCGGACTTACCAAAGGACGCAAACCACCCCTGGAAGATGGAAGATTACAATAAAGTGATAGAGTCGCTTGGTGTGCGCTACATCAAAGCAAAAAATTTAGTACTGCAACAGCCATTCACAGTACGCAACTCTTATGATGTCGGCAACAACCTCATTTTGCTGCACAAGGGCCGTATTACGTTTGGTGAAGAGGAGCAGGTAGTGGAAGAAGGCGAGATGCTGTTCATCCCGGGTGGTCGTGCTACCAAGGTGAACTATGGCGAGTCGTCAGGCAAGGTTATCACCAACGATGACCTGATCAGCAACAAAGACAAGTTCTTCCATTCTAATTCCGACCTCGACCTCATCGGAGATGCTGAGGAAAGCCATTCCTTCGTAAGCTTCGAGGCCAAAGTATTTGATTCCGTAAACTTCTTTGCCTCGCTTGATGTGCCGGCTTTCCTGATTTCGAACAATTCGAAACTGGCAAACCTGGTTATCAAGGTGGTAGAAGAGAGCCTGCAGGAGCTGCCAGGCCGTGAGCGGCTGATTACGATTTACACCGAGAATCTGGTGGTCGAAATTGTGCGCTACATCCTGAAAAACAAGATGTTTGTAGAGCAGTTGGCTACAAACAGCACCTACTTCAAAGATCCGCGCCTTATTGATCTATTCAACTACATCAAGGAGAACATCGGCGGCGACCTGTCCAACAAGGTGCTCAGCAACGTGGCCAACGTGAGTGAGGATTATGTGGGCCAGTACTTCAAAATGCTGACTGGCATCAATCCGCAGGACTACATCGAGTACCAGCGTATGGAGCGGGCTGTATTCCTGCTGCGCACCACCAAAAAGAGCATCCGAGACATTGGTAAGGAAGTGGGCTACAAAGACACGGCTTACTTCTGCCGCCGCTTCAAGATGATGTTCGGTATTCCGGCCGGTAAGATGCGCCGCCGCGAGTCGGCAATGAATATCTAGCACCGCATCGATATTACCTGCCGATCAGCCAACAACAGCAACGCCCCGCACTACCTAGTAGTGCGGGGCGTTGCTGTTGTTGACTAAAATGCTTGCGGCAAAGATCAAGAGGACTTATGCGCTACAGCATCAGACACGGTATTGAAAGCTTGCACCACACGGGAAACCTCTCCTAAGAACTCGGGCGTTTTCTCAATCTGGTTGCCTACTACAATAACGTCGGCACCGGCTTCCAGAGCCGCCTGAGCCTTATCTGCCGTATTGATGCCTCCTCCAACAACGAGCGGTACCTCAATGGCTTGGCGTACGGCCCGAATCATGGCCGTTGATACCGGATACATGGCCCCGCTGCCCCCATCTAAGTAGATAAGACGTAAACCAAGCTGCTCGCCCGCCATAGCAGTGCAGGCCGCAATAGAAGGCTTGTCGTAGGGAAGAGGAGTAGTGCCACTTACGTAGCTGGCTGTCGTCTGGCGGCCCGTGTCAACCAGCATATAGCCGGTTGGCAGGATCTGAAGATTGCTCTGGCGTAGCAAGGGCGCCGCAATTACGTGCTGCCCAATCAGGAATTCAGGGTTGCGACCCGAAATCAGGGAGAGCAACAGGATACCATCAGCCTGGGGGTCGAGGTGCAAGCTGTGGCTGGGAAACAGCAGCACAGGCACTGCTGAATGCTCCTTTAGTAAACGAATGAGGGCAGCCTGGTGAGTCGTCATCACCAAGCTGCCACCCACAAAAAAGTAGTCTATTGGATGAGTCTCGCTCAGCTCCAGCAAACGCCGGCAACCTGCTTCGTCCAGATTATCGGGGTCGAGCAGAACCGCTAAGGCTTTGCGGCCATGCGTTCGGCGTTTGCTAAGGCCATCATAGAGGCTGGTGAGGCGCATTCGCGTCGTCGTGGTGATAGGTAAAGTCGATGTCCCGGGTTTCCGGCTCCGTTGGAGAAGTCGCAAGGTCGGGATTTTTGATCATCGGCAAATACTCACTCATCTTTTTGGCAACTACTGCCATCAATACCGCTGTAGCCTGCGCTACCAACATCTTGCCCGTGTCAGACTGCAGAAACGAGCGGAATGCTGAGGCCATGATGGACGAAGCCTCGTCTGAATGGGACACGGTCACGGGCCGCGACATGGGCATAGCGCCTGCATTCACCGGTTCGAATGGGTCGTCGGAGCTTAGGGCGCTGGCATGATATACGTCGGGGGCGATGTGCACCCGTTCGTGCGAAGCATGCTGTTGGCCCCGGTCAGCATGATGCTGGCCCACGCCAAACCCCAGGTCGTCACTCGAGGCTACGTCGGTAGCGGTGGTATGTGCCTTGCGTAGTGTCCGGCGAGGGCGAGAACCTCCTGCTAGCTCACGCTGGGGCTTTTTTGATGAGCCAAACGCCTTCGATAGAAGCCAGATGCCGCCCAGTACACCGGCACCAATGGCTACGTACTTGCTTACCTGTTGCGTTTTCTCTTTTATTTCCTCCACATCGCCTAGCAACGCGCGCTCATATTCCAGTTTCTGACGCTCCAGAAACTCCTTTTCGCCTTCAAACAGCGGGTTAGTCAGTTCGGCCATATTAGATTAGGCTTGACGTTTGTCGGATTTGTAAATGGTATTGTCCAGCGTTTTATCAGCAAGCCCCTGAAAAGCTTTCTTATCAACACCGACCAGAAAAATAATCAACAGCACCAGATAGAACCCCGCCAGAATGCCGAAGCCCCAATAAGTGCTATCTAACTTTTCGTTGAGCAGCAAGCCAATAAAAATGTTCAGGAAGAGGAAGAAGAACAGCCCGATGGCAGCTAGCGCCACACCGTGCAGAGTGCCAACGAAAGCGCTTTTCACCTTTTCCTGCACTTCTAGGCGGACTAGGTCGATGCGGGTATCAAGGTAACCTTTCAGGTTGCCGATGATATTATCGGTTCGGGGCGTCTTGCTTGCGTCGTCTTCGTCAGTGAAAATGCCCATAGGTGGGAGAGGATTTGCGGAAAACAATGTTACCAGAGTATCATCCGAAAAGCAGGTGAGAAACCGAATTTTCGGATAGCCAGTTCATACGGAAAATGCGGGACTGTGTCTGGAATCTACCGTATTTTTACCCGTAATCTACCGCATTTTGATTCAAACCCATTACCAGATATTAGGCGTAGCCGCCACTGCCACACCGCACGACATCAAGCGGGCGTACAAGCAGCTGGCTATAGAATTGCATCCGGATAAGCATGGCGGCAGCCGTTTGTATGAGGAGCGGTTCAAGGCAGTAACGGCCGCATACCGGGTACTGAATGACCCGGCACGACGAGCCTCCTACGACCATCAACTACGGGTGGCGGCGTTGCGGGCGGCGGAGGCTGTACGCCAGCAGCAGTACCAAACTTCTACACAGCATTTGTATGGGGTGCCAATGCCCCCACCTGCGCCCCTGCGCACACGGCCTCCGGCAGGTTCTGCCGAGCGGCATTACCGCCCTATTGTGCGGCAGCGCAAATTTACCCGCCGCGACTATCTGCTAACATTCGGGTTGCTGGCTGGGCTGCTGCTATTTGTGCTGACGGTGAAGCTCACCATGGACCACGTTACGGCAGTGAGTAACTATGAAGACGGCTTGCAGGCATATGGGAAACAGAAGTGGGAAACGGCGCATGCGTATTTCACGGAAGCGCTTCGCTTTAAGCCCAACTACAAGGAAGCATTGCGTCGCCGTGCAACAATAGAGCAACTGGTCAACCGCAATTATAAAGCGGCACAGGAAGATTATTTGGCTGCCCTCACCGGTACCGAACAGGCTACCGAGCGGGCACGGCTGCTGTTCCGGTTGGGCCAGTGCCAGGCGGGACTCGGGGAGGCGGATGCTGCCGAACAGAGCCTCACCTACGCGCTAGCCCTCGACTCAACACAAAGTGGTGCGTGGCTGGCTCGTGGCGAAGTGCGGCTGTTTGAGCAGCAAAGATTCTCGCAGGCTATCCACGACCTTTCCGTGGGCCTGCGGCAACGAGCCGAATCGGGCAAGCCGCTGCCGATAAAGTACCTGACATACCGTGGGCTGGCCTATTATAAGCTGCAGGACTTAGCGCAGGCACGTCTCGATTATCGGCATGTGTTGGAAGCCAACCCCCAGAATGGCCAAGTCCATTTCCTGTTGGGCCGGGTAGCACAGCAGGAGGGAAATGCGCCAGCTGCTTGCGAGTTTTTCCGCCGCGCTGTGCGTCTGGGCTACGTATACGCCGACGAAGCCCGGCGGCAAAATTGTCCTTAGTACCGACTACCCATAACAAAAAAGGTGACCCTATTAGAGGCCACCTTTTCTGATCTGATTAAGCTGTGTGTAATGCACTAAGGCATCAGCACCTTGTCAATTACGTGAATCACGCCGTTGCTCTGGATGACATCGTAGGTAGAGATAGTAGAAACACCACCTTTCTCGTCTACCAGCACTACGTTCTTGGGGCCGTTCATCATAGCTTTTAGAGTGCCGCCACTCACTGTTTTGAGTGTGGCCGTGCCCTTGCCCCCCTTAATGGCTGCCATAATCTTATCGGCTGTCATGTTGCCGGCTACTACGTGGTAGGTGAGGATTTTGGTAAGAGTAGGTTTGTTTTCTGGCTTCACCAGTGTTTCTACGGTGCCAGCTGGCAGGGCGGTAAAAGCCGCGTCAGTAGGAGCAAAAACAGTGAAAGGGCCTTTGCCTTGCAGCGTTTCAACAAGGCCGGCTGCCTTCACCGCAGCCACCAAGGTCTTGTGGTCGGCAGAGTTAACAGCATTCTCCACAATGTTCTTATTCGGATACATAGCCTGGCCACCTACTTGCACGGTGCCGGGTGTCATGCTGGCCTGGGCAGAGGCTGTGGAAACAGAAGCAGCGCCTAATAGCGCCATCAGAGCGAGGGAAAGCAGATTTTTTTTCATGACAAGTAGTAGAAGCAGTTGAGTGGGTTATTTGACATCACTTACGCCACTACTTCTACAATTGGATTTATCATACCCGAAAAAATAATTTAAGGACTCTATATAGCAGTGTCATATCCGGAGCAAAACCAGTTGCCTGGAAGCGCGCTAGTGTAGCTATGTCCATACTGCTGCACGGTAAGCAATAACACGAGAAAGGTACTCCGTCAAATTTCTGGCAATTGCCTGCCTACGGTTGGTAAGTACTCACATCAAAGCGAAGTGCTTAAACAGCCAAATAGCGCCCAGATGGGCGGGGCGAGTAAAAACGCCAAACGCAAACCGGCCGAACCAGTTAGACTGGTTCGGCCGGGGTGGGATTTTCGAAACCGGAAGGTCATCGAAGAACAGGGGGCCAGATGGGGTGGGAGTTCATCTGGTAAACGGGGCGTGGGAATTGGCCATCAGATAGCCGGGGGGATTAGCTGCCTGATGACGGGACAATATTAAGCAAACATTTTAGAATACTAGTGAGTGTTTGCTTTTTTTAGGTTAGTGTTCACTCAATGTGCTGTATTTCAGAAGATATTGAGAGATATTATTTTCCTGCTGAGTATGTAGTTGTCTGAAGTAAATAAGATTCAAGGCAAAAAACTACACAAACTAACAAACGTTTGTTTCTGCGGTTACTTGTTTTTACCTTTAACTAACAGTTCCTTTTGAATCCGCCCTTATGCTGTTCAATCCTGACATAGAGCGCCTGCCGCTGCCACAACTCCGAGCCTTACAAAATACTCGTCTGAAAGAGCAGGTAGCGTATGTCTATCAGCGTGTGCCGTTCTATCAGCAGAAGTTTGATGCGCTGGGAGTCAACCCGGCAACGTTCAAGGGGCTGGAGGAGCTGCCAAAGCTTGGTTTTACCAAGAAATCTGACTTCCGGAATAACTATCCTTTTGGGCTGTTTGCTGTGCCTCAGCCGGAGGTGGCGCGTCTGCACTGCTCAAGCGGTACTACCGGTAAAGCCACAGTAGGTGGCTATACCGCCGCCGACCTAGAGATTTTCTCGGAAGTTGTAGCCCGCTCTTTGGCCGCGGCCGGTTGCCGGCCGGGCATGAAGATGCAGAATGCCTACGGCTACGGCCTGTTTACGGGTGGTATGGGAATTCATTACGGAGCTGAAAAGCTTGGTATGACGGTGATTCCCATATCGGGGGGCAGCACAGACCGGCAACTGCAGTTGCTGCAGGATTTTCAACCGGAAGTTATCTGCGCCACGCCTTCCTATGCGCAGGTGTTGGCCGAGGAGTTGAAGCGCCGCAGTATTCCGCTGGATGCAATTAATCTGCAGTTTGCGGTGCTGGGGGCCGAGCCATGGAGCGAGGCCATCCGGGGGCAGATACAGCAAGGTTTGAACGTGCGGGCCTCTAACATCTACGGTTTGAGCGAAATCATGGGACCGGGCGTATCGCAGGAGGATGTGGATGAGCAAGGCACGGGCAGCTACATATGGGAAGACCATTTCTACCCCGAAATTGTGCATCAGGAGACCGGGGAGCCGGTAGCGGAGGGAGAGATGGGTGTGCTGGTACTCACGACGCTCACCAAAAAGGCCATGCCCATTCTGCGCTACTGGACCGGCGACATCACCAACATCTATTACGAGCATTCCCATAAGCGTACCCACGTCAAGATGGGTCCTATTCGGGGCCGCGCCGACGATATGCTCATCATCCGGGGCGTCAATTTCTTTCACACGCAGGTTGAAGACATCATCAACAGCCTCGAAAACGTAAGCCCCTATTATCAGGTGGTGGCTTCGCGCCGCGGCAGCATGGATGAGGTAGAAGTGAATGTGGAAATCGACGAAGTGCTAATGCGGGAACTGGGCCTAGAAAGCCTATCCGACGATATAGTGCAGCAGCACGAGTGCCTGAAGACGTTGAAGGGCGCATTTGCCAAGAAAATCAAGGATAACATTGGCCTGAGCATGAAAGTGACGCTGCTGGGCTTTGGGCAGTTGCCGCGTAGTGAAGGCGGCAAACTCAGCCGCGTCAAAGATTTGCGCAATCTTTAGAAGGCCGTTAGCCACCTGCTCCTGACCTTCTACCTCCCACCTATGATTCCGACGCGTAAAGTCAACAAACGTCAGCTTATTCTGGACGAAGCCGCCAAGTTGTTCAAGCAAAAAGGCTTTGGTGGCACCTCCATGCGTGATTTGGCCAGCGAAGTAGGCATTGAGGCGGCCAGCATGTACAACCACATCAAGTCTAAGGACGAAATTCTGGAGCTGATCTGCTTCCGCATATCAGGCATTTACATTTCCCAACTCGCCGAAATTGAAGCAACCCAGGCCGCACACGGCGAAAAGATCAAGGCGCTGATCCGGCTGCATATCCGCCTCATGATTGAGGATGGTGCGGCCGTATCAGTAGCTAACCACGACTGGAAATACTTGCGCGAACCAGCCCTAACGGAGTTCAAGCAGGCCCGCAAACAGTATGAGAAAGGCTTCGCGACTCTCATTGAACAGGGCATTGCAGCCAGCGAATTTCAGCCTGTGAATGTGTCGGTGGCGTTGTTCACGATTCTCTCGGCGGTACGCTGGGTGGAGCTGTGGTACCGCCCCGGCCGTGAGCTTTCCGCCGAAGAGCTGGAAGCCAATATTATCACCATGCTCCTCACCGGGCTGGAAAAGAAGTAACCGATGAGCCGTTTTCATAAAGTCAAAATCAAGAGCATCGTTCGGGAAACCCCGGACTGCGTGAGCGTATCCCTGGATGTGCCCGCCGACCTACGCGAGACGTTCAAATTCACGCAAGGCCAGTACCTCACGTTCCGCCGCGACCATGACGGCGAGGAGCTACGCCGCTCGTATTCTATCTGCAGCAGCCCGCTCGATAATGAGTGGCGCGTGGCCATCAAGAAAGTGCCGGAAGGCCGGTTTTCTTCGCTGGCGGTAGAGACGTTACGGGTAGGAGAGGAGCTGGAGGTGATGCCGCCGATGGGCCATTTCTACACCGAGCTGCACCCAGAGCAGCAAAAGCTTTATGTGATGTTTGCGGCAGGCTCAGGCATTACGCCGGTCATGTCCATCGTCAAGACGGTGCTGCTGACCGAGCCCAACAGCCAAGTGTACCTGATTTACGGCAACCGGGGCCGCAACTCCATCATCTTCAAAGAGGAAATTGAGGCCTTGAAAAACAAGTTCGTGGACCGCCTCAGCGTGTACCACATCCTCAGCCGCGAACAGGGCGACACCGACCTGCTGTTCGGCCGGATCAACGCCGAAAAAGCCCGCCTGTTTCTGCAGAAGATAGTGCCCGCCAGCGAGATTGATGAGGCATTTATCTGCGGCCCGGAGGAGATGATCAATGACGTGAAGGACGTGCTGACTGAGGCCGGAGTAGCCCCCGAGAAGATCCACTTCGAGATGTTTGCCTCGGCCGGCAGTGCCCAGCGCGCCGCCGCCCGCCAGGCCCAGCGCCCCGCTGGCGAAGACGACAAGCACAGCCAGGTAACCGTGCAGCTAGAAGGCACCAAGCGCGTGCTGGAAATGTCGTACTACGGCGACACCATTCTGGATGCCCTATTGGAAACCGGTGCCGATGCGCCCTACTCCTGCAAAAACGGCATGTGCAGTACCTGCCGCTGCCGCGTGACGGAAGGCACTGTGGAAATGGACGTGAACTATTCCCTCTCCGACACCGAAGTAGCGAAGGGCTATGTACTCTCTTGCCAAGCACGGCCCACCTCCGAAAAGGTGTGCGTGGACTTTGACCAATAAGTTGCTCTGCCCAGCAGAATAATTTTCCTTACATTTAACTAACGATTGTTAGTTAATCTTTGTTGAACCGGTATGGAAACGCTAGAACTCACCCAGGAAGAACAGTTTCAGGCCCGCATTGACGCCGATGTCCGCATCGAGCCCAAGGACTGGATGCCCGATGCCTACCGCAAGACGCTGATTCGGCAGATTTCGCAGCACGCGCACTCAGAGCTGGTTGGGATGCTGCCTGAAGGCAACTGGATTACGCGGGCTCCTTCGCTCAAGCGCAAATCCATTCTGCTGGCCAAGGTGCAGGACGAAGCTGGCCACGGCCTCTATCTCTACTCGGCTGCCGAAACTCTGGGTGCCTCCCGCGACCAAATGCTGGCCGACCTGCACTCCGGCAAGGCCAAGTATTCGAGCATTTTCAACTACCCCACCCTGAGTTGGGCCGATATGGGCTGCGTGGGGTGGCTGGTAGATGGTGCCGCCATTCTGAACCAGGTGCCGCTGTGCCGCACATCCTATGGCCCCTATGCCCGCGCTATGGTGCGGGTGTGCAAAGAAGAAAGCTTCCACCAGCGCCAAGGATTCGAAATCATGCAGACGCTGTGCGAAGGTTCGCCGGAGCAGAAGGCCATGGCCCAGGAAGGCCTGAACCGCTGGTGGTGGCCCACGCTAATGATGTTCGGACCGGCGGATGCGGACTCACCTAACACGGCACAGTCGATGAACTGGCGCATCAAGCGCTTCACCAACGACGAGCTGCGCCAGAAATTCGTGGACATGATGGTGCCTCAGGCCGAATTCCTGGGCCTCACGGTGCCCGACCCGGACCTGAAGTGGAACGAAGCCAAGCAGGGTTACGACTTCGGCGACGTGGACTGGGAGGAGTTCTGGAACGTGGTGAAAGGCAACGGTATGTGCAACAAAGAGCGTCTGCAGGCCCGCGTGCAGGCTCACGAAGAAGGTGCCTGGGTGCGCGAAGCTGCCCTGGCCCACGCCGAAAAGCGCAAGCAGCGCAAGCAGCGCGAAGCTGTAGCTGCCTAGCTTAGTCAGACAACCAAGCGCATCCGGCCGAAGCCGCGCCTACGCCGGATGTGCTTCAAGTGCCGAGTATAATTTACCCGAATCATGACCCAAAAAGAATGGCCGCTGTGGGAAGTTTTCATCCGCAGCAAGCAGGGCCTCGACCATAAACACGTGGGCAGCCTGCACGCTGCTGATGCCGAAATGGCCATCCAGAATGCCCGCGACGTGTACACGCGCCGCCTCGAAGGCGTGAGCATCTGGGTGGTGGAGTCGACGAATGTGCACGCCTCCAACCCCGACGATGCGGCCGCCTTCTACGAGCCGGCCAACGACAAAATCTACCGCCATCCGACCTTTTACCAGGTGCCGGATTCCATCAAGCACATGTAATGATGACGGATTCCACGATGCCCGTACAAGCCACAGCTGCCACCCCCCCCGAAATCCGGGCGCAGCTGTTTGCCTATGTGCTGCAGCTGGCCGATACCAGCCTGATTCTGGCCCATCGCCTATCGGAATGGTGTGGCCACGGCCCCATTCTGGAGCAGGATCTGGCCCTAGCCAATATTGCGCTGGATTTTCTGGGGGAGGCTCGCAGCTACTATCAGTATGCTGCCGAGCTGGAAGGCAAAGGCCGCACCGAGGATGATCTGGCCTACCTGCGCAGCGCAGTGGAATACCGCAACCCGCTGCTGGTAGAGCAGCCCAACGGCGACTTCGCAGGCACCATCGTGCGGCAGTTCCTCTACGACTGTTTCCATTACCACCTGCTGCTTCAGCTCAAGTCGGGCCCCGATGCGCAGCTGGCGGCCATTGCTGAGAAGTCAGTGAAAGAGGCGGCCTACCACATCAAGTGGAGCGCCGAGTGGGTGATTCGGCTGGGAGACGGCACTGAGGAAAGTCGCCGCCGCGTAGAAAAAGCCATTGATAACCTGTGGCGTTATACCGGCGAACTGACCACACCTTCGGCCACCGAAAAAGCCCTGCAGGCTGCCGGTTTCGCGCCCGATTATTCTGCTATCCAGCAGCAGGTTGACGCTCACGTAGCTCGTGTGTTCGAGGAAGCCACGTTGGCGGTGCCTGAGGGCGTGTTTATGCAGAAAGGTGGCAAAGATGGCCGCCATACAGAGCATCTGGGCTATTTGCTGGCCGAGCTGCAATACATGCAACGTACTTATCCTGGTTTGCAATGGTAGAGCAACTGGCACCACCGACTGAGGAGCACATCTGGCAGCTGCTGGAAGGCGTTTCCGACCCGGAAGTGCCCGTGCTCAGCATCCTGGATTTGGGCATCGTGCGCGCCGTGCGGGTAGAGGGCGAGGAAGTCCACGTCACCATCACGCCCACATACTCCGGCTGCCCGGCCATGAACGTCATTGCCACCGAAATCCGGCTGCTGCTGTTGGCGGAGGGTATCACTAAGCTGCACATCCACAACCAGCTCAGCCCCGCCTGGACCACGGACTGGATGAGCCAGGCCGGCCGCCAGAAGCTGGAAGAATACGGTATTGCTCCGCCTGTTGACGGCACGGCCACCGGCCACATGCTCAATCTGTTCGGGAAGGATACGGCCGTGCGCTGCCCGCTCTGCAAGTCCGAGCACACGCATATGGTCAGCCAGTTCGGTTCCACTGCCTGCAAAGCCCACTACCAGTGCGACGACTGCCTGGAGCCCTTCGACTACTTCAAGTGCCACGCATAAGCTGACGCACCATCAATAAGAACGTCGTGCTGAGCGCTGCCGGAGCATGACGAACGATTTTGTTCTTTCCCACCCCAACCAATCATGTCCGAAACTCCTTCACTGCTTTTCTCCCTTGATGGCGGCGTCGCTACTATCTGCTTCAACCGGCCCCACGTTTTCAACAGCGTTAATAAGGAAGTGGCGCTGGCGCTGCAGCAGCATTTGCAGGATTGCCAGCAGAACCCGGAAGTACGCGCTGTGTTGCTCACGGGTACTGGCAAGGCCTTCTGTGCAGGGCAGGATCTGGCGGAAATTACGGGCCCGGATAGCCCGGAAGTAGCGGAGATTGTGGAGAAGCACTATAACCCGATTGTGGAGCTGATTCGGGCGCTGGACAAGCCGGTGGTGGCCGCCGTGAATGGCGTGGCCGCCGGCGCGGGCGCCAACCTGGCCCTGGCCTGCGACATCGTAGTAGCTAAGGAGTCAGCTTCTTTCATCCAGGCTTTCAGCAAGATCGGGCTGATTCCGGACAGCGGCGGGACGTACTTTCTGCCCCGCTTGATTGGCATGCAGCGCGCCTCGGCCCTGATGCTGACCGGCGACAAGGTTTCGGCCACTGAAGCGGTGCAGATGGGCATGATTTACAAGGCATTTGCCGACGACGTGTTTGAGCAGGAAGTGCAGACACTGGTGCGCAAGCTGGCCGCCATGCCCACCAAAGGCTTGGCCTACACCAAGCAGCTCCTGAACGTGACGTTCAGCAAAGACCTGACCCAGCAGCTCCGCTACGAAGCCGACTTTCAGCTGCGGGCCGGCGCCACTTCCGACTACAGGGAAGGCGTGTCGGCTTTCCTTGAAAAACGCCAACCTAGCTTCACCGGGCAATGAGCAAGTTCACCGTCGGAATCATCGGGAGTGGGGCCATGGGCGCGGGCATTGCGCAGGTAGTGGCCCAGGCTGGCCACCCCGTGTGCCTGCTCGATCAGAATGCCGCCGCTCTGCAGCGGGCCACCACTGGTATCGAAGCCAGCCTGCGCAAGCTGGCTGAAAAAGGCAAAATCACGTCGGCCGACGCGGAAGCTGCCATCGGCCGCATCCGGGCCTGCTCCGACATGGACCATTTTGCGGAGTGCGGCCTGGTAATCGAGGCCATAGTGGAAGATGTAGCCGTGAAGCAGGCTGTGTTCCAGGACGTGGAAGCGGTGGTATCCGATGACTGCGTGCTGGCCAGCAACACGTCCTCGCTGTCTATTGCGTCCATTGCGGCGGCCTGCCAGAAACCGGAGCGGTTTGTCGGCATTCACTTCTTCAATCCGGCGCCCATTATGCAGCTGGTGGAAGTAATTCCGGCCGTGCAGACCCGCGCTGGTCTCGCCGAGGAAATCCGGGCGCTGGTGCAAAGTTGGGGCAAGCTGCCGGTGCTCACCAAAGACACGCCGGGCTTCATTGTGAACCGTGTGGCGCGGCCATTTTATGGCGAAGCCATCCGGATTCTGGAAGAAGGAATTGCCGATATGGCAACCATCGACTGGGCCATGACTGAGCTGGGCGGCTTCCGGATGGGGCCGTTTACGCTGATGGATTTCATCGGTCACGACGTGAATTACCGCGTCACGGAGTCGGTGTTCACCAGCTTTTTCTTCGACCCACGCTACAAGCCCAGCTTCACCCAGAAGCGCCTGTTTGAGGCCGGCTACTACGGCCGGAAGGCGGGCAGCGGCTTCTATGACTACCGCGAAGGTGCCGTGCCGCCCGAACCCACCCGCGACGAAGTGCTAGGCGGCCAGGTGCTGCACCGTATCCTGGCCATGCTCATCAACGAAGCCGTAGACGCGCTGGCCCTGAACGTTGCCTCGAAGCAGGACCTGGAGCTGGCCATGACCAAAGGCGTCAACTATCCCAAAGGCCTGCTGGCCTGGGCCGATGAGCTGGGCCTGCAAAACGTCCTGACTACGCTCGACGACCTCTACCACGAGTACCACGAGGACCGCTACCGCGCCAGCCCGCTGCTGCGCCGTATGGTGTCGGCCGGCCATACCTTTTTTCAGCATGGAGCACCTGTTGGAAACCGCCAGCACTAGCAGTACCGCCGAGGCCGTAAAAAACCGGATGCTGCAGCATGATGCGTTCAGCAAGCTGCTTGGGCTGGAAGTGCAGGAAGTGGGGGCCGGCTACTGCCGCCTGCGCTTCACGGTGCGCCCCGATATGCTCAACGGTTTTGCGGCGCTGCACGGCGGTGTCACCTTCGCGGCTGCCGACTCGGCGTTTGCTTTTGCCTGCAACAGCCACGGCCGCCAGAGCGTGGGCCTCACCGTCACCATCGACTACCTCGAAGCCGGCAAGCTCGGCGACGTAATTACGGTAGAAGCCCGCGAAGAAAGCCTTAAGCACAAAGTCGGCGTGTACCAGGTGCGCGCCACCAACCAGCACGGTGTAGTGCTGGCCCTATTCAAAGGCACCGCCTACCGCACCAGCAACGAGATACTGTAGCCGCGCACCGGCACCTGATAACTTTTAATTGCAATGAACCAAGCCTATATCATTGACGACATTCGGACGCCCATCGGCAACTTCGGCGGGACACTTTCTGCCGTTCGGCCCGACGACCTCGCGGCCCTGACCATCCGGGAGCTGCTCCGCCGCAATCCGTCCGCCGACCCGGCCGCCATTGCCGACGTTATTCTGGGCTGCGCCAACCAGGCCGGCGAAGACAACCGCAACGTGGCCCGTATGGCGCTGCTGCTGGCCGGCCTGCCCACCACCGTGCCCGGCGAAACCGTGAACCGCCTCTGCGCTTCCGGCCTCTCGGCCAGCATCGGGGCGGCCCGCGCCATCCAGAGCGGCGACGGTGACCTGTTCATTTCCGGCGGTGTGGAAAACATGACTCGCGCGCCGTTGGTGATGTCGAAACCGTCCAAAGGCTTCGGCACCGACTCGCAGATGGCTGACTCCAGCTTCGGCTGGCGCTTCATCAACCCGCGCATGCAGGAGTTGTACGGCACCGATGCCATGGGCGAAACGGCCGAAAATCTGGTGGACCAGTACGGCATCAGCCGCGACGACCAGGACCAGTTTGCCCTGCACTCCCAACAAAAAGCCGCCGAAGCGCAACGTAGTGGCCGGCTCGGCGAGGAAATTGTGGCTGTGGGCATTCCGCAGCGCAAAGGCGAGCCACTCCAGTTTGCTGAGGACGAGTTCTTGAAGCCTGCTACCACGCTGGAAGGACTAGCCAAACTGCGCCCCGCCTTCCGCAAAACCGGCACCGTAACGGCTGGTAATGCCTCGGGTCTGAATGACGGCGCCGCCGCGCTACTGCTTGCCTCCGAGGACGGCATCCGGCAACACAACCTGACGCCCAAAGCCCGCATCGTGAGCATGGGCGTGGCCGGCGTGGAGCCGCGCATCATGGGTATCGGGCCGGTGCCCGCTTCCCATCAGGCCCTGAAAAAGGCCGGCCTGGCGCTCAACGACATCGACGTAATTGAGTTAAACGAGGCATTTGCCGCGCAAAGCATAGCCTGCATCCGCGCCTTCGGCCTCCAAGACAACGACCCGCGCATCAACCCCAACGGCGGCGCCATTGCTTTGGGCCACCCGCTGGGCATGAGCGGCGCGCGTATCCTCAACGCCGCCGTTCGGGAGCTGCACCGCCAGCAAAAGCGCTACGCCCTCGTGACGATGTGCATTGGTGTGGGCCAGGGCTACGCCGCTGTTATTGAGCGGGTATAGCCCGGAATTGTAAGCACCCAGTACGGAATCAGCTTGCTTGATAAAAGCGTCTGTTTCCCGATTCTTCCATCATTGCATCCTCCCTCTATCATGCCTGAACTTCTCGGAAACTACGCCCTGGGCCGCTGGATGGCCGGTACCGGCGACCAGCAGGAACTCTACGACGCCAGCACCGGCGAAGTGGTGGCCATTGCCAATGGCGAAGGCTTGGACTTTGCCGCCATGCTCGACTACGCCCGCCGGGTCGGCAATAAGGCGCTGCGCAACATGACCTTCCACGAGCGGGGCCGCATGATCAAGGCCCTGGCGCTGCACCTCGACAGCAAAAAGGAAGATTTCTACACACTCAGCTACCGTAGCGGCGCCACCCGCGACGACTCTTGGATTGACATTGAGGGCGGTATCGGCAACCTGTTTGCCAATGCCTCGCTGCGTCGCAAGTTTCCCGACAAGCCCTTCTACGTAGAGTCGGACCCCATTGCGCTGTCGAAGGCCGGCAACTTCATGGGCCACCACATTATGGTGCCGAAGGAAGGCGTGGCCGTGCACATCAATGCCTACAACTTCCCCATCTGGGGCATGCTGGAGAAAATTGCGGTGAACCTGCTGGCCGGTATGCCGGCCATCATCAAACCGGCGCTGCCCTCCGCTTACCTCACCGAGGCCGTCGTGCGCGAAATTATTGCCTCCAAAATTCTGCCCGAAGGCGCACTGCAGCTGGTCGTAGGCTCGGGCCAGGGCATCCTCGACCATGTGACTTACCAGGACGTGGTGACCTTTACGGGCTCGGCTGAAACCGGCCGCAAGCTCAAGGGCCACCCGCGCATCCTCTCCGAAGCCGTGCCTTTCACCATGGAAGCCGATTCGCTGAACGCGGCCGTGCTCGGGCCAGATGCGGTACCGGGAACCATGGAATTTGACCTGTTCATCAAGGAGATACGGAAGGAAATGACGGCCAAGGCCGGGCAGAAATGCACCGCCATCCGCCGCGCCATCGTGCCCGAAAACCTGCTGGAAGACGTGCAGATTGCCCTTGGCAAAGCCCTGGCGCAAACCACCGTGGGCCATCCGCAGGCTGAAGGCGTACGCATGGGCGCTTTGGCTGGCCTTGAGCAGGTGAAGCGTGTGCGTGAGCAGGTGCAGCGCCTGGCCAAAAACACACCCATCGTGTACGGCGACCTGGACAACGTGCAGGTGATTGGCGGCGACTGCAAAACCGGGGCTTTCATGTCGCCGATTGTGCTGCTGAACTCCGAGCCGTTCAAGTTCACCGACAGCCACGAAATCGAAGCTTTCGGGCCGGTGGCGACGCTCATGCCCTACAAGAACGTGGACGAAGCCATTCAGCTGGCCAACCTTGGTAAAGGCTCCCTGGTGTGCTCCGTAGCCACCAACGACCCCGCTACGGCGCAGGAATTCGTGCTGGGCGCGGCCACACACCACGGCCGCATTCTGGTTCTCAACGGCGAAGTAGCCAAGGAAAGCACCGGGCATGGCTCGCCGCTGCCGCTGCTCATCCACGGCGGACCCGGCCGGGCGGGTGGGGGCCAGGAAATGGGCGGCATGCGCGGCGTAGAGCACTTTATGCAGCGCGTTGCCATTCAGGGTTCCCCAAGCATGATTACGGCCATTACGGAAGTATATCAGCCGAAAGCCAAGCAGATTGAGAAGGACAAGCACCCCTTCCAGCACTACTTCGAGGAGCTGGAAATCGGGCAGACCTACACCACGCACCGCCACACCGTGTCGGAAGCGGATATCACCAACTTTGCGCAGGTATCCGGCGACAATTTTTACGCCCATGTAGATGCTACTTCGTTGGAAGGCACTCTCTTCACGGGGCGCGTAGCCCACGGCTACTACGTGCTCAGCAAGGCCGCCGGCATGTTCGTGGATCCGCGCAAAGGCCCCGTACTGCTCAACTACGGCCTCGACGAGTGCCGCTTCACCAAACCCGTCTATCCCGGCATGACCATCGGGGTGAAACTAACAGTGAAGGAGAAGATTGGGCAGGAAAAGCGCGACGCCGAGGACGTAGCCAAAGGTATTGTGCGCTGGCTGGTAGACGTATCGGACGAAACCGGCGAAACCGTTGCCGTTGCCACTATCCTTACGATGGTGAAGAAAAAAAACCAAGAATAGATTTTCAGAACGTCATGCTGAGCGAAGTCGAAGCATGACGTTCTTTTTCAGCGTACTTCCCACATGACCACAGGAACCGTTACTACCCAGACTACCCCGGAAGGCATTGCCACCATCAGCTTCTTCCACCCCAGCCACAACTCCCTGCCCGGCGCATTGCTCACGCAGCTGGCCGAAACCATCACGCAGGTGGGTCAGGCTGCCGATACCAAGGTCATTATCCTGAAAAGCGAAGGCGAAAAGACCTTCTGCGCCGGTGCCAGCTTCGATGAGTTGATAGCTATTGAGGACGAGACTCAGGGGCTGGTATTTTTCTCGGGCTTTGCCAAGGTGATTAACGCCTGCCGAACTTCGCCCAAAATTATTATCGGCCGGGTGCAGGGCAAGGCTATTGGAGGCGGAGTGGGCGTGGCTGCCGCCACCGACTACTGCTTTGCTACGGCTCAGGCCAGCGTGAAGCTAAGTGAGTTGGTGGTCGGTATCGGCCCGTTTGTGGTAGGCCCGGCTGTGGAGCGGAAGATTGGTAACGCCGCCTTTGCCCAGCTTGCGCTGGATGCCGCCGAGTTCCGTAGCGCCGACTGGGCCCAGCAAAAAGGCCTGTACGCTGAGGTAGTAGACTCTATCGAAGCCCTAGATGTTGCTGTGCTGGCCTTCGCTCGCAAGCTGGCCGCTTACAATCCCGAAGCCCTCACCGACCTCAAGCGCGTCATCTGGCAGGGCACGGAGCACTGGGATACGCTGCTCACCGAGCGCGCCGGCATCAGCGGCCGGCTGGTGCTGTCGGATTTCACCCGCCAGGCTATTCAGCAGTTCAAGAGCCGTTAGCCAGGCCACGGGTAACAGCAAAAAGCCGCTTCTCATTGCAGTGAGAAGCGGCTTTTTCGCTTAGCAGAGTAATGCAGAATATCACGCGGCTACGGCTTGCTTGGATTGACACCGGCAGATAGATAAAATTTGCAGCCCCAGAAGCCGCGGGCCACGGAACTGGGCATATAAGTCGGAAAAGACTTCTGTTACCTCGTAGGTATCGGTCAGGAGTCTGTGCTCAGTCTGCTGGGTGCTGACCACCTCGCCGTGCTCCAGTTCTGCTGTCGTCACTTGGCAAAGCACCTGATAACAAGCCTCCTGTTGCATGACCACATCGGGTTTAAAGTGAGTTGCTAATACCTAAAACAAATATACTAATATAATTAGTTTTGCCAACTAAATTGGCTTGAAAATACTTCTGTGACGGTAGTGCAAATGCTATTAAGATCTGAAAATCATGGGCTTATTCAACCTAGCTAAGGCCTGCGTTTTTAAGAGATTTGACTGAGCATGAGCTTGCTTGTACAAGCTACTCGATACAGGCTGTAAACGATTTAGTTGAAAACAAAAAACCCTCTCAGCGCAGCGCTAAGAGGGTTTTAGTGGTAATGATTGGAATCGAACCATTATGTTTTCTATTCCCTTGATACGCTGTGAATGTGTGTATAGGATGGATGAGGCAATGTTATATGACGTTGTAGCAAATCAAGTGTCAGATTAGTGTCCCCTGGGGTGTCCCCTTTAAATGTTTCTTTCGTACCTTGTGGGGACAGCAACCCCTGGAAGGATGGCAAGCATAAGGGCATATCTCAAAGAGCCAAAGGCCTCGACCGCAACACCTATATTTTTCATGGTGTCGGCCAGCGGTACACGCTCGAAGGTGTACACCAGCATAAGTGTACCACCTTCTCATTGGCTGGGCCAGGAGCAGCGCTTACGCACGGTGTTTGCGGCGTCGGAGGTAAAGGATAGAGCAGAACGTAGCCGATTAGCCGAAGATAACGAGAGCCTGAACCAGCGGCTCGAAATGATGCGCGAGAACCTGCGTGTCTATCATCGTGACAGAATGGCTGCCGGGCATCTGCCTACGGCTGATGAACTGCGCGCCGTGGTAGAGCCTAAGCAGACCGAAGCACCGGCGACAGAGCCCAACCAACCCATGCCACTGGTTGATTTCGCTGCTTTCATTCAGCGGATGGCCTTGAGCAAACAGCCGGCCACTGTTAAATCATTTAAGACGACGTTTGCTCACCTTACTAAATTCTGGGAAGCTATCCCCGAAGGGCAGCAAGGACAGTCGCTTACTTACGACGACCTGACCGCCGAATTTGGCGACCGACTCACCGCTTATCTGCTAGATGAGGCCCGCCTAACCGATAATAGCCTGAGTAAGCAGGTGTCCTTGCTGAAGCAGTTCCTGAGTGATGCCGTAGGCCGGGGCCGCACTACCAACCAAGCGTACACGCGTTGGAAGTGGGCGAAGCGTGATACCCCGATCATTGCTCTAACCGCCGATGAATTACGCCAGCTAGAAAATTTCTCACTGCCGGAGGGGCACTACCTCGACAATGTACGCTCCCTGTTTCTGCTGAGCTGCTATTGTGGGCTCCGCTTCTCAGACGTTGCAGCCTTGCGGCGAGAGCATGATAAGGGGGACTTCTTACGATTGACCACACAGAAGACGCGGGACACTCTCACAATTCCTGTCAGCCCCAAGGCCCGTGCTATTCTTGAGGGAATATGGACGGGTCAGGTTCGTCCCATCACCAACCAGGTATTCAACCGGGCAATTAAGGAACTGTGTCAGAGGGCTGGCATTGATACCCTTACAGAGTGGCTGATGTGGAGGGCCGGCAAACGGGAGAAGACCAACCACCCTAAGTTCGAGCTAATTAGTTCACACAGTGGCCGTAAGACCTTTTGCAGCATAGCTATTGCGCGAGGTATTCCTATCCCGGCAATAATGAAGGCAACCGGGCATAAAAGCTATAAAAGTTTGAGCCGTTATCTGGATGTGCAGGAAAACCACCAGCGCGCCGAGTTTTCTAAAATGTGGGCCGACGAGGCCGAATAATCAAGCCCTAAAATATGCCACGCTACAAAGGAGCAACCAAGTACGAAAGAGAGCAGTACGGCCGGATGCATTATGACTTCATGTCCGCTAAATATGGCAGCTATGTAGAGCATACTTTCCAAGGGGAAACAACTAGAATATTTACGAAGCAAGACAATCCCTCTCTATGGGCAGAGGAGCGGGCCGTTGAATACAGTAATAGTAGTAAGGGGACTTACTGGCACCAAGACTTTCCCACGCCATATTGTGGGCATCGTATGCCTGAGATGCGGTGGTTCTTAGAGATTCTAAGAAGTTGGCCTATGGATATCAAGGATACGTTAAGTTCTGAATTATATGGCGACGCTTGCGATAGGGAGTATGTGCGTGGGCTGATGCGGCTGTTAGAAATCAACAACTACTTCGATGACGGCGCGGCGATTATCATACCGGCCGGAGACAATATGTTTATGCCGTTGCCTAGCCCTGAGAATGGAGGCAAGTGGGACGTAGGCGATATTATTGCCAAGCATGGGAGCACTAATTATTATGAGTGTAACTCTAAGAATAGAATCAGGGCTGAATTTGCTATCGAATGGTTGAGGGACAAGGAGGATGCAGAGGCTCGTGGGCAAAAAATGTATGATGAACTATATTTCTACGACGACACAAACGGCGACATATTACAGTCAGAGGATAAAGGAATAGATACAGCTATCAAGTATGGCTCGGCTGGAGATGAAAGCGATTGTGATGCGATATTTACTAAGCTGGGGTGGATTACGGCAGCTAATAAACCGCAGGCTGACAGGATAATAAGCCCCGCCGCATTTAGAGGCGCAGTAGAAGCGTTAATTTATTATTCCTATTTGGAAGGAGGAGGATCAGCCGAGAAACTGACCAAACAGCTAGGGGAGAAGTATGGATTTTCTTTCGCTAGTACTCAGCGCGTCAAGCTTCAACGCGGCAGTGACGGCGATTTCCCACAAGATTATTATACAGCTGCGGCCGACACAGAAGTAAAAATAGAAGAGGGCAATAGAGGAAGGATTAGTGGAGGGATCTTCAAGGCAGGGGGGGAATGGTGGAATAGGCAGAAGTCTTCAGCTAAATCATTTGGAGCAGGCAAGCGCTAAAGTGCGAGGACAATAGCCGGACAGCCAACAGGGTGACAATAAGATTATTTGACACCTATTTGGACAGGCTGAGGACAACAGCCGGACAAGCACAGGACAGCCACTTAACGCCCATCATATAGTCACAATTTGCCCTTGCTGCAACTAACAGCATAGGCAATATGACCACTTACCACACCACCCCCGCGCCTTACGGCGTACCACCTTCCACCGACCCGGCAACCGTATTAGCCACTGTCTTTGCGCCCTTCCGCGAAGTCGTTAGCCAATGGGTAGCCGATGAAATGCGCAAGTGGCAGCTTGCCCAAAAGGAGCAGGCCAAGCAAGAGCAGATGATGACGCGCCACGCATTGCGGGCCGAGTTCGACATCTGCACCCAGACCGTTCGGAACTGGGAGAAGGAAGGCATTTTGAACCCGCTAACCGTGGGTCGCCGCGTATTTTACTCGCGCCCTGAAGTGCTGACGGCACTCAAAGCCCGCACAAAACCAGACGGTACACGCCTGCACGCTCGTCGGAAGTCTACCACAAACAAAACCCGCTAGGATGAGGACTAGCGGGTCAGAAAAACAGGTTGGTTTAGCCGGGAAGCTAGACCAAGTTACGAAAGGATGGGCGATACTTAAGGCAAAGCCCGTGCTTTTTTCTTTACTGCATTCGGTGCCTGTGTTGGCGTTCAGCCCTACCGGGGCGAACAATATTGCTCGCCGATTTCATGTCACGGTCGATGAGCTGGAATGCTGTATCGTAGCTGTACTAGGAGAGAACTTAAGGCAGTCGCGCCTTGATTGGGCCGCTCTTGACTTGGCACAGGTAACTAAGCCAACGCATGATCTTCTTGAAGTCATTCGTAAGGCCGTGTCACCAAAGCGCCGACGCAAGGCAGCCGCAAAACCGAAGCCAGCCAGCAAAGCGAAGAAGGTAGGGGAGGGCCGCACCAATGCATAGCCAACCAACCGGCCCGAGCTTGGCTGGTGCCCAGGCGTATGCTGCAGAGCTTGCCACCCGATTAGATCAGCCAAGTGCTTTTTCTACTGATACCGTCAGTGTAGAGGAGGACCAGCCCGAAACGCCCACCATTCCTGACGAGGTATATACCTGCCTGCCTACAATTCTACAGCAGAGCGTTCTGCCGTATCACTCAGGGCATGAAAGGGATATTGCCCTAACCAGCATCCTGGGCATCTTGTCCGGCTGTTTTCCTAAACTGACGGGACAGTACGATGGGCTAACAGTATGGGCTGCGCTGTACGTGTTCGTGATTGCGCCAGCCGCCAATGGGAAAGGCGGCATGGGAATGGCACGGAAGCTGGCCTATCCCACCCACGCTGCCCGAGTGACTGAAAGCAAGGAGGAGGCCCAGCGTTATGAGGCAGAGCTAGACCAGTACAACCAGCAGAAACGCACAATGAGTAAGGCCAGACAGCTAATTGCCCCGGCCGAAGCTCCCCCCGCTGTTCCCAAGTTCCGGCAGCTCTACGTTCCGGCTAACAGCAGCGCAGCCTCCATCGTCGGGGCACTAAGTGATAACGACGGGCACCTGATTATGTGTGAGACCGAAGGCGACACGCTGGCTGGACCTCTGAAACAGGACTGGGGCAACTTCTCTGACATACTCCGCAAGGCGTTCCATCACGAGCCTATTACCAGCCAGCGCAAGACCGGGCGCGAGCATCTGGAAGTGAATACGCCGGTGTTGGCAACAGTGCTTACGGCCACGATGGGGCAGGTTCCAGGCATCATTCCTTCCGCCGAAAATGGGCTGTTTAGTAGATTTCTGTTCTACTACTGTAATCCGCCACAGGTATGGCGAAGTGTGGCCCCCGACAATGGCCGAGGCAACCTCTCGCAGCACTTTGACCAGTTAGCTGAGCGCGTTACCAGCCTAATCGCCGCTGTAACTGAGCCTGTATCCGTCGAACTCACTCCCGGCCAATGGCAGCAGCTTAACAACGCCGGGGCCGAGGCGCTGGCTGACGCGGTGGCTGTGTATGGCGAGGAAGCCGGTAGCATTATCAAGCGACTGGGCCTGTCCACCTTTCGGCTGGCTATGCTCTTTACACTGCTGCGGCAGACAGATTTTGGTGCAGTACCGGCAGGGCGGCTGGTGTGCGCCGACGATGACTTTGCCAATGCACTGTTGTTGGCCGACGTGTACCGCCGCCACGCGCTGGCTCTGTTTGCCCGAATGCCCCGCGAAGCTGCTGTAACATCCGCCCGCAATATGGACGGTGAGGCGCGCCGCAGAAAGGCATTGGAGTTAAGCCAACAGGGTACCTCCAATCGGGAAATTGCTCGCCGCTTCAATGTGAGTGAGGGCAGCATTCGAAACTGGCTCAAAGTCGCCTAACCACCAGCCGGGGTGCGTAGAATGCGTAGGTGCGTAACGGTTACGCACTACGCACTTTACGCACCCGCACGGCCATACCTACTCACCCATGTGCGTACACCGCTACACCTTACAGGCTTACGCTGGCCGTAAAACTCGGCACACTTGCCCTGCCTGTGGCAAACCCCACGAATTTACTCGCTACCTCGACACTCTAACCGGCGACCTGTTGCCGGAACACCTTGGTCGCTGCAATAGAGAGGCTGAATGCGGCTATCACCTGAACCCATCCGATAAAGGCACCACTGGCCGTTCATACGCTGACGAAGTAAGAGAAAGCCAGTCGGCCACTAATAGGACGTGGTACATGAGCCAACCCGCGCCGCGACCTGCCCCGCTGGGTATTATTCCGGAGGAAGTGGTAAAGCGGTCAATGCGTGACTACTCCTGCAACAACTTCGTCCGGCTTTTAGAGCGGTTGTATGGTGGGGCAGAAGCAGACGAGCTGATACGCCGATTCGAGATAGGAACTTCTAATTACTGGCAGGGCGCCACTATTTTCTGGCAGCGGGACGAGGTAGGGAGAATGCGAGGCGGGCAAGTGGTGCTATTTGATGAGACAGGCCACACGGTAAAAAAGAGATTGGCCGATGGAACGAAACACCGCTATACCAACTGGGTGCATAAGGCCTTAGAAAGGGCTCACCAGAAACAGGGTCGCGAGTTGCCAAAGTGGTTGCGCGAGTACCTACGCCCTGAGGTCGCCAAATCGCCCTGCCTCTATGGGCTTGGACAACTGGCAGAGGCACCGGCCGGGCAAACTGTTGCTCTGACTGAAGCCGCAAAGACCGCAGTTCTCGCTACGCCCCATTTTCCTGCTTTTCTATGGCTGGCTGTTGGCTCCCTTTCTAACCTCACACCTGCCCGGTTGGCCCCCATCAAAGACCGTTGCATTGTGCTGTGGCCTGATGCCTCGACCAACGGTAGTGCTTATCAACTGTGGGCTGACAAAGCTGCCGAACTGCGCAAGCAAGGCTTTAACATTACCATGTCGGATTATCTCGAAACTGTCTGCACTGCCGAGCAGAAAGCCAAGGGCTACGACTTGGCTGACCTGATACTTGCTGATTGGCCTGGGTACCCTGCAAGCTGGGATGCCACTGTTTAACCTTTCCTAGCCTTCCTTCCCTTTCACATGTCTGTCCCCTCCCCAATAAACCCTTCTCCCCGCACCGCTCTGGAATTTGTGCAAGCGGCCCTGCAGTACGAGCAAGCATTACTGTTGCGCCAGTACCCCGCCACCAGAAAAGCCCGCCGAACCGTGCTATTGGCGGAACTTGGACTAAACAGCCTGATTTGTGAAGAACTCGCCTATATGGAGTTCGTACTAAGCGAATTGTGGGACAATGCTGTTGCCCGTGATGGAGAACGGCTTTACCCTTTCTCTTACCCCCGGCCTGCCCCTACACCTGGCCCGCCCCTCAAGGCACCCGGCGACCTGCCTCACTTCCTGCTGGATATGCTCACCCGTCACGCCCAGGCGCTGGCTATAAGCCCGGAATTGACTGCCTACCTCACCCAACTGCCCGGTAAGGAGCGCGAACGGGGAGAGCGTACTGCTCAGGCCTTGGTCAACCATCCGGCCATGCAGCGCAAAAGCAAGCTTGCCCAGCTTAATGTGCAAGCCAGTCTGAGCCAGATTCCGTTGCAATTCGAGCAAGCCGCCCAGCAGGCTGCCGTTCTGCTTTCCCTGCCGCAGTATGTTGAGCACGCCCGCCTCGCTATTAGCCAGCATCAGGATGTGCAGCCCCTGCAGCGGCTAACCAGTTCGTACGGACACATATTGTTCGACACCGACCCGATGGGCTTGGGAGAGCGCGTATTGGTATAAGCTCTGCGTGTCTGTCTCACAAAATCAGCCGGGTAGCGCATCAAGCACCTACCCGGTCCCATTACCCGGCCTTTCCCGGCAACCGGGTGGCCTGAAAAAGAGAGGGAGGGGCTAGTTGGTTTGAAAAACGTGTGTAGATACAGCAATGGACTAGATCCCTCACGACTTTCCACTTCCCATTCAGCCGTTCACCTGCTGGCTGAATACTCCTTGCGAGGCTCCCTAAATCCTGCCCGTACGCACGCCATTCCCACACTTTATGCCCTACACCACATCTCACCCGTCTGACCCGCATCCTCTAACCTATCTGGTGGTCGGCCCATCCGTATTTTACCGCTTCCACAAGGAAACTGGCTTAGAACCCGCCTGCATGAGTCTACTTCTGCTGGTCGATACCTATGCCAGTCAGGTAGACGTGAATCCAACAACACCCGCGTTGGATACAGGCTGGCTATCTACTGGTCTGCTGCGAACCTATGTATGCAAGCTGGCAGCGGAAGGCTACATCACCCGCATCGCCCCACGTCGGCGTGCTGCGCGTCAGCTGTTACTTACCCCCAAAGGTTACGGGCTGGCATTGAGGATTAAGCGGGAATTACGGGAGCAGGCGAGAAAACTGTTCCCCTTGCCCCAACACCGGAAATTCCCGGCAAGGCTGTTTGAATAGGCAGCTCGTGTGAGTAGGATTGAAGACCAAGCCCTATATCCTATGGTAGATAGGCCAAAAGGGAAAGCGATTATCCTATACCCCGTGGGGTCCAAACAGCACCCAGCCCCCAACCCGATGGCTATTCAATAAGTCCTCTGCAGTCCAGGCGTAAGGGAGAAGGGAAAGAGAAACTGTAGAGCAGTCAGCAAGGTAGGAGTCAACTTATTTATATGTACACCATTAGTTGTATTAGGCTCGTTGTATACGTAAGTTTACCTCTATGAAAAACCCCGAAGCAAGCAGCGAGCAGTTGCCCCAGCCAGAGAAGAAACGAGGCCCCAAGCCAGGAACAAAGCAAAACCGGCAACCCGGCAAAGAGCGCGACAAGCCCGGCCGAAAGCCTACGATTGAAAGCGCCAGCGACCCAACACTGGCCGCCGAGTGGGAGCACCTGCGCGTTTGGTGGGCCACTAATGGAGGCCGTTATAGTGTGCGCCACATTGCCAAGGAGATAGAGGACGACCCGATAGCAATTGGCCAGCTCTTACAAGGGAAAGGGCGTAGCGCAGCCAGCCGGGAAAGGCTCAACGCCCTACGGCAAATCCTTGGCGTTCACTATCTGTATACTGCCCAAGAATAGCGGGCCCCAAATTGGACCGGCGAGCTTTATTTTATTGAGCTGACGGTCAACAAATTATAATTGCTTTTAATAAATATGTTATTTAAAACTTGTACATATAAATTATATGTTGCACCTTTGTCATGTCGGTAACGAAGCCGGCACAAACTGTCAACGTCATGTTTACTGCATCAACCCCCGCCACTGCCCCCGCCGCCACGAACGCGCCTGACGTTAGCCGCTATTTGGCCCCCGTTACCACCTGCCCCGTGGAGCTTACCAACGACGAAGCCCGCAAAGCTTGCAAGGTATTTCTGGTGCCTGCCGATGTGGCCGGAACTGACTTTGATGTGTTTGTAGTGGCCGAACCTGTAGCCGTATGGAAATGGGCACCTGTTGGCGCGCTGGCCCTGTACGCTGCCCACTACCAAGACGCAGAAGGCGCAAACGAACTATCCTCTTATCTGGGCCGCGTGCAAGCGGTAGCATTCGATGAGGAAGAAGAGAGCTATACCTTTTCCGATGAGAGCGGCTCGTTTACGGACTACACATGGAACAAGCAGGAAGTACGCGAAATGTGGACAGTAGTGCGCCACGTTGCCGCCTAAGCCGCCACGATACCACGACGAAAAAAGAAGGCCCATCCGGTACGAACGGATGGGCCTTCTAAATCAGGCCGAAACCCAATTAACTGTCAAGTCAAGCCCAAGGTAATGAAAGCTCTTTACTTCCCCCAACTGATTACCGCTCTGGTGCCCCTCGTGTCCAGCATCACCGCCGAAAGCTATACGAACCAAACCGGTACCACCTACTACTACACGTCTTTCACGCTGCCCGGCCGCGCCTTGCCATTGCAGACCCAAGAGGCCACAAGCCCTGTCACGGCCTTTCGCTATGCCCGGCAGGCTATTCAAACTGCTACGGCCCGCCCTACTTACCCCGCTACTGTTAGCGCCTTCCACATCGAGTATTTAGGCATTGATTCGGAAGCAGCTTTTCAAAGCGTCCCGGTACCCGCGCCCGGCTTTACCCATGCGTTTACGGCGCTGGCCTACTCACCGCAGGCAGCCTACGCCGATGCCCGCGAGTATGCCACCCACGGCTATGACTCCAACGCCCTGCCCGACCCGCGCACGGTGCTGTCAGACTGCCTCACGATGGAAGAGTATCAGAGCCTGTTCGGCCAGGAGCCGGACGATACCTGCGCCGTGGTGCTGCATGTACGCTACGACGTTTAGAAGGCATGCCACACGCCAAGGTCAGCCCCAGCCACCATGGTTGGGGCTTTCGCGTTTACTAACCCGACGCAGAGGTAAGCCCAGCGTAATATGGCCCCGCAGCACCACCCATGCCGGACGGGTGTGATACGCTGCCTTCCGTGATGGGAGGTCCGCTTTTTGCTCATTGACAAGCAACTAAGTAGCAAAGCACCCGTACTTGCAGTGCCTGCAAGCACATCATGTATCTTATCTCGTGCATCGGCACTGACAGGCCGCTTCACGTCGCCGACTTCGCCAAAACACCCGAAATCCAGGCGTTTGCGCCCGTCCCAAAGCGAAGCTACTAACCCGGCTTCGAGTTCTATATGCGCCGAAAATTATGTGCTGGGTGTATTCTTGCCTGTAACGGCTTTCAATAAGATACGTGCGGCAGAAGGGGGGCTAGGCTAAGTCCATCGCATTCCCGTAGGTGAGATACCTGCTTAGCGCATAAGCACTACAAACCACAGCCGACACTTCTGGAATGAGCTTTTCAGCTGCGTACTTGCCTGAAAGACGAAGGATTAATCATCCCCGCGCTCGAATGGATTCTGAGTGAAACGCAGGGAGAGTGAGAAGAAAGGATTAAGTCGGTACAGGTCATCATGGAGCTGATCCTCAGTCAGCGATTCAGTAATTCGCTGATTCTCCTCATACTTGCCCAGAAGTACGCGCTGCTTGTGGGCGACCACGCCGAAGTTGAACTTGACATTCTGGTTAAAGGAAACAGTAGGCCCTAGGAAAACCGTAGGACTCTCGAAGTCAAACCCGAGCCCCCCGGACAGGCTCCAGGACCAGTTCTGGCTAAGCGATTTTTGCGGCACCCAGGTAAAGAAAATGGAAGGAGCGAAGCTGAGCTTCCGCCGATTAGACTCTTTTTTGATGGTGTAGGCACTATCCTGTGGTGAAGCGAAAAAGACATTCTCTTTGCTAAACCCTTGGGTTATAAAGGAGAAACCGTAGGATATCTGCCACTCACCTCGGGCTTGAGTAGAATAGGTGTACTTCCAAGTCTTCAACTTGCCATCTTGCTGGCGAGTGATGGTTACCTCAAGTATCTCGCCTTGGCTTAGCGTATAATCGCCTGCCTCGTAGCTAGTGGCATCTATCACCACACGCGCCCTAAGAAGTTCATAACTGCAACCAGTCGGGTTGGCGTCTGACACGGGCGGAGCCGCAGCTATTTCGGCTTTCAGTTTGGCAAGCGCTACAGGCAATTCATCTTCTTTCGTAATGGCGAGCACTGCGTCCGTCGCATTCTTTAGTTTCTCGCAAGATTCCAAGAAGGCAGGTGGATTCCCTCCGGTCTGCTTCGGGGCATCGGGCAGGGTGAGCGGAGGAAGGCTAACAAAGCGGCGCTGCACATCAATGCTGTACCCCGCTTTGTCGGGAAGCATATTGATGAGCCTTATTTTGATGGCGGTTCCGCTGCTGACGGTTTTGGTTTCGGTGAGGTTGCGGCTTAGGTCAATTTCGTGGGTCTGCGCTCTTACACCCAAGGCAGAGCTCATGAAGATGAGGAGAGAGAAAAGGATGCGCAGGGACGCTCTCGGGCCACCGGTATTGCCGTAAATCATAGGCGAAAGAATAAGGAGTTAATACTGTGTAATTATATATAATATACTTAATAATATATAATAAATGTCGTTAAATTATGTGCAGGGTGCAGTGCCAATATTATACTCTCTACTAGCAGTAACGCTGCATTATTTCTCAAGTAAGGTAGTAGGCGCACTGGTCTGCCGTAGCTTGTCAAAAGCGGAAAATGTTGACGTGGCATCTTGACCGTGCTGTAGTAGGTGCCAAATAGGCGAAGTTGTCGGTTGAGAATGCCACATTGAGCAACCTAGAAGGCTACATAGTGCAGACATATTTGGTAGAATAATCATCTTTGTAATCAACAGTCTCTGCTAATCAATAGCCTAATTAATGAAGAAGGTCATCGCATTGTACGGCCCGTCTAGTGTTGGCAAATCCACCACTCTAAAAGTATTCGCGGATATGGTAATGAGCCACTTTGGGACATCTGCTACTATAGAATACCTGCCAGACGACAACCCAAAGGCAGATATTCAACGGATTATTACCCTCAATGGAGTATTGAAGGTGGGAATTGAAAGCCAAGGAGACCCAGGTGGTCGGCTTAGTAATTCGTTAGGCTTATTCGTTGCTGCAGACTGTGATCTAATCTTTTGTGCGACGCGAACTAGAGGCTCGACTTGTCATGCCGTAGATGCTCTAATGGCGCATAATTATCATATAGATTGGGTTCATCAGTTGGCTAACCGCACTTCTACCCAGCAGCAGACTAATAGTAAAAAGGCCGCTGACTTACTACAGCGCCTCATTGCCATCGAACAATCATTGCCGCAAGTTGTCTGACCTTACCACCGTACTGACGTCGGCTGGCGGGAATGCAGCGGCGTCATTCATGAAAAAGGTATTGGGCCCGGCCGTGGAAGAAATGGGCGGGATGGTGGCTGATTATGTGCGAATCCACCGGCTAGGAAAGCAGATCAAGGCGTTTACTCGTTCGCAGCAGATGCTGACGGATGCAGGACTGACGCCAAGCCCAATAGCGATGAAAACACTTTGGCCACTCATGGAAGGTATTTCCATCGAGGATAATGATTCCCTTTCTGAAAAATGGGCAGCACTTTTAGCCAACGCCGCATCTCCGAATGGAAGTGAAGTGGTGGAGCCTAGTTTTGCAGATGTACTTAAGCAACTCACCCCAACTCAGGCATTAATCCTAGATCACTTATATGAACAAGTGGATGGACGGCTAATGCAGCAGGAAAGGGGCTGGTACTATACCTTTAAAGTAGACAAGGTGCGAAGGGTAATAGAGTTGCCCTTTACAGACTTTGAACGATGTATGGACAATCTGATTCGTCTACGGCTCTGCACCAGAATTATACCAGCTCGTAACAACAGTCTTTTCAAGCCTCCTGCTGGCTTTCCTACTACCGAGCCGACGATGTTTGGTTACGCCTTCGTACAAGCATGCAAAGCTCCGATAGCGCAAAAGCTATGATACAAGAAAGCGCCCTGTCTATTTCAGCATGGGCGCTTTCTTTATGGAGTTCTTCGTACGTTTCTACTGTGTAGGCCCGGTGTCTACTCGCGCTTCTACTGTACTCTGCACCGTAGAGGAAACGGCCGAGAGGATATCGTAGCCGGTAGCGGCTTCGATAGCATCAACCGTCGTGCGGTACTGCCCCCAGGCCGTGCTCAGCGTATTGTCGTTGGGCGTATCCACGGCAATCACGCGGGTGGTGCTCGTGACCCGGCTGGCGTCCTGCTCGCCAATGGGCAACACCACAATCACTTTCCAGACCCGGGCCGGTACGGTCACGTGGCCGTTATCCAATGTGGTTTTGGCTCCACTTGAGCCCACGCCCCCCGTGCCGTATTGGCCCATGATGACGTACAACTCGTTCCCGGCCCGGGCCAGCGTGCGGCAGTAGTCTTCCAAGTCTGCCCAGGTCTGCTGGTTGTTGCGCGGGGCCTGCGGAATCATGTTGGTCATAAAGAAAGTGGCCGAGTTGTCGGCGACACTAGCCGTGCGGTCTGCCGAGGGGCAATTATGCCCCCGGTCAAAGCCCGAACCCGAATAGCTGGTGGCCTGCACCTGGTACCAGCCAGCGGGGAGTGAGGCATCGGCCCGGAAATCATCCTGCCGGGCCGCTGTGCCTAGCCAAGAGGTGGCCAAATGCCAACTCACCCAGTTCGGGATGCCCCGGTCCCGGTGGTACGAAGCCACATACTGCGCTTTGGTCAGCAGGTAGTTGGTCGGCATGTTCACATCGGCCGTGGCACCGCTGGGATTGCCCATTGACAGGTGCCCATCCACTACCGGAGCGGTGGGCGTAGTCGGCGTAGATGGGGTGGGCGTTGGGGTAGGGTCGCTTTGTTTATCTGAACAGCCAGAAAGAGACGCCAGCAAGGCTAGCGGAACAACAAAGCGAAGACGGAGTAAGTAATGCATGAGATAAAGGTACGCTTGCGCTGTGCAGGTAGAAGCGGATAGCCATTGAAGCAGGGAAGGGCTGTTGTGCCTATCTATCTTCTCCAAGCAGTAGGCATATTTTTTCTTGCGGCAAATTCAGCAATAGACATTGCTAGGTTCCACTCCAGAACACCAGGAAGCCCAATCAAACCTTGGACTGCAGCATCTGAAATTGCCTGCTCATATTTCTCTTTCAGCTTCTCGAATGTCATGGATGAGGAAGCAGGGGGATATTTGCCGATTACACTCGTAACTATATTGCATATCATTGAATACTGATTAATTGCAGCAGGAAGATCTTGAATAGAGGCAACAGCAATTTGCTTTCCATTAGCCAGTTCGGTTAGCTTGATAAGCTGTTCGTGAACTTGCTCTATTGACCTTTTCTGTGATTCTATATCTGTAGGGGATACCCCACTGTTATCTTTATTTAACAGACCTCTTAGCGAAGCGGCTTGCTCTTCATTCAGTGATTTTAAAACCGATATTTCACTTCTGAATTTATTGGCTGCTTCTGCCTCGGCCGCTTCTTTCTGAAGTTCGATAAATTTCTTGATGGTATCCGGGTTAAAAGTAGATGCATAAGAATTTGACATGTCGATTGAGGTCTTCATGTATTCTGCAACACTCTTTTGTGTAGCTGTTTGCTCCCGTAATAGCTGAATCTGCTTTCTTAAAACGACAGTTGCATACACCACTCCTAAGAATGATATTATCTGTATAGTGGTACTCACTAAAGAGGGCGTTGTTTCGGGATCGAGGAACATAATATTTTGGATGCAGATCAAGTTTATTTGAGCAATTAGTAGCACCACCCACCCGGCCAGCGGTGTTGTTTCTTCGCTTCAGCAAAACGCACCCTATGTGGGTGGGTGCTTCAGTTTGCGAAGCCCTGCCATTGATTAGTCTTGTGATAGACGCTACTTTATGTTGTCTAGTACCTCAATCCCCAATAGGTTCTTGGTCAATAGCAGTTTTGTAGGCATTGCGCCTTGTAGAGCCAAAATGACTCGGCTGTTGGGTACGCCTGAGGTGGTCTAGTTAGGCTGGACAGTTTAGGGTGTTAAGTGGAAGGAGCTGTTGGTGAGCGTGATAGGGCGTCTGGTAGTCGATACTGGAGTGCAGCCGTTCGTGATTGTAGTAGTCAAAATACTCGGCGACGCTGCGCTGGGCCTCGGCCAGGTCAGCAAAAACGGGCCGCTCGCGGACTTCGAGCACCTCCGTTTTGAGGCGTGACCACAGGCTTTCGGCCTGGGCATTGTCGTAGCAGTCGCCGCGGCGGCTCTGTGAGCGTAGCGCCTGGTGCTCGTGCAACAGCTGTCGGTACGCCTTGCCGCAGTACTGCCCGCCGCGGTCGGAGTGCACGAGCAGGCCCGGGGCAGGCGGCTGCGACCAAAAAGCGCGTTGTAAGGCACTGGTCACCAGTTCCTCGGGCATCGTGGCCCCGACTTGCCAGCCCACCACGTGCTTGCTGGCCATGTCCTGAAAAGCGCATAGATAGGCCCACTCGCCGTTTGCCAGCGGCAGGTAGGTGATGTCGCTGACCCAGACCCGGTTGGCCTGGGTGGGTTTTGGCTGGTCCAGCAGTCGGTTCAGCGCACACCGCAGCCCGTGGGTCGAATCGGTGGTGCGCGGCGTAAACGCTTTCGGTTGGAGTGCGCGCAGGCCCCGGCGACGCATGGCGGCCCGCAGACGCTGGCGGCCTACCCGGTGCCCCTTTTTGCGCAGCGCGACCTGCAGGCGACGCGTACCATAACAACGCTTGTGCACCCCGAAGACCTTGATCAAGTCCGTTTCCCAGGCCGGTTCTAGCTGAGCTACGGCCTGCTGTCGCGCGTGTTGCCAGGCGTAGTAGCCGCTGGCTGGCACGGCCATTACGTGGCAAAGCAGACGCACCGGATACTGGCTCCGCTGCCCTTCAATGAAGCGGTAGCGGCTCATAGGCTGTCGGTCGCCGAGAAGATGGCAATGGCTTTTTTTAAAATGTCCAGCTCCTGCGCCTGCCGCCGGGCTAAAGCCCGCAGCTGGCGCAGCTCGGCCGCCGTGGCCGGGTCCAAGTCCGCCCCACGAGCCGCCGCCACGGGCGTGAGGGCTTCTTTCTGCCACTTGTAGAGCAGTTTGGGGCTGATATTCAGGGCGCGAGCGGCGGCCTGGGTCGAGCGGCTCTCGCCCGCCAAACGCAGGGCCTCGGTCCGGAAGGTAGCGTCATAACGCCGACGTTTGGCGGGGTGGGGGCTGTCTTTCATGACATTCGAAAGATAAGACCCTATTCTGTCCACATTTACCCGACCACCTCAGCCACCTTCTACTACCTGCTCTGCTTCGATCAAGTGCTTGTACTTCACGCATTGAAAGAGCCCACGAAGTATATCAGCCTCATTCGAGAGGCTGGACTTAACTTCTACCCCAATCCTGAGGCTTTTATCCTCAAACACCACATCTATTCTGTCAGCTGATGGTAAAGGATATTCCGTCCTGCCGTTTGCCAAGCGGAGATTAAGGCCAAGAGCACCCGGAGAGCGAGCGATGTATTCCTTGAATAGCCTGTGTTGCTCACTCTCGCCCGTAGAGGAATAGTTCTTGGCTTGATCGAGTTGCTTCGCAATGTTGTTGCTTACCGGCTGAATTCCAAGCTCATCCAGTACCCAATCCCAGTGTTGGTAATTATAGATTTCGCTCAAATGCCGATCAACCATAAGTCGCTTTTGAGAGCCTGTGAGCTTGGTGTAGTTTGTGCTTAGAAAGTCACCGATACCTTCACCTGGTAAGCCGTTTTGCTTATTGACTACTAAGCATTGAATTGGTGGAATGGAGGCGTTTAGCTTATGTTCTTTTTTGAGTCTTATCAGACCTCGGCCAATACAGCCAAGCGGAAAATTCAGGTTTCTTGGGTTGGGCATTCCTACTTGCTCAGCAAGGTCGGAGTAATAGATTGGCTGGTTCGCTTCTGCTTGCCGAACTAGATAAGGAAGAACCTTGCGGGCTACTTCTTGGTAGGGCTTGGTGCCTGAACGCAAGTCGTCATTTGCCACTTGAGCTGTTTTTTGCTTAGACATTATAAATGGGTAAGTATGAATCGCTAAGAATCTCCGGCAGGAGTGAGGCCACGAATATAGCGAAGTGTTGTGGTCTGAATACTAGAGTATATTCAGATCGTCCAGCCGTACATATGGCGCATAATCTGCTAAGCACTCCCCACTTGTAAAGGTGCGTGTACATCGAATGCAGTCTTGGTACTGGTCGTAGTACACTTCCGCGAAGAATCCGCCTTCCATGTGGTAGAGGTTGATGGCGTCTTCCTCTTCAAACCGATTTGCCAGGAATCGACCCTCCTGCCAAACGGCTTCTAATTGCTCAGGGAGTTCCAATAGGCGGAAGGCATAATGAGATACTGGCATAGCCATCAATGTAAGAAAAGTGCGGGGCCGGGCAAATTATGCTTGCTAAATAAATTGGCAATTATTTGACTAATTATATTAGTTGCACGTATACTTGCAGCCCACCTGCTGCTGCGTTGTTATGTGTGAAGTTGTATTAGTGCCTGTTTCCCGAAAGCCCGTGTGGCTTCTCTTGTTTGATTCGCTAGTGCCTGCGGGCTTTCCTTCCCCGGCAGAAGACCACCGGGGCGTCAAGCTGGATTTGAACCGGCTGCTGTTGCCCCACCCGGATTCCACCTATCTGGTTCGGGTGATGGGCGACAGTATGACCGGGGGAGAATCAGGTATCCGGGACGGGGCCCTGCTGGCTGTGGACTGCCAGCTGGAAGCGCAACCCGATGACGTGGTGGTGGCAATGCTCGAAGGTGGGTTTACCGTCAAGCGCTTGGTAAAGCGAGGGCCGGAGGCATGGTTTCTGGTGCCCGACAATCCCTGCTACCCGGAAGTCCGCATTACCGAACCCGACTTATTTACCGTCTGGGGTGTGGTGACGCATGTAGTAACCGAAACCCGGCGCGGCCGGCTCAGCAGTCATGTTCGCGTTAGTTGATTGCAACAACTTCTATGTGAGCTGCGAGCGGGCCTTCCAGCCACGCTTAGAAGGAAAGCCAGTGGTAGTGCTTTCCAACAACGACGGGTGCCTTATTTCACGCAGTGCCGAAGCCAAGGCGTTGGGCCTACGCATGGGCGAGCCGTACTTTAAGGTCAAAGACCTTATTCAGCGCCATGAGGTGAGGGTGTTCTCGTCCAACTATGCCCTATACGGGGATATGTCGGCCCGCGTAATGCACTACCTGAGTTCAGTCGTGCCGGAGGTAGAGGTGTACTCCATTGACGAAGCCTTTCTGGATCTGCACGGCATGGGGCGCTACCACGGGGACTTAGCGACGCTGGCCGCAACAATGCGCTACCAGATCCGCAAGCGCACGCACATTCCCGTCTGCATCGGCATTGCGCCCACCAAGACCCTGGCGAAGCTCGCTAATCGGTTGGCAAAAAAGTCGCCGCTGCTCAACGGGGTGCTGCATCTGGATACGCCGGAACGGGTGCAATGGGCCCTGGAGCAAACACCCGTAGAGGACGTATGGGGTATTGGCGGGCAGTATACCCAGAAGCTGTATAGTCAGGGCATCAGCACGGCCGCGCAGCTGGCGGCAATGTCGGAGGGATGGGCAAGAAAGCAATTAGGAGGCGTGGTTGGAGCGCGTCTCGTGCGCGAACTGCAGGGCACGCCTTGCCACGGTCTGGCCCCTAGTGAGGATGGCAGCCTGAGCCGCAAGAGCATTGCCTGCACCCGCACGTTTGCCCAGCCCGTCTCGGCCTTTACCGATGTAGTGGCCGCCGTGGCGTACTTCGCCTCGCGGGCCGCCGAGAAGCTGCGCCGGCAACAGTCGGCCGCCAACACGCTCACGGTCTTTATAAGCAAGAACCGCTTCGGCACCGAACCGCCCCCGCATACCCGCTCGTCGGTACTGACGCTGCCCGTAGCCACCAGTGATACGGTGGAATTGCTGCGCTACACGCGGACCGCGCTCAAGCGCATCTGGGAGCCGGGTGCTGTGTACCGCAAAGCCGGTGTAATTCTGGACGGACTGGAAACGGCCGGGCAACAACAGTTGTTACTCTTTGAGTCGAACGAACAGGCGGAGCGCCGCGCCAAATTGATGAGCGACTTGGACCGCCTCAACGAGCGGTTTGGCAAGAACACCGTGCAGTTCGCGGTGGCCTTGCCAGCCAACATCCACGCGCAGGTACCGTGGGTGGGGCAAAGCCAGTGGCGTACGCCCGCCTACACCACCTGCTGGGACGACTTACTTTTTATCCGTGCTTAATCTTTCCGCTTTGCCCTATTCTGCTTCCCCGTCACGCCCCATTCTGGGCGCTAGTATTCTGGATACCACTGCCGACCCACTTGTGTTTGAATTTCAACAAGACGTGCTCAACACGCAGCCAGTGCACATTGTCATCTCGCGCCACGTCTGGCAGCTGCTCGGGCCGAGTTCCCAGGCGGCCTGAGCAGGGAGGCGGATGCGCGGCCGCTTAATTACTGGCCACTAGGTTGGTGAGCTCCTGTTCCTTCGCTTCTACTTCGACTGCGTGAATATGCCCGAGAAAGCGGATTTCTGCCCCCGATTGGATGATGCCCTATACTCCCAAAGGCAACGTTGCCGCAACCATTTCAACCCAATTCTATGCAGTGGCTTAGAACCGTATGGCACTCGATTTATGATTTCTTCGCTGGTGAGGTACGTTACCCTAATCCGCCGTATCCGATGTGTGATTGGGAAAACGCACCTGAAGACTGGAAGCAGGAGGCGGACGAAGAGTATCAGCAGGCGCTACGACGTCGAGCCGCACAACTAGAGGCCAGAAAGCAGTCCTTGCGTCCTTCATGTCATCGACACGGTGACTTGTGATGCAGAGCTTAATCGAAACAATTTTGCATCCATTGCTGACCGGCCGATGTAGAAGCAAAACGGCCCCGTGTGAAGCTACACGGGGCCGTTTTCAGTGAGCAAGCTAATTTTAAGGGAGGAACTTGAATTGGTCGGCAAACATGACGGCCCCGCCCGTTTTGGTCATGCGCACCACGTCGCCGGGCAGCAGGTTGGGGATGGTAGCGAAGTAAGGTCGGCGGTTGTTGAAGGAGCTGTACTGCGAGCCGGTGGCTACTACCTCCCCGTTTACCGACACTTCATACGTGCCGCCGCCACTACTTACAAAGCCCTCAAATACGGCCTGCGTACAGCCGGCCGGAACCGTGGACTCCTGCCACGCGCCGTTGTTGGTGGCGTAGGCATCGCCCCCGCCGAATGCGGCCGGGTTGCCCGAAGGGGCGGCTTCGATGGTCCAGTCGCCAGGCGAAAGGCGCACGTCGGCGCTATCCTCTTGGCGCTTGATCGTGCCGCTGGGTTCGTAGTAGAAGGCGGGGAGTACGTTGGCCCCCTGAATAATAGGGTTCTTTATGGTGCCCGTGCTCTTGCTCAGGACTGCCGACACAAACAATGCCTTGCTCACGTCTTCGTCTGCCAGCGGCAACGTGGAAAGCGTCGTGCCTCCAACGCTCAACACTACATTGTTACCCACAATGGCAATGCGCAGCAGGGTATCTGTGGTAAACGTGTCGGAAAGGGTCTGCTCTTCGCCGCGCTGGGTGCCGTAGTCCTTGACCAGCAGCCCATCGAGGTTGAAGCCGTAGCGAATATCGAGAATGCTATGCCCAGCGCGGCGCTCCGTACACAGGCCCACTACTATACCACTGAGGGAGTTGCGGTACAGAAATTCAACGTAGCCCCGGTTGGTATCGTTGGAAGGGCCAATGGCATACTTGCTGAACGCGCCCGACACATCAAAGCCATCCTGCCCGTCCATGCGCGTGAGCGTATTGTTGCTGCCTACAGTAGCCACATCGGCTTCCAGCCATTCAAGCGAAAGCGGCGTGTCGTCAGGGTTGTCGCTCACGGGCGGCTCAACTACCGGGTTGGGCAGCTTGGCCACGCGCATAACTTCGGGCAGCAAATGCCGCTCGCCCCACAATTGCTGCCCGGCAATGGTGTAGTGCGTGGCATCAGCGTAGTAGTCGGGGTAGGTTTCGTAGGCTCGGTACGGGTACAGTTGCGGGTCGTCACGGTGCGAGGCAGTCGCTCCCAGCGCCCCGTACAGAGCGAAGTTGGCAATCATGTCGTTGTTGACCGTCTGCCGCACTCGCTCCACGGCTGCGCCCTGCGCAATGCTCACGGTTTGCTCGGAGCGGTGCGAGGGTGGCGAGGTCAGCAGAATAACTTTCGCTCCCGTGGCGGCAACGGCATTCGCCCCAGCCCGCATATCAGCAATCAGCTCATCGGCCTTGGCCTGTTCTGCCGCCGTGTTGGGCAGGCTGAAATATTCCAGCCCGTTAATCATGCCTTCGTACAGGGCAATCACCTGCGTGTAATTGGCCTTCACCGAGTTGATGTAGGCAACCAGTTGGGGCACGTAGGTCAGGCGAATGTCGCCCGCCGTGGCCCCATTTTGCCCGAATACATGGGTAGATGAGTTGTAGGCCGCGTACACGCCGCTGCCGGCTAGCAGCGCCATCGTGCGAGCCTGCGGGGCTTGCGCTACGCCGCTCACAATATGGCTGGTGCCAATGGCCGTGACCAAAATGTTCTGCGTGCCCACGGTGAAGGGCACCGGGTTGAGCTTGTCGGTGCCGCTGCCATCGAGGCGGGCAATGCGCACCTTGTTGGCCGCAATGGCTTGGTTGCCGACAAAAAACACCACGTCACCGTTCAGTAGGACGGCACTGTTGGCAGAGGTAAGGGGAGTTAACGCCATGTCGGATTAGGGGAGAAGTTCAAAACCCCACTGCTCGCGGGTGCTGCCCGATTCGGGCGTGAAAGTGGCGGCGTTGCTCGTATCGTCTGTGAGGGCCGTGGTCGTGGTACTGGTCTGCGTCGTGCCGCTGAACTCCACGCCCAAGGGTGAATTCAAGTAGGTAGTGCCGTTGCCCACTGTCTGCCACTTGTAGTAATAGGTGGTGGCGTTGCTCAGGCCGGAATCCGTGTAGACCGGCGAGGCCAAGGCCCCACCGACCTGGGCGAAGGTGCCGCCCGACGTGGCGCTGCGCAGCAACTTGTAGCTGCTCGCGTTCGGGACTGCTGAGGCCGTGATGTTGAGTGAGGTGGTGCTCAGGGCCGTGGCCTGGCTGCCGGTGGGCGCTGTCAGCTGAGTAGGCGTAGGCGTGCCCGTATCCCGCGCAAGCATCCACTGCATTACCGCAATCAAGTTTCCGGCCGGTGAGCCGGGACCTATCTGGTCGGCAGTGAATCCATCCACCTGCAACGGGGTATGCAAGTGCATATCAGCCGCCTTCCCGTCCAGCACCGCTTGCAGCCCCTCAATGGTACTGATATCCTGTCGCCCGGTATGGTTGGCCCGGTT
Source organism: Hymenobacter sediminicola (assembly GCF_014250515.1). Lineage (NCBI taxonomy): Bacteria > Pseudomonadati > Bacteroidota > Cytophagia > Cytophagales > Hymenobacteraceae > Hymenobacter > Hymenobacter sediminicola. The sequence goes on along the minus strand of NZ_CP060202.1, from coordinate 4,456,759 downwards.
CCGGTTGGCTTCGTTGGCAGTGGCTAGTACCTGCGTCAGCCGGGCCGCGTTAAAGTACTGCGGGTGGTCGTCGTCGCCCAAGCCCTGTAGCACCCCGTGGTCGGACACGCCGCCTGTTGGCGCAGCTTCGCCGTTGTCGATGGTAAAGCCGCCGTTCTCCCAGCCGATGGCATCCAGTTCCACGACCATACCTGTCTGGATGGTAAGCAGGCCGTTCAGGCTCTTGGTTGGGTCGTAGCTGACAAAGCCCGACCCAACACTGTTGACCACCCGTACAACGCGGATGTTAGACTTCCACACGGCCAGCGGCAAGCTCAATGGGGCTTTGTACCAGACAAAGCGCGTGATGCGTTTGTCTATCGCGACCATGCGAGCGAGGGCTTAAAGTCGATTTCGCCGTGAAAGAAGTTTCCCTCGTACTCCACGCCGTTGTGCGTGATAGAGAAGGGCTTCCCTTCATAGGGCGCGTTGAAGTCCAGCGCGGCAAGATGCGTCTCCCCCAGAAAGAGGTCCATGCGCCGGGCTAGACTCATATCCGGCGCAGTTGCCGCAGAGCCGCTTAGCGGAATCAGCGTGTAGTGAAATACATCGGCCCCTATACTGCGGAGCGTGATGCCGGAATGGTCGCCGACCGGGCCGGGGCCGGTTAGCGAGTGGGTGAGAGCGGAAGGAAAGCCTGTATTCAATTGGGCAGTGGGTCAGCATTGTTTGGTCGGGTGCAAAGGCTGCCCGAACTCTTACAAGTTACCGCTTTGACGCCGCGTTTGGGGTAGGTTATCCAGTAGGCTGGCTTTAGCAGGAATGCTTCGAGGAATTGAAAAACAGGAATGCAGCAAGGAGTTTAGAGACAACCATTTTGTTCTCTCCTACTACACCAGCAAACAGAATAAGCAGTTGCCATGCACCACCCAGGCTAAGGGAGCTTTCTCTTTCTGGCCTGATGTTGTATACAGATAGAGAAGTTGCCATATTGCAATAATGTCAACTCAGTCATATATAGTGAAAAGACTATTTGTAGGCTTCGGGCTATTACTTGCCCTCACAGGAGCAGCCACTGTCCCTATCCTATCTCCAGCTGCTTCGACTGGCAACACGAGAAATACGGCTACAGCCGTTTATGTCTGTGCCAATGGGACCACGCAAGTCTATCACGGCAACCGCGACTGCGCGGCCCTCCGTCGTTGCTCACATGAGGTCAAAAACCTGACAGCAGGACAGGCACAGGCTAATGGGCTTCGTGGCTGTATGAAGTGCTACTAACTAATCGAGCCAGATTGTATGCTACCCGCGCCTCGAATGTTTTCGATGAGGCGTCACAGTGCGGGACATTTGGTAGGCGTGGAGCGAAGCGCGGGAGTAGGTCGGCTTGCTTCCGGCGTAGCTGACGATGAGCACAGTGCCGGGCTTCTTGCGTTCGGTTTCCAGCCACTTGCGGCTACAGCCCATGATTTTCTGTGCCGTGGTTGTGTCAACGTACTGGTCGTTGAGCTGGCGCAGTACTTCTAACTCATCCCGGAGAGATTGAGTAGCAGACCTTATGGCTGCGTTTATAGTCTGCTGGATAGCAGTAGCAATGGTTGTGCCCAGTGTGGAGATGGGTTCACTAAGTGGGTTCATGCTCTTAAAAGGTGTGTAAAAGTGTCAGGCGAAAGCGAATATCTGCTTCCTGAGCTTAAACATACTCACCTTGTTAGCGCACTGAAAAATAATATAAACAATAAATTTTTGCTCTATCGGAATGAGTTTATACATTGTAAAGTGTGATTCAATTTGCTGGTATACAATGCGTTGGTCTTTGCCATTTAATGATAATGTTTGGGGCATGCATATAGGATTAGATTTTGATTCGGTGTGGTAGGAGTATAGGTCTGGGAAGTAGGAAAGAAAGCTCCCAATTTTATTGCCGACCTGATTAAGTCAAGTGATGATTGCTCCTTACAGTGTGTTTTAGTGCGTAGAATGCGTAGGTGCGTAACGGTTACGCACTACGCACTTTGCAAAGATTTTGATAGAGAGGAGTATCCCTCTGCCCAGAGTGGAACTCGCTGTACCTTTCAATAACCCCTTACATCTTGATTGTATGCGAAAACTATACGCCATTGCAGTAGTAGCTAGCGCCCTTGGGCTAGACCCCGGACATGTTGCGGCAGTGGCACGACCCGCTTATGAAGCATTCCTTATACCACGTACCCGTGTTCAGTCCAACAACATTGCCTCAATAGGCTATGATGAGAAGGCTGAGATATTGGAAGTCGAGTTCAGAAATGGCTCTGTATATCAATACTACGGCGTGCCTAAACGCATCTATGTGGGCTTGATGAATGCCAGTTCGCATGGGGCTTATCTGGCACAGTATGTTAAGGATGCCGGCTACCGCTATAAAGAGGTCAATTGAAATGATGTTTCCGAACAGCAGAATCTGAAACAAATACTTGTGAAAGCACTTCTACTATCCCTATTCCTAACTGTATGCACAGTAGGCTTGACGCATTCCCAAGGGCTTAGCTTTGATCAGTTGATTCATCTCAATGGGCTAAGTCGCCTCGATATGGATGCCTACTTAGCAAAAAGAGGATGGAAGTTTAATCAAACTGTTTCAGAAGGCGATTCGATTTTCAAAGCCTATTGGTTCTTCAACAACATGAAACAAGAATCAGTTGGTCAAATTGAATTGCGTAGTCAGGTAGATCACTATCCTTACATTACATACAGTTGCGCTGATAGAATAACGTTTGATGCCATTCGCGCTAAAATAGCAGCTTACCATATGCAGTACCAAGGCGATATTAATCGTGATGAGGGCCTAACAAGCATCTTCATGGGTGCTAAGTACCGCGCTCAAGTAAGTGTGACTAATAGTCCAAGCTATCCAGATTATCATGTAACGCTACAAGTGCATGGGCTGATCAGAGGGTATCAAGAGGACCTTGATACCGGCGAAATGAAGGATATCTGGATTGATCCACGCAACATATCTTTTGAACAAGTAAGTGATAGTGCGGATGTTGACAGAGGCCCGTTGAACAAACTAAGGAATAAGGATGATTGACTGCCTGCTGTCATAACATAGCTCAGGACGAAAAAGCCCTGGTATGATATCATACCAGGGCTTTATATATGTGTTGGGTGTCAGTCTATTCGGCTTTATGCAACTGAACTACATCAGTCATGTATTTTTTTAGTTGCACGAGTTGGGCTGGCTTGTAATTGACCAACCGAATACGCTTGAAACCAGCGATACCCATCTCCTCATATAAGGTGCCAAGGGACGAATTCAAGAACGAGCTTGAAAACCCAATAACGCCTTGTAATGATAGAGTGACATATTCCGCTTGGTTATCAAATGCATTTTTAATGGCGATCAGCAAAGTCAGGCCATCTACGTTGCTGTATGTTCCTGGCGTGATATCGGAAATATTCAATACCACACCATCTGATGCTACATTGCTCATAGTCTGTGGGCTCAATTGGAAGGTGGGAAACTTAAGCAGTATACGAAACCGATGTTAAAACAGCGTGGCCTCATCTTGGATTTCGTCAGGTTCATGCTCAGATAGCCCGTTATAGAAAATCTTGATATTAACAGTCGTTCCTGGGAAATTGATCCCCGGTAATGGATATATAGTTTCCTTGCCATCTCGGCTGACGTGATATATAGCTTGAGATGTTTGAATGGTCAATGTGCCTCGGAGAGACGTAAGGCCTGTACGTAAGGTGTCCAGCCCTAGCCCCTTATTATGTGGGCGTGACTGCGATGAAAACCCAAGAGTCCTAGCTTTGTACAGGGCTTCAGGTGGGCTTAATTCGGGCAGTTGGTTATCTCTTAGGAATCTGTTAACTGAAGCTGGTATCCCCATCCCGAAGTCAGAAACGGAGATGAAAAGCCTCTTATTGCGAGGATAGTACTGTAGCATACCAAATGCTGTTCTGGTAGTTGCTCCTTTAGCGAAAGCATGATCGAACACATTATTAAATATCTCTGTCAAGTAGGTAGTCAGAATGGCAATGTCCTTCTCTCTGAAAAAGCTGTACTTATAATGGCTGTAAGCACTGTTAACATAATCCGTCATTAGCGTTGGATCAGCTTTCCATACCGCAAATGCAGTAGGGTCATTTACCGGTGTAAATCCTGTGTGCTTAAGTGCTTTACCTTTGGCCCACATGTCCGTGAAACCGATGTTTTGCATATATGCATAAACATCGGATGTGCTGTGCGCAAACAAAATGCTTATACCAGCGATATAGTATTCCTCCAGCAGGCAGGCAAGTGATACTACATGAAATGGCTTCACTGTATTGACACTATTCATTGTGACAAGTACAGACTCAAGCTTAGGCTTCTCAATTATTACTTTGACGTGTCTGTTGTCTAATAGGAATTCTGACAGAGTTTGAGTGTTGGTGTAAGCATCGAAGGGGATTATGTGTTGCATTCTCGTAATTGCTATAAAATATTGTCTAAAAGTACAGGAATGTACACTAGTCTATCCGCGAGCCCCCACCTTTGTCCCCTTTGGAGTACCCCAGAAAACAAAAAACCCTCTCAGCGCAGTGCTAAGAGGGTTTCTAGTGGTAATGATTGGAATCGAACCAACGACACCAGCATTTTCAGTGCTGTGCTCTACCAACTGAGCTACATTACCAGCTCCGGGTGCTCCGCAGGCCATTGTAGCCGTTGGAGAGCACAAAAGTAGTAAACCATTTCCATCCCGCAAGCCGTAACGTAAAAAAATGTTCTGGCTGAAAACTATCGGAGGCAAAACAAGTAATTTGTTATGCATAACGACTATATTTCGGCTCCAACCCCAAACCTACCCTTTCCCGTGCATTTCTCCTTTCAAAACATCATCTTCTTGCTGGTGGCAGTAGCAGGCTTCGGCCTGTTTATCTGGCAAGCGCAGAAGATCAGAGCCAACATCCTCGTCGGGCGCGACCGGGACATGAGTGGCAACGTGAACGAGCGACTTTGGAAGACACTGCTGGTGGCTTTCGGGCAGCAGAAGATGTTCAAGCGCCTTACGCCGGCTTTCCTGCACCTGATTGTCTATGTCGGCTTCATTGTCATCAACATTGAAGTCATTGAAATCCTGATTGACGGCATCTTTGGGACACACCGGGTGCTCGGTTTCATGGGGCCGCTGTACTCGGCGCTAACGGGCACCAATGAGGTGCTGGGCGCGCTGGTGATATTGGCAGTGGCAGCCTTCTGGTGGCGTCGCAACGGCAGTGTCGTACGCCGGTTTACGGGCCCCGAGATGCGTGCTTGGCCTCGGATGGATGCCAACGTAATCCTCTACATCGAAGTAATTCTGATGGTGGCGCTGTTTATGATGAACACTGCAGACTTGAAGATGCATCAGTTGGAAGGCAAAGATCTGCCGGGTGCATTTCCGGTCAGTAGCTTGCTCACAGGCCTGTTTCCGGATAGTGTTACTGCGCTGCATGTGCTAGAGCGTGTGGGCTGGTGGGCGCACATTGTAGGTATTCTGCTGTTCCTGAACTACCTGCCCAGCTCCAAGCACTTCCACATCATCATGGCCTTCCCGAACGTGTACTTCTCGCGGCTGATGCCGCAGGGGCAGTTCTCGAACGTGGACAGCATCACGCACGAGGTGAAAGCCATGATGGACCCCACGTACCAAGTCCCTACGCCGCCAGTTTCGGAAGGAGCGGAGGCGGCGCCCACGTCCTTCGGAGCCAAAGACGTGAACGACTTGGCTTGGACCAATCTGCTGAATGCGTACTCCTGCACCGAGTGTGGCCGTTGCACCTCGGTGTGCCCCGCTAACCTGACCGGCAAGCTGCTCTCGCCGCGCAAAATCATCATGGATACGCGCGACCGGATGGAGGAGAAGTACAACTCGCCGCTGATTTTCAACCCTAACCTCTACGGCAAGGAAGCTAAGCACGACCCGCAGGAACAGCTCGACAAGGAGAACCACACGCTGCTACGCGGCTACGTGACCCCCGAGGAACTGTGGGCTTGCACCACTTGCAATGCTTGTGTGGAAGCCTGCCCCGTGAATATCAACCCACTGGAAAGCATCATTGAGATGCGCCGTTTCCTAGTGCTGGAAGAGTCGGCTGCGCCAAACTCGCTGAACGTGATGTTCTCGAACATCGAAAATAATGGTGCGCCGTGGGCCTTCTCGCCGTCGGACCGCTTCAACTGGGCCGATGAGCTGTACGTGACCGATAAGGCCGGAGCAACTGCTTAAGAAGCACATCAGGTAGCACAAAATAGGTAGTGCATCACTGCGCTGCCAATACATCAGATAAGCAAACAGGCTCCGCGTTTTCGCCCTGCCTGATGACATAAAAAACGACCTTATAATGGCTGAGCAAACTGCCAAACGTCAAGTATCTGTTCCGATGATGGCTGACCTAGCCGCTCGGGGCGAAACGCCGGAAATTCTGTTCTGGGTGGGCTGTGCCGGCGCCTTTGATGACCGGTACAAGCGCGTAACCCGTGCTTTTGTGCGCATTCTGGAGCACGTAGGTGTGAACTACGCCGTGTTGGGCATGGAAGAAAGCTGCACCGGCGACCCGGCTAAGCGTGCTGGCAACGAGTTCCTGTTTCAGATGCAGGCCATGCAGAACATTACCACGCTTAATGGCTACGGCATCAAGAAGGTGGTAACGGCATGTCCGCACTGCTTCAACACCATCAAGAACGAATATCCGGCCCTGGGTGGCGAGTACGAGGTGATTCACCACAGCACTTTCCTGCAGCAACTCATCAACGAAGGCAAGGTGAAGGCGGAAGGCGGCGAGTCGTTTAAAGGACGCCGCATCACCTTCCACGATTCTTGCTACCTGGGCCGTGCCAACAACATCTACGAAGCGCCCCGCGCCGTGCTGGAGGTGCTGGACGCCGACCTGCTGGAGATGAAGCGCTGCAAAACAAACGGCCTCTGCTGCGGCGCTGGTGGTGCCCAGATGTGGAAAGAGCCCGAGCCCGGCAAGAAAGACATCAACGTGGAGCGCGCCGAGGAAGCCCTGGCCACCCTCGACGGCGACGCCGACGTGCTGCTAAATCTGCAGGGCGTAGAAAGCACCGCGCCAGTTCTGCCAGCTGGCTCCAACCGGGGCGGTAGCGTTATTGCTGTGGCCTGTCCGTTCTGCATGACCATGATGGCCGACGGCGTGAAAAATAAGGAGCGTGAATCGGACGTGCAGGTATTTGACCTAGCCGAACTCATTGCCTCGGCAGAAGGCCTGAACGCTTAGATTCCGTTTAACCCTGCTGGAAACGTGAAATACCAAACAGCCCTGCCGGAACTTCCGGCAGGGCTGTTTCTTTTGTAAATAATTAGCGCCCCAAAGGCTTGCGCCACTGGGGTGGCACGCTCTAACCTGCTCACGATGTACGTTCCTTTCGACCAATTACCTGCCTCTGCCCGCGTCTGGATTTATCAGGCCAGCCGCTCGCTCACAGAGGCAGAAGAAGCCCGTATCCAGCCATTGCTTAGTCGTTTTGCGGAGGAGTGGACCAGCCATGGCCGCACCCTGCAGGCTTCCGCAGAAGTGTTGCACCATCAGTTTCTGGTAGTCGGGCTCGATGAAGCGGTGGCTGACGCAAGCGGCTGCTCCATTGATGCTTCCGTACGGTTTGTGCGGGAGTTAGAGCAACTGCTGGATATATCGTTGTTGGAGAAATCCCAGTTGGCCTTTCTGGTAGATGAACAGGTGCGCTTACTGGACCGGCGCCAGTTGAAAGAGGCGGTGGAAGCTGGCCAGCTAACCTCAACCACACCTTATTTTGATGCTACTGTTTCTCGAAAAGATACCCTGAAAAGCGCATTTCCAGCCCCTGCGGGCACAACTTGGCTCTCTCGGTACTTCGGCTAGAAATGGGAAAAATTTCGCTTTACGGCTATAATCCTGCTCAAACTTAGTATTATTAGGCCCAGGTTGGCCCAATTGAAGGCCGGCTCGTCTTCAACTCCACCCTTCACCACCTATGAAGAAACTACTACTGGTTTGCGCCGCAGCCGGTTCCACCGCCCTGCTGAGCGGCTGCGCAACCTCCGGCGGCATGAGTAAAGCAGACAAACGCTTTGCTCGTGGCGAGTACGAAACCGCCATTGAGCTGTACAAAGCCGATGTCGCAAAAGGCAAGGATGTAGCCACGGCAAACTACCGTTTGGCAGAGGCCTACCGCCTTTCCAACCGCCTTGAGCAATCAGAAAGCTATTACAAAGCTGCTATCGACGGCGGTGTAAAAGCCCCCGATGCTCAGTTCTACTACGGCCAGGCACTGAAGGCTAACGGCAAGTATGACGAAGCTGCGCAACAGTTTGATGCCTACACCCAGGCAAATGCTGGCCGCGCCCTCGCTCCCCGCGCCGAAATGGAATCGAAAAACGCCAAGATGGCTAACATCATCGTGGCAATGCGCACCAACAACGAGGTAATGCCTCTTGATCAGGTGAACACACCATCCGCTGAATTTGGCTCTTCCTTAATTCCGGATACCAAGGAGCTCGTATTTGCTTCCGGCCGCGAAGGCAAGAAGTTTCTGGGCAACGGCGAGAATTTCAACGATTTGTACGCCGTCAAGTTTGACGATGCCGACAAGATGACCGGCGGCACGGTGCGCAAGCTGGAGCCTATTTTCAACACCGAAGACAAGCACGAAGCCAGCGCCACCTACACCCCGGATGGCAAAACGATGGTATTTGCCCGCTCCAACGACGGCTCGAAGAAAGGCCTGTTGAGCGTTGACCTGTGGATTTCGTACTTCAAGAACGGCGCTTGGAGTGAGCCGGTACTGGCCAACATCAACGACCGTACTGCTGATGACTTTGCTCCGGCTTTCGCTCCCGATGGCCAGACGCTCTATTTCGCTTCCAGCCGCAAAGGTGGTCTGGGCGGCAACGACATCTACAAAGCTACCCTAGGCCCGAACGGCCGCTTCTCGCCCGCCGAAAACCTGGGTGACCAGATAAACACCCCCGGCAACGAAAATTTCCCGGCGGTGTCTCCCGACGGCACGATGTATTTCTCGTCGGATGGGCAGCCTGGTCTGGGCAAGCTCGACATCTTCATGGTAGATAAGGGCAAGGTGACCAACCTTGGAGCCCCTATCAATAGCTCCGGCGACGACTTCGCCCCCTATTTCACGACGAAAGATGTTGGTGTCTTCTCCTCCAACCGCGCAGGCGGCAAAGGCTCGGACGACCTCTACATGTTCCGCAAGAAGGCGCTCAAGCTGGTTACGTTCTACGCTGATGGTACAGTAGTAACACGCAACGACAAAACCGGCGTAACGGCTCCGGCCAGCAACGAAGAAGTGGCCCTGTTCGGCCGCGACGGCCAGAAGCTGCAGACCGTAACGACTGATGCAGAAGGTAAATTCAGCATCAAGCTGGACTCGGCTGCTGCTAACTACTCGCTGGTAGCTGACCGCCCCGGTTTCTTCACGGCCCGCGCGCCATTGAGCACGGTAGGTCGCAAACCTTCGCAGGACCAACTGCCCAACGAAATGAACGATGTTCGTCTGCCGGTAGCTCTGACCCTGACCGAAATCGTGAAAAACAAGGCTATTCGCGTCGAGAACATCTTCTACGATTACGATAAGGCTGATATCCGCCCGGATGCTGCTGCCGAGCTGGACAAGTTGGTAGAAACGCTGAACGACAACCCGAAAATCACTATCGAGCTTAGCTCGCATACTGACTCTCGTGGTAAGGATGCCTACAACCAGACCCTGTCGCAGAAACGTGCACAGTCGGCTGTAGACTATATCATTTCGAAAGGCATTGACAAGTCGCGCATCACGGCCAAAGGCTATGGCGAGACCCGTCCGGAAATCAAGAATGCCAAAACGGAAGAGCAGTATCAGCGCAACCGTCGCACGGAATTCAAGGTGACCAAGATTGCTGAGTAAGCATTGCTGAAAAGCTGAGCATAAAAAAGCCCCTGCGTTTCTAAAACGCAGGGGCTTTTTTGTGTTCGAAACCAACGCAAATAACCTCGTCAGTCAGGTTGCAAGTAGCAATTCTTGGGATGCGGGAAGGCCGCCAAACGTTGACTTTATGAACTGGCACAATCCTTGGCTTAGCAGGAATACGGATGCAACTGAACCGCTTCCGACTACACCTGCTACTACGATGAAAAAGGCGCTACTCTTCTGTTTGACTATGGTTTTGGTTGCGGCAGCTCGCCTACAGGCTGCTCCAGCTAATGTCAATTTCGCTTCTGAGCGTGGGGTGCCGTTCGACCTGCGTTTTGATGGCCGCCCACTCACGCGTGGTGGTGCCCGCCAAGTGCACCTCGACCGGATTGCGGCCGGCACCCACATGGCTGAGTTTCTGATTCCGACGGCTAATGGCCGGGCTATCAGCTACCGCACCCGAGTATTTCTCGACCCTGGCTTGGAAACTAGCTTTGTGCTTCTAACCCGCCCTGGTCGCGCACCGGAGTTGCGCAAAGTAGCAGCTGTTCCTTTGCGTGGGGGCTACTATGGCAATGGGCCTAGTGGCTACCCAAACGGCGGCCCGGTTTATGGAAGCGGCGGCTATGGCAGCCACCCTCCTATCAATCAGCCGGGTGGCTATGGCAACGGGGAATATACTACTGGCAACCAAGATAACGGAGGCTATTACCCTGGCGGTGGCGTGAGCTATAACCGCGTGATGGCTCCTCAGGATGTCGATGCACTCCGTGCGGCCGTGCAACGCCAATCGTTCGATAAGGACAGATTGCCTCTGCTGCAGCAGGCCTTAAGTGAAACCACCATCCAGGCGGATGACTTGGCTCTGCTGATGAAAGAGTTGAGTTTTGAGTCGTCGAAACTGGAGTTGGCTAAGTTTGGAGCCGGGCGTGTGGCTGACCGCCAGAATCTGTACCGTTTGAATGAAGGCTTTACGTTTTCGGCTACTGCCCGCGAATTCCAGGAATATCTGGCTCAGCAGCAACGATAAAGAACTAGCTACATGTACACAAAAAAGGCGGCCCCACACAGGTGGGGCCGCCTTTTTCATGTGGAAGACGATACTAGCCTAGCGTAGGCGGTCCATGCTACGCACCAACTGCTCGTCGCGGCGGATAAAGCGGTTCGCCAGCAGATTTAGCATCAGCGCCAGCGTGGGCAGGTAGAAGCCGGCCTGGTAGGAACCCAGCATCTTCACGTTAAGCGCCTGCTCGCCCAGGGTGGAGAAGTAGAACCCGGCCCCGATGGTGCACAAAATCAGCAGCAGGTTGAGCATGCCCAGTTTGAGCTGCAGGAACCGGTTGCGGAACTGAAAAATCTCGAACAGCGCCACCGCCGCCGATGCCGCCGCAAACGCCGCAATAACCCAGACCGGGCCGGGTGGCGTGAGGCCATTTTCCGGGCCTTTCGTCTCGAAGTTGTAGCTAAATTCCAGGGCCGTCATGGTCAGTTCCTGGCCGGTAGTAGGGTCGGCTTTGTGCCAGAGGGGCAGAAACAGCACGGCTACCATGCACAGGGCCAACAGCAGCAGGAATACGCTTTGGATTCTTTGTATCATCTTTGTGTTTTGTCAGTTTAGGCCGTCGGCAGTGCCGCCGGGCCGGCAAAAGTAGCCAACAACGACTGGAATAACTGCATCCGAACTTACCAATGCCTACCGCTTACATAGTTGACGCCGTCCGGACTCCGATTGCCCGTTTCGCAGGAGCCCTGAGTAGCGTCCGTCCCGACGACCTAGCCGCCCACATTTTACGCGAGCTGCTACGTCGCAACCCTTCCCTCGATAAAGCCGCGGTAGAAGACGTAATTATTGGCGCCGCCAATCAGGCCGGCGAAGACAACCGCAACGTAGCCCGCATGGCGGCGCTGCTGGCCGGCCTGCCCATCACGGTGCCGGGCTGCACCGTGAACCGCCTATGCGCCTCCGGCCTGCAGAGCATTACAGATGCCTCGCGCGCCATCATGGCTGGCGAAGGCGACGTGTACCTAGCTGGCGGGGCCGAAAGCATGACCCGCGCCCCGTTTGTGATGGCCAAGTCAGAAACCGCCTTCGGGCGCGAGTTGACGGCCCACGACACTACGCTGGGCTGGCGCTTCACCAACCCCAAGCTGAGCAAAATGCACCACCCGTTTGCCATGGGCGAAACGGCGGAGAACGTAGCGCGCAAGTACGGCATCACCCGCACCGAGCAGGACGAGTTTGCCTTCAACTCGCAGCGCAAATACCACCGGGCCGCCGAGAAAGGGCGCTTCCGCAAGGAAATTGCGCCGGTGTTCGTGGCCAACCCCAAGGGGGCTGCCGCGCTGTTCGATACCGACGAGCCGCCGCGCCTGAGCACTATGGAAAAGCTGGCTTCTATCCGGCCCGCCTTCCAGCCCGTCGATGGCACCGTCACGGCCGGTAACTCAGCCGGAATCAACGATGGGGCCGCGGGTGTGCTGGTTGTCAACGAGGCCGCTCTCAAGCGTTTCAACCTCAAGCCGATGGCCCGCGTGGTAGCGTCAGCTGTGGCGGGTGTCGATCCGGCCTATATGGGCCTGGGGCCGGTGCCGGCTACCCAAAAAGTGCTGCAGCGCGCCGGCCTAACCTTGCAGGATATCGGGCTGATTGAGCTGAACGAGGCGTTTGCCGCGCAAAGCATTGCCTGCGTCCGCGACCTGGATTTGAACATGGACATCGTGAATGTGAACGGCGGCTCCATTGCCATCGGGCACCCGCTGGGCGCGGCCGGCTCGCGCATCACGGCCACGCTGCTCCACGAAATGCAGCGCCGCGAAAACGTGCGCTACGGCCTCGTGACCATGTGTGTAGGCGTAGGGCAGGGCGCTTCCGTGATTTACGAGCGGATGTAAATGGGTTAGCCGGCTGTTGATTGGCAGTTGTTAAAATTTGGTTGTAGCTGTTAGTCGATACTTTGCAATCATCAATAACCAGCAACTATCAATCAACAGCCATATGACCGATTACCGGCTCACGCCTACGCTGCCGTTGCCCCAGCCGGGTGCGTGCCTGCGCCCGTGGCAGCCAGCCGATGCCCCGGCGTTGGCCGAGTACGCCAACGACCGAAGTATCTGGCAGAACCTGCGCGACACATTTCCGCACCCCTACACCGCCCAGGATGCCGAGTACTTCCTGGCCCTGGCTGCCGACAACCCGCGCGACCTGCACTTGGCATTTGCGGTGGATGGTGTGGCCGTGGGCAGCATCGGGGTGCATTTCAAGAGCGACGTGCGCCGCCGCTCGGCCGAAATCGGCTACTGGCTGGCGCGACCATATTGGGGGCGCGGGCTGGCTACGGCGGCTGTGCAAGCTGTATCAGCCTACGTGCTGGCGCATTTTGATGTGTGCCGGCTGTATGCCGTGGTGTTCGAGCCCAACGTGGCCTCGGCGCAGGTGCTGGAAAAGGCCGGCTTTGCGCTGGAAGCCACGATGCGGAAAAGTGTAGTGAAAGATGGCCAGATGCTGGACTCTAAGCTCTACGCGTTGGTCGTGTAGCGCAGGCTTTGGCCTCATGCTTTTCGCTTCGAGGCCTGTATTCTAATGTAGAGAACAACGGGCTAAAGTCAGGACTACATGCAGGCGTCCCCTCATCAACCCATCACCTCATCACCTAAAGCAGTGCGCTACTTTCTTCATCTGGCCTACGACGGCACCCGCTACCATGGCTGGCAGGTGCAGCCCAACACCCTCACGGTGCAGCAGGAACTGGACCGCTGCCTGTCGCAGGTGCTGCGCCAGCCAGTGTTTTGCCTGGGCAGCGGCCGCACCGACACCGGTGTGCACGCCAGCCACCAAGTAGCGCACTTCGAGGCCGAGCTGCCGGAAACGCTGGACATCAAGACCCTGCTCTACCGCCTCAACCGTGCCCTGCCACCCGACATTGCGGCTTACGCGCTTCACCCGGTGCCGCCACAGGCTCATGCTCGCTTCTCCGCCGATGCCCGCACCTACGAGTACTATGTGCGCCAGGTGCCCGACCCGTTCAGTGTGGGCCGCGCCCTCTACGTGGACCTGCCGCCCGACGTGGCCGCCATGAACGAAGCCGCCGCCCACCTGCTCGGCTCGCGCGACTTCACGGCGTTTTCCAAGGTGAAAGGCGGCGAAAACCACTATGTGTGCGTGGTGTATGAGGCCGGTTGGCACGAAATGCCTGGCGGGCTGGTGTTCCGCATCCGGGCCAACCGCTTCGTGCGGGGCATGGTGCGGCTAGTGGTGGGCACGCTGCTGAGTGTGGGCCGGGGCAAAATCACGCCCGCGCAGTTTCAGCAGATTCTGTGGGCCCAGAGCCGCGTGGATGCCAGCGGCGCCGCTCCGGCTCAGGGCCTCTACCTGAGCCGCGTGGAATACACACCCGATGTGGTGCCCGCCGAGCTGGTACCGCCCGGTTTGCCGTACTTTGTGGGCCGGTAGCCCGTCATGCAGAGGCGCAGCCGAAGCATCTCGCCCGAGGTTATTGTCATTCCAAACATGTGACGCATCAAGTCAGCGGTAAGGAATTTGGCTGATGTGGTATTCTCATTGGTTACCACGCTGGCGAGATTCCTCACTACGTTCGAAATGACGTTCGACTAAGGCCGTTCTGCTGGCCGTGCAACTTCCCACCACCGGCCCCGGTTACTACGTTTCATCCCACCCGCTACTTTGGACCCAACTACTGCTACCCCCGCCAAATCCGGCAACATCTTCGACTGGCAGGTGCTGCGCCGGCTGATGGTGTACGTGCGGCCCTATCGGCGCATCTTCTATCTGTTGGTGTTCCTGACCGTGGCCACGGCCGTGCTGGGCACGCTACGTCCCTTCCTGATCCAGCAGATGGTTGATGTGACCATTGAGCAGAACGACTGGGTGGGGCTTAACCGGGGCTTCGGCATTCTGCTGGTGCTGCTGGTGGCGCACGCCTTCGTGAGCTACCTCCAGACCTACTTCGGCGGCTGGCTGGGCCAGTACATCGTGCGCGACATCCGGGTGGATCTGTACAAGCACATCCTCAACCTGCGCCTCAAGTTCTTCGACCGCACGCCCATCGGCGTACTCGTCACGCGCAACATTTCTGATGTCGAAACGCTGTCCGACGTGTTCAGCGAGGGCCTGGCGGCCATGATTGGTGACATTCTGCAGATTGTGTTCATCATGGCCTTCATGTTCTACATCGACTGGCGCTTGACCTTGGTGAGCCTTTCCGTGATTCCGCCGCTGCTGTTCAGCACCTACGTGTTCAAGGAGAAGGTGAAGAAGTCGTTTCAGGAGGTGCGCACGGCCGTAGCCAGCCTCAATGCCTTCGTGCAGGAGCACCTGACTGGCATGAACGTGGTGCAGATCTTCAACAACGAGCAGCGCGAATACCGCAAGTTTCAGGCCCTCAACCAGGAGCACACCCGCGCCAATATTCGCTCGGTGCTCTACTACAGCATCTACTTTCCGGTAGCCGAGGTGCTGGCGGCGGTAGGGGTGGGGCTGCTGGTGTGGTACGCCGCGCAGGGCCAGATTGAGGGCACTATTTCCAAGGGCGCGCTCATTGCCTTCATCATGTACAACGCCCTGTTCTTCCGTCCCATCCGCCAGATTGCCGACCGGTTCAATACGTTGCAGCTGGGCCTCGTGAGCACCGAGCGTCTGCTCAAGCTGCTCGACAGCCAGGAGTTCGTGCCCAACAACGGTACGCTGGCCCCGGCCACGTTGCGCGGCGAGGTGGAGTTCGAAAATGTCTGGTTTGCCTACAACGACGAGGAATGGGTGCTGCGCGACATCAGCTTCCGGGTAGAGCCCGGCCAGACGGTGGCTTTCGTGGGTGCTACCGGCGCCGGCAAAACCAGCATCATCAACCTGCTCAGCCGCTTCTACGACATCAACAAGGGCCACATCCGCATCGACGGTCAGGATCTGCCTGCCTACGACCTGAGCGTGCTGCGCCGCCACATCGGAGTGGTGCTGCAGGATGTGTTCCTGTTTGCGGGCACTATCCGCGACAACATCACGCTGGGCCACGAAGACATCACCGACACCCAGATCTGGGAGGCCGCCGACCTGGTGGGCGCCCGCCGCTTCATCGAGCGCCTGCCTGGCTCTCTCGACTATCCGGTGATGGAGCGCGGCGCCACGCTGTCGGTAGGCCAGCGCCAGCTCATCAGCTTCGTGCGAGCTATGGTGTACCAGCCGGCCATCATCATTCTCGATGAAGCCACGTCGTCCGTCGACTCCGAAACCGAGGAACTGATTCAGGAGGCCATCGAAAAGCTGATGCAGGGCCGCACCGCCCTTGTTATTGCCCACCGCCTGAGCACCATCCAGAAAGCCGACCGTATCATCGTGCTGGACCGCGGCGAAATCAAGGAATCGGGCCGCCACGAAGAGCTGCTGCGCCAGGACGGCTACTACCGCCAACTTTACCAGATGCAGTACAAAGACGTGCTGGCTGGCTAGAACTATGTGAGCAGGCATGATAAAGTAGAAGCGAGAAGTGAGACCTTTGCAGCGTCTTATGAGCACTTGGTTCAACGCTCGACCCACGGCTTCTTACTTCTCACGTCTACTCTCTCACTTTCAGTACAAAATGAATCGGATTTTCTTGCTGCTTTCCCTTTTCCTGATTCTGGCTGCCGGTGTGGCCTACTACTTTCTGGGTGGCTTCAAAAAAGCCGATGTGACGCTGGAAACTACGGCTCAGCCTATCTTTCTGGCCGGCCGCTACTTCGAAGGCCCGGCCAACAGTGAGCAGTTCGGTGACATGACCCGCGAAGCCTACGAAATCCGCACTTCGGGTAAGATGCGGGGCACTTTCGGCAATATCTTCTACAACGACCCCGCCAAAGCCAGTGAAACCGCCAAGGTGTTTGTGGGCTTGGTTGTAGATGATACCGTGTCGCAGGCGCTTCCTAAGGGCTACCGTTACCGGGCTTTTGCCGCTGGCCAACGGGTGTTGCATGCCCGCATCGTTGCCAGCTACCTCGTAGCACCAGATAAGCTCTACACCGGCGTGAAGGCAGCTGCCAAGGAGCAGGATCTGACTCTGCATAACGTATATCTGGAGAAATTTCCCACTACTGGCCCGGTAGAAGTTTGGGCGGTGGTGAAATAAGCAATACGGATTTATCTGCCATAAAGAAGCCTGGCCGGAAACTCTTTCCAGCCAGGCTTTTTTGTTTGAGCCGCTTACAGAGAAGAGCCGCGGCCTAAGTAGAACGACGCACCCAGGCGCAGGTCGCGCAGCCGGAAGCCCGCATCGAATATGGATGACGTTCGGTCATTGCTGCCGTAACCTTCTCCGCTGTAAGCAAAGTGCTGATAGGTAAGGCCTCGCAGACTCACTGCCAGTGCGAACAGAGGTGTGGGGAAGTACACAACCCCCGGACTCAACTGCCCATAGAACCCTGAAATCTTAGTGTCAGAATTGCCAATATAGACGGGAGGCTCATCTTCGTAATTCGTTACGGAGTACCCTGCGCCAAGCTGGCCGTAGAACGCGGCTTTACTACCGATGAACTTGTAGTACCGGGCAAAGGGTCCTACCTGCAGCCGGCGCATGGTACTCTCGCCATACAGCACGTCGGCGGTTGCCGGCCCGGGGCCTGGGTTAATAACGACTGGGACAATAGCAGGATACTTATGCGCGTCCCGTTGCCAGTTCAGTTGTACTCCTACTACTAGGTTGTCGGCCACAAAATAGCCAGCAGTTGGGCTGATAGAAATTTGGCGTAAACGGTCCTCGTATGCCGGCCGAAAATTGGTAGCCCCAACTTTAGCTTTCTGCTGCCGATAGCCAAGGTTGCCGCCCAGCAGCACTGTGCCAGCTGAAATCTGTGCCTGCGCGGCAGTGGTTGTCGCCAATGCTGCTACGAGGCCAAATAGGTAGTGTCTCATGGTGCAGCGTGCTAATTACGACCCAGATAGAAAGAAGCACCAAAGCGCAGGTCGTTCAGGCCAAAGCCAAAATCGAGTGAGCTGGTCTTTGTCTCAGGGGAAAAATCACGGGCTTCCTCTTTCATCTGCTCATAGCTTAGGCCGCGCAGGGAAAGCTCCAGCCCGAATTTGGGAGTAGGGAAGAACACGAAGCCCGGGGCTAGCTGCCCATAAAACCCTTTTCGGTCGTGTTGGAAGGAAGGAAATCCTAAACCCGGATCAATGAGCTGGCGGGCACTCCGATAGCCGCCGCCGACCTGCCCGAAAAAAGCTGCCTGGTCGCCGCCAACAAACTTGTAGTAGCGCAGTACCGGCCCGAGGCTGAATTCCTTGGTGTTGTATTCGCCATAGGCAACATACGGGTCAAATGGATCAATGGCATTGTAAATAGGATAGTCCTCGTTGCCATTGACATAGCCCAGATTCAGTCCCAGCATCAGGTTGTCGGCCAGAAAGTGCCCTGCCCCCAAGTTGCCTTCGAAGCGGCTGACTTTGCTGTCGTAGTTGCCCGACTTGTTGGTGACGCTGGTGTAGCCAATGTTGCCAGTCAGAAGGGTAGTGCCTTTCGCAATCTGGGCCTGCGCCCCCGAGGCTGCAGCAAGGCTGAGTGCCAGGCTGCTAATAAGGATTTTCATGTGAAAAAGGATAAGAGAAGAGGAAATAGGAATGGCAAAGTAACGTGGAATACTCCGGGCAATTACAGCAGGCTACAAATAAAAAAGCCCACTGAACGTAAGTTCAGCGGGCTTTTGGTAACCTAACATATGAAGTCGGGGTGGCAGGATTCGAACCTGCGGCCTCCTGCTCCCAAAGCAGGCGCGATACCGGGCTACGCTACACCCCGAATTTCCCTTTGGTGCAGTCTGCTGCGCCAGAGAATTCAGATTTTTTGGCCGAAAAAAGCCTCCGGGTGGGGTTCCCAGAGGCTCTTCGAGCAAGAAACTCTTCAGTCGGAGTGGCAGGATTCGAACCTACGACCTCCAGCACCCCATGCTGGCGCGATACCAGGCTACGCTACACCCCGAGAGAATTGAGACACAAAGGTAAGGCAGAATCCGAGAGTTGCACAACCCTTGCCCGATAAAATTCTGCCGCCAGGCCGGTTGCGTCGGCCTGTTTACAGCCCATAGAAGCCCTATTCGGGGCGAATCAACCTCATTGTCTTTTGCTTAGGATCTTGCGTACCGGCTTGAACAGCACTCGAAATATATTGGCCGGATGGCCCTAAAACGCAACAGCCCCATTCAAGCAAGTTGAATGGAGCTGCTTTGATGCAAGCGTGAGTGCCGAAACCTATGGGCGGCGATTCACGGCGTTTAGGTCTTCGAAAGCCTGCTTGAGACGGGCAACGAAGGTCTTTTCGCCTTCGCGCAGCCACACGCGCGGGTCGTAGTACTTCTTGTTCGGCGAATCGGGGCCGTTAGGGTTGCCGATCTGGCCCTGCAAGAAGCCTTCGTTCTTGACGTAGTTGTTTTTGATGCCTTCCCAGAAAGCCCATTGCAGGTCCGTATCAATGTTCATCTTGATAGCACCGTAGCTGATGGCCTCGCGGATTTCTTCCTGGCTGGACCCGGAACCGCCATGAAATACAAAATCGACAGGCTGCGGGCCCGTGTTGAAATGCTCCTGCACGTACTGCTGCGAGTTGTGCAGAATCTTGGGCTGTAGCTTCACGTTGCCGGGCTTGTACACGCCGTGCACGTTGCCGAAGGCCGCAGCCACCGTGAAACGGGGACTTACTTCGCTGAGCTCTTTGTAAGCATAGGCCACTTCTGAGGGCTGCGTGTAGAGCTTGGAGCTATCCACGTCGGAGTTGTCGACGCCATCTTCCTCGCCGCCGGTTACACCCAGCTCGATTTCCAGCGTCATGCCGATTTTGGCCATCCGCTCCAGGTAGCGCTTGCAGACTTCAATGTTCTCCTCAATCGGCTCTTCCGACAGGTCGAGCATGTGGGAGCTGTAGAGTGGCTGCCCGTACTGCGCAAAATGCTTTTCGCCGGCCGTTAGCAAGCCATCAATCCAGGGCAGCAGCTTCTTAGCGGCGTGGTCGGTGTGCAGAATAACCGGCACATCGTAGAGCTCGGCCATGGCGTGCACGTGCTGTGCTCCGGAAATGGCGCCGGCGATGCTAGCCCGCTGGTTATCGTTCGAGGGGTACTTGCCCGCAAAGAACTGAGCACCACCGTTAGAAAATTGAATGATAACCGGCGAATTCACCTCATGGGCGGTTTCAAGCACGGCATTCACCGTGTTGGTGCCGGTGACGTTTACGGCCGGCAGCGCGAAGGAATGCGCCTTGGCATACTGGAAAAGGGATTGAACTTCGTCGCCGTGCAGGACACCGGCACGTAGTCCGGTAAGGGTTGGTGCAGCCATTGCGGAAAGGATGAAAATTGAGTTGTGAGCCTTCGAACTTACTCACTTTCTGCTTAGCACACCTCACCAAAAGACCTTGGCAGGCTGGACAAGCCGACTATTACAAAGATTAAGTGTTGGCTTAAAATTTTGAAATACAGTGTTTTATCAGGGGTGAAATGACGCTGATTCAGACAGGTTTGCAGTGAGCCAATATATTTCAACCGGGTGGAGGAGGGGATGCTGCAAGCCGTAGGACCAAGCCACGCCAGCCGGTGGCACCAAGGAAGTAGCAGGGGAGAAATATTATTTTGAAATTATTAAAGTCGGGGTGCCAAGTATGGCCTTTGATTATGAGTGGATTAGGTATATTTTTTCAGGTGGAATATGGATTTTGGCTATCTTTGTCAAAATACTGTATTGCTCACTTTTGCGTTAGGCGTGCGTATGAAAACACTCTTTACACTCGTTTGTCTGGTAGCCACTTTCTTGCTGTCGACACCCGTTCAGGCCCAGACCAAAACCGCCGCTAAGCCGGCCGTTAAGAGCCCCACGGCTAAAGCGCCGGCTACGGCTAAGCCGTCGGCCAAATCGCCGGTAGCAGCTACTGCTAAGCCGGTTGCCAAGCCGGCTACAGCTGCCACAAAGCCTGCTGAAGCACCAACTGCACCTCTTGCCCTTGTAACCGATAAGATGGAGCAGCCAGCCACCAACACCGGCGCGCTGAAAGTGCGGGCCGAAACTAATCCGGTGACAAAGCGCCTCACGGTGCGGACGAATGCCTCTGGCCCAACCCGCGTGGAAATCAACGGTCCGGATGGCCGCCCGGTCATCACCCGCGACCTGCTAAGCAGCAATGATGTAGCCACACTCGACGTGAGCGGGTTGCCGGCTGGCGCCTATATCGTGCAATGTACCTCGGGTGAGCGGCACGGCATGAAGCGCGTGATGGTAGGACAATAGGCTTGAGCTTACTAGTAGAAAGCCCGCTTGGCAGTTGCCGGGCGGGCTTTTTTTATGCACAAATACCCCGTAGCCGCTTACTGCCCGAGTTGGCAGAATCAGGCAAGAAGCCAGGACTATTTACTTTCGCCGGATGAGTATTCCAACGCTTTCCTATTGGGAGCATCAGACGTTTCTGCAAGGCTTCGATGTCGTTGTTATAGGAGCAGGACTGGTTGGGCTAACAGCGGCGCTGCACCTGCGGCAGCTGCGCCCTGGCGCACGCGTGCTGGTACTGGAGCGGGACACGCTGCCCAATGGAGCCAGCACGAAAAACGCGGGCTTTGCCTGCTTCGGGAGTATATCGGAGTTGCTGGAGCAGGAAGCACGCGGTGGCACTGCTGCGCTGGTGCAAGTAGTACAGGCGCGCTGGGAAGGCCTTGGCGAATTACGGGGCCTGCTTGGCGACGAGGCCTTGCGCTACGAGCCGGTCGGAGGATTTGAGCTGTTTCGGCCTGCCGAGGCAGAGCTGGCGAAACGCTGCCGCGCTGCCGTACCGTACTACAACGAGCTACTAGCACCCGTCATTGGGGCACCAGCAATATTCCGCGACGCTACTGCCCACCTGCCTGCTACCGGCTTTTCAGGAGTCGAGGTGATGCTTGAAAACACCGCCGAAGGAGCACTGCATACCGGCCGCATGATGGAAGCCTTGCTGCGGCGTGCCTGGGCGGCAGGCATTGTGGTGCTGCACGGCTGTGCTGCGCTGGCCCTTGAATCAGGTTCCAACCTGGTCAATATCCAAACTTCGCTGGGGCCACTATCTGCGCCCCAGGTACTGCTGGCTACCAATGCCTTCAGCCGGCAGTTTTTCCCGGAACTTGATGCGCAGCCCGGCCGCGGGCAAGTGCTAGTCACGGAACCCATAGCCGGCCTGCACCTGCCCGGTACCTTCCACTACGACAAAGGCTACACCTATTTCCGGCAGATTGATGGCCGTATTCTGCTGGGCGGTGGCCGCCACCTTAATTTTGAAGCCGAAGCTACCACCGAGCCTGGCCTCACGCCGCAGGTGCAGCACTACCTGGAGCAGCTGCTGCGCGAGGTAATTCTGCCCGGCCGCGCCGTGCGCATCGACTACCGCTGGAGTGGCGTTATGGCCTTCGGGGCTGAACTGGAGCCAATTGTGCGGCCATTGGCGCCGGGCGTGTTTGGGGCCTTGCGCTGCAACGGCATGGGCGTGGCGCTGGGAGCGGGAGTAGGCCGGAAGGCGGCGGAGATGCTGTGTCGGTAAGCAGGTGCCTTCAGCCAGCAGGATTATACAGCAGAGACACACAACTCTTCACGTTCAGGAGGCTAAGGAAAATGCCGAATATTGTGCCGAGAATACGCGTTACGTCTGTATCACATAATTATAGCATCTCTCCCATTTGTCTAAGTTCTCTTCTTCCAGACTTGCAGTCTGCTTGGCCTTGTTTTTTCTGCTGGCTCTGGCATTCTTCTCGTTCTTTTTCCGGTTGGGTAGCGCGCCGATGCAGCTCTGGGATGAGTCGCGGCTGGCTCTGAACGCCGCCCAGATGCTTAAGCACCAGCAGTGGCTTATCACGATGTACCAGGACCAGCCGGACCTGTGGAACACCAAACCTCCGCTGATGATATGGCTGCAGGCTCTGAGCATACAGGCGCTGGGCTACACGGAACTGGCGGTACGACTGCCATCGGCGCTGGCGGCGCTGGCTACTACGTTGCTGCTCTTCTGGTATGGCCACCGCTATTTGCGCGGACCGTTACTGGGGTGGCTGGCCGCTGTCGTGTTGGTTTCGGCACCCGGCTATGTGGGCTGGCACGTAGCGCGCACCGGCGACTATGATGCCTTGCTGGTACTCTGGACAACTGCGGGAGTGCTGGCTTTCGGACGATACTTAGCCACCGAGTCGCGGCGTGCCTTGTGGCTGGCCGCGGCCGCCTTCACGCTGGCGGTATTTACGAAAGGCGTAGCGGGGGTACTGGGCTTGCCGGCGCTGGTGCTGGCGGCGGCTTTTACCGGCCACTTGCCTACGTTGTTGCGGCGGCGTGACCTATACTTATGCGGCTTAGCGGTAGTGGGCATGGTGGGAAGCTATTATGCCATTCGGGAGGCTGCAGGGCCGGGGTACTTGGCTGCCGTTTGGGCTAATGAGCTAGGCGGACGCGCTGGCGGATCGTTGGAAGGACACGAGGAGTCTGTGGGCTGGTACACGAGCCTGCTGGCAGAGTTCAAGTTTTCGTTCTGGCTGGCTTTTGCTGTAGTTGGCTTCGGCTTAGGCATTCGCCAGGCCCGCACCACACCCGAATACCAGCTGGCCGTGCTGTGCGGCGTCTGGGTAGGCTGGTATCTGTTGCTGCTCAGTAGCATGCAAACCAAGCTTACGTGGTACGATGCCCCCATTTATCCTGCGTTGGCACTGTTGGCGGCGCTGGGCATTGGGGCCTTAGCACAGGCGGCACATACCCACTTTCAGCTTCCTGTGCTTCCGCCAGTGCTGTGGGTGTTGGGGTCGTTGCTGCTGCTGTGGGGGCCATACGCCAACCTTATGAGTGACCTAACCACTCAGCACCGTCATCGTTTTGTAGAGGCGGAACTGCAGTTTGGCCGGCACCTGCAACGGCAACATGAAAACCTGCCGGCTCTGACTGCCTACACGTTGATGATGCCTCCGAGCTACAATGGCAGCACGGAATGGTATGGATTCATTGCCGAGCAAACTCGCCAGCACCAGCTTACCTACCGGCAGGCTAATGCACTAAACCAGATTGCTACGGGTGAGACGGTGGTGGTCTGCGGCAACAAGCAGCGTCAGCAGCTTTTGCAGCAGTACGCGGTGGAGGTGTTGTGGCAGCAGGACTCGTGCGCCACGCTACGGGTAATCCGCTAGTAGAAAGTTAGCTCCAAGGCAAGCCTACGCTGCGTCCTCGCTCTGCAGCTGGCGTTCATATAGTGCACGGTACAAGCCCTCGGCGTCTTGCATCAGGACTTCATGCGTGCCGTGCTGCACTATCTGGCCGTCGTCGAGCACCAGGATTTCGTCGGCCAGCTTCACCGACGACACGCGGTGCGAGATGATGAGACTGGTCCGGTTGTGCATAATGCGCTGCAGGGCGCCCAAAATGGCGTTTTCGGTGTTGGTATCCACGGCCGACAGCGAATCGTCTAGAATCAGGATTTTGGGCTCCTTCACCAACGCTCGCGCAATGCTCACCCGCTGCTTCTGGCCACCCGACAGCGTAATGCCCCGCTCGCCTACTTTGGTGTCGAAGCCTTCTGGGAAGCGCATTATGTTGTCGTA
Organism: Hymenobacter sediminicola; assembly: GCF_014250515.1. Taxonomy (NCBI): domain Bacteria; kingdom Pseudomonadati; phylum Bacteroidota; class Cytophagia; order Cytophagales; family Hymenobacteraceae; genus Hymenobacter; species Hymenobacter sediminicola. The sequence continues at coordinate 4,432,302 of NZ_CP060202.1, read as the reverse complement.
GACGTTGGCGTCTTTGGCAGCCTGCAGCATACGGGCTTCATCGGCAGTATCGAGGCCGAAATTGATGTTGTTGCGGATGCTGTCCGAGAACAGAAACACGTCCTGCGGCACGTAGCCGATTTGCTCGCGCAGGCTGGTCAGGGCGAAGTCGCGCACATCCACGTTGTCAATCCGGATGGCGCCCTCACTCACATCGAACAGGCGGCAGAGCAGCACGGCCACCGTGCTTTTGCCGGAGCCCGTATTGCCGATGACGGCCAGCGTCTGGCCCGGCCGAATGCGGAAGCTCACGTTGCGTAGCGCCTGTATGCCGGTGTCAGGATAGGTGAAGCTGACGTTATCAAAGACGATGTCGCCCTGAATTTCCTGCTGCACGTTCTCGCGCGACACGATGTCGGTTTTCTGGTCCAGAAACTCGTTGATGCGGGCCTGCGAGGCTTCGGCGCGCTGCACAAGGCTGCTGGTCCAGCCCAGCGCCGTCACGGGCCAGGTCAGCAGGTTCACGTAAATCAGAAACTCGGCAATGCTGCCCGTGGTGATGGTGCCCCGGATAACCTCCTGCCCGCCCAGCCACACTGTTACGATGGTGCTCAGGCCCACCAGAAACAGAATCAACGGGAAAAACAGCGAGTTCACAAAGTTCAGGCTCAACGACTTCTCCTTGTAATGCTCCGAGGCAATGGAGAATTGCCGGTGCGAGTCTTCTTCGCGCACAAACGACTTCAGTACCCGGATGCCCGAAAATGCCTCCTGCACGAAGGTGGTCATGGAAGCCAAAGAGCGTTGGATTTCGTCGGATTTACGCTCAATCAGGGTATTCACGTAGAAGATGCTCACGCTCAAAACAGGCAGTGGCAGCAGTGTGTAGAGCGTCAGCTTCACGTTTACCATCAGCATGAGCGGCACGATGAGCACGAACAGAATGACGAGCTGCATAAAATACATCAGCGCCGGCCCGATGTACATGCGCACCCGGCCCACATCCTCGCTGATGCGAGACATCAGGTCGCCGGTGCTGTGGCGGCGGTAGAAGGCCAGCGGCAGGCTTTGGTAGTGCTGGTAGATTTCGTTTTTCTGGTCGTTTTCCACGTGCCGGCTCATCACGATGAGCGTCTGGCGCATGAAAAACAGAAACACGCCCCGCAACAGCGCCAGCACAATAATGAGGGTGCCATACAGCAACACGTTGCGCCCGAACAGCGAATACACCTCACTCTGTGCTGAGGTGCCCGCAAACAGATGGTACAGGTCGATGCCCTCACTTACCAAATCGAAGGCGTAGCGCACTATCTGAGCCGGGAAAATGGCCAGCAGCGTGCTCAAAGCCACGAACAGCACGCCACCGAGGAAGTGCCATTTATAGCGAAACAGGTATTTATTGGTAGCGGAAAGTGCGCGCACGGCAGAAGGGAATAGAAGCCGGAAGTCATACGGCCTGTCCGTCGCGAAGATAGCGCCGCCAATGGCCGTAACCGGAAATTGGGTTACTTTTGCACCCGAATTGAGGTGTGTGCCACGGAGCGGGGCTTTGTGCCGGACTAGCAATAGCCGGTTTTGAGCCATTCAACGTAAACGCTGTGCCGCGCCGCCGCGCACTCCTCAAAGATACAACACGCAAGTACCGCTCTGTTCCTTCCCCCAAAATTCCCCCACCCTCATTTTCTCCATCCCCATGGTTGAAATCCAAGAAATGACCGACACGTCGGTTTTCAGTCAGATTGCTGAGCACCAGCACGAGCAGGTAGTATTCTGCCACGACCACGAAACTGGTCTGCGCGCCATCATTGGCATCCACAACACGGTGCTGGGCCCGGCCCTGGGCGGCACGCGCATGTGGCACTACGCCTCCGACATGGAAGCTCTGAACGACGTGCTGCGCCTCTCGCGCGGCATGACCTACAAGGCGGCTATTTCGGGCCTCAACTTGGGTGGTGGCAAGGCCGTCATCATCGGCGACCAGACCATGAAGACCGAGGCGCTGCTGCGCAAGTTCGGCCGCTTCGTGAAAAACCTCAACGGCAAGTACATCACGGCCGAAGATGTAAACATGACCACCAAGGACATGGAGTACATCCGGATGGAAACCAAGCACGTAGCGGGTCTGCCCGAAAGTATGGGTGGCTCCGGCGACCCGTCGCCCGTAACGGCCTTCGGTACCTATATGGGGATGAAAGCCGCCGCCAAAAAGGCCTTCGGTTCTGATTCGCTGGCTGGCAAGCGCATTGCGGTGCAGGGCGTGGGCCACGTGGGTACCTATCTGCTGGAGTATCTGCAGAAAGAAGGCGCTCAGTTGGTACTGACTGACTACTACGAAGACCGTGCGCTGGAAGCGGCAGCCCGTTTTGGCGCCCGCGCCGTGGGCCTCGACGAAATCTACGACCAGGAGGTGGACATCTACTCGCCTTGTGCGCTTGGTGCGACCATCAACGATAACACGATTGACCGGCTGAAGTGCCGCGTTATTGCCGGTTGTGCCAACAATCAGCTTAAGAGCGAAAACGTGCACGGACCGGCTCTGGTGGAGCGCGGCATCGTGTATGCCCCCGACTTCCTCATCAACGCTGGTGGCCTCATCAACGTGTACTCGGAAGTAGTGGGCGGCAGCCGCCAGACGGCCCTCACCCAGACCGAAAAGATTTACGACTACACCACGCAGGTGCTCAACAAAGCCGAGCAGGAGCAGAGCCATCCGCAAGCCGCCGCCATCCGGCAGGCTGAGGAGCGCATTGCCTCGCTGGGCAAAGTCAAATCCACTTATTAATTCCTGATTGTTGATTGCGGATAGTTGATTGTTGGTAGGCTCCCGGCTTCCGGCAACAAGAATCAATCAACTATCCGCAGTCAACAATCAACCCGACAACTCATGCTCAACCGTCGCACGCTCCGCATCAAGGTCATGCAGGCCCTCTACGCCTACCATCAGGCAGTTGCGTCTGATTTTTCGCTGGCTAATGACCAGATTGCGGATGCTTTTGCGCCCGATCTTACCTCGCCGGAGCCGCAGGACCGCCGCAAACTACAAGGGCAGCGCAAGCTGGCCGAAGTAGTGTTGAAGGAGTGGTACAAGAGCGGCGAAGAGCCTGAAAAAGGCGACGATGCCGACGTGTACGGTGCCGTGCAGGATGCCATCAAATACTACCAGAAGGCGGTTGCCAAGGACGCCAACTTCTACGGCGGCCAGATGATTCATGCTGCCGAGAGCATCCACGACCAATACCTGCACCTTCTCAATATCCCGGAAGCGCTGCTGCAGGTAATTGAGGAAGACAAGGCTCGCGCGGCCCGCAAGCACATTGCGTCGGCTGAGCCGCAGCTGGATACCACTCGTCTGGAAGAAAACCAGGCAATCCAGAAGCTCATCAGCAACACGCAGCTGCAGACCCTCACCATTCGTCGTTCCCAGCAGTGGCATGGCGAAGAAGAAATGGAGGCCTTGCGCGGCGCCTGGCGCAACGAAATGCGGCAAGACCCGGAGATAATCAGCTATCTGGCGGCTCCGGCCGGCAACTACGCCGAGGACCAGGAAATGCTGAAGCACATCTTCAAGTCCTTCGTGTTCAAGGGCGAAAGCCTGCCGCGTTACATCGAGGAAGACGACCTGAACTGGGAAGAAAACCGGTCCATCGTCAAGAATCTGGTGCTGAAAACGGTGAAGATGCTCGATGAAGCCGCAACAGAGGAGCTGGAGCTAATGTCGCTGTCGGCGAACTGGACTGAGGACAAGGAGTTTGCGGAAAGCCTGTACAAGCAAACCCTGGCCGACGACGAGAAATACGAGAAGCTGATTGCCGAGTCGGTGCAGAACTGGGACGTGGAGCGTGTTGCCCTCACCGACAAGATTCTGCTGAAGATGGCGCTTTGTGAAATGCACCTGTTCCGGGGTATTCCGGTAAAAGTGACCATCAACGAGTACATCGAAATTAGCAAAATTTACAGCACCCCGAAGAGCAAACAGTTTGTGAACGGGATTCTGGATAAATTGGCCCAGGATCTGACGGCTAGCGGCGCCATTCGCAAATCGGGCCGCGGCCTCTTGGACAACCAATAGCCCTTGGGCCGGGCAACCTCGTAGGGGGCTGCTTCGTCTATAAGGTGTTATTTTCTCTCTTCCCACCACGCCACGTTTCCAATTTTATGGGTAGCAAAACCACTACCGGTATTCTGTGCTTCGCGGGCGGTGCCCTCACCGGGGCCGTCATCGGACTTCTGTATGCACCTGAGAAAGGCCGCGAAACCCGCAGCTGGCTGAGCTATCAGCTGGAAAAATACCGCGAGACGCTGGCCGACCTCACTGAGAACCTCGTTACGAGCCGCGCCGACCAAAGCCCCAGCTCTGCCAAGAGCGAAGGCCAGCGCGTGATTCAGGACGCCAAAAGCAAGGCCGAGCAGCTGCTCGGCGACGTTGATCAGCTCATCAACCAGATAAACTCCCGCAAAGGCAGTTGAGAATGACGCAAGTGACGAAACTGTGCTGATGCGCTGATTTGCAGGAGGCTTACTCCCACTCTGCAAACGGCACATCGGCACATTTTTCATTTGTGGCACATTCTAGCGTGGTACCTTTGTGGCAACAAGGCCGGCCGGTTGGGTCGGCTTCCCCATCTCCCCATCCCTCATTCATTACTTGATGCATCTCATCACTCTCATCCCCGGCGACGGCATTGGGCCGGAAATCACGAAAGCTGTAACCGACATTTTCGCTGCCGCCAAGGTGCCTGTGCAATGGGAAGAGCAGAACGCCGGACAGACTACTTTCGACCAATCGGGCGAGTTGATTCCGCAGGCCTTGCTGTCGTCGTTGGAGAAAAACCGCGTGGCGCTGAAAGGCCCCATCACGACGCCGGTAGGCAAAGGCTTCCGCAGCATCAATGTAACGCTGCGCCAGAAGTACGACCTGTACCAGAACGTGCGCCCTTCTAAAACCACCGACGGTATCAAGACGCGCTACGAAGGCATCGACTTGGTGCTGTTCCGCGAGAATACCGAAGGCCTGTACTCGGGTCTGGAAGTGTACGATGAGCGGCTGGGCATTGCCGACTCGTTCAACCGTATTACTAAGGAAGGCTCGCGCAAAATCTGCCGCGCCGCCTTTGCCTACGCCGATAAGCACGGCCGCAAAAAGGTAACGCTGGCTCACAAAGCCAACATCCTGAAAATGGCCGGCACCCTGATGCTGAACGCCTGCAAGGAAGCCAGCAACGAGTTTCCGCACATCGTGTTCGAGGACAAAATCATCGACAACATGTGCATGCAGCTCGTGAATAAGCCCGAGCAGTTTGATGTGGTCGTAACCACCAACCTGTTTGGTGACATCCTGTCTGACCTGTGCGCGGGCCTCGTAGGCGGTCTGGGTGTAGTAGCTGGCGCCAACATCGGCGACGATATGGCCATTTTTGAGGCCGTACACGGCTCGGCCCCGGACATTGCCGGTCAGGGCAAAGCAAACCCTACGGCGCTGCTCCGTTCGGGCCTGATGATGTTGCACCACCTCGGTGAGCACACCTACGCCGACCAGATTGAGAAGGCGCTGGAAAAGACGCTCAAAGACAAAGACAAGTGCACCGGCGACCTAGGCGGCAAAGCCACAACTACTGAGTTTGCCCAAGCAATTATTGCTAATTTGCAGAATGCATAGGCAGCTGCCTGTGCCCACATTTTTCTTCGCATGAAACGTATTCTTTTTCCCTCTTTCCTGCTTGCCGGTGCTTTGCTGGCAGGCGCCTGTTCCAACGATAAGACGGCCGAAGTCGGTACGGAAGGCATGAACGCCGCCGCTACAGAAGCCGCTGCTAACCCGACCGTTGACAACCCCAACGTGACGACCGACACGGAAGTGGCCAACCCCAATGCGCCCGTAATGACGTTTGACAAAACCGAGCACGACTTCGGCGACATCAAGCCCGGCGCTGTGGTAAAACACACGTTTGAGTTTACGAATACCGGCAAAACGCCGCTGCTCATCGAGAATGCCCAGGCTTCGTGCGGCTGCACCACGCCCTCCTGGACCAAGGAGCCCGTGCAGCCGGGTGGCAAAGGCACGATTGAAGTGCAGTTCGACAGCCACGGCAAATCGGGTATCCAGAACAAGCAGGTGGCCGTGCGTGCCAATACCACGCCTAGCATCAACCAGATTTCCATTAAGACCAATATCCTGCCCGATGGCGAGCAGGGCCCCGTTCGTCAGTAGAGCATATCAGGCAACTGAGAATGAGGTGAAGCAAGGTTCTGGTTATCAAGGAGCCTCGTTTCACCTCATTGCCGTTTTCTGTTTTTCTGCCATCGTATTGCCTAATTGACTCTTCCCATGTTTGCTACCCTTTTCCTGCAGGCTACTGCTCCTTCCTCCGCCAACAGCTTCATGTCCTACCTGTTCCCGGTAGCCATTGCCGTAGTGCTTTACTTCTTCATGATTCGGCCCCAGCAGCGCAAAGTAGCCGAGGCCAAGAAGTTTCGCGAATCCATTGTGAAGGGCGCTACCGTGGTTACGATTGGTGGCTTGCATGGCAAAGTGCTTGACCTCACCGACGAAACGGTTATTATTGAGGTAGACCGGGGTACCAAGCTCAAGTTTGACCGCTCGGCTATTTCCCGCGAAGTGAAACCCGCCAAAGCTGTCGACACGCCACCGGTGGCCTAATCCTGCTCTGTTTGTATGCCGCTCGTTCGTTCTGCCCGTGTGCTGCGCTGGTTCTTCAGCCCGTTCTACGGGCAGGAGCGTAGCTATTGGCGGGCCGTAACGGCATGCTTTCTGGCGGCCAGCACCTTCTGGCTGCTGAACGCCCTGAACAAGACGTATACCACCCGCATCACGTATCCGCTGGCTTGGCGCTACGATGTATCGCGCTACGTACCTGTGAAGCCCCTGCCGACGGAAGTAGCCGTGAACGTAACCAGCCGTGGCTGGAAGCTGCTACGTAAGCAGCTGATGCTGGACGTGAAACCGGCTGAAATAACCCTGTATGCGTTGCCCAACACGCGCTACGTGACAGGCATGGCTGTACGGCCGGCTCTGCAGGCTGCTATGGAAGGGCTACAGTTCAACTATCTGATTTCGGATACGCTTTGGGTAGAGTTTGACCGGTTGGTGAGCCGCCGCCTCACCTTGGCCCTTAGCCCGGCTGCCGATGGCTCGGCGCTGCCATTTGCGGCGCGCTTTATGCCGGCGCAGGTGCTGTTTCAGGGGCCGGCAAGGCAAGTAGAGGCGCTGGCCAACCCGTATCCGGTGCATCTGCCACAGGCCCCTGCCGGCAGTAGCAACGGCGACCTGAGCGTACCGATTGGTGGTCCGGAGTTGGTGCAGACCAATGTGCAGGAAGTGCGGGTGCGCCTGCAGCCCCGCCCGCTGGTGAGTATCGCGCTGGATGTGCTGCCGGAGCTGGCGGGCTTTCCGCCCGGCCGTGAATACCGCCTGAGCCCGGCTACGGTGCGCGTACGTCTGCAGTGCTTCCCCGAAGACAGTGCCCGCCTCGACCGTAGCCAAGTACGCGTGCAGCTGCACTACGGTCAGTTTTTGGGGCCTGACTCCAGCCTGCAGCCGGTGCTGGCGCAAGTACCTGAAGTGGTGCGCGGCCGCCGCGTTATCACAAAGCTAGTGCGCATTGCTACGGTTCCTGCAGACTAGCGGCACCCCGTTTGGCCTTCCTGCTTCTATCCACTTACTCAGTTCTCACAGTAGCGTATGCGTCGGATTGGTATTACGGGTGGTATTGGCTCCGGGAAAAGCGTGGTATGTCGGTTGTTTCAGGTGCTGGGCGTGCCCGTCTACGACTCAGATTTTCGGGCCAAATGGGTGATGGTGAACGATGCGCAGCTCCGTGATGAACTGTTGGCTGCTTTCGGCCCGGAAACGTTTGACGACACCGGCCAGCTCAACCGCGCCCACATCAGCCGTCTCGCCTTCTCCGATCCGGCGCAGCTGGCCCGCCTCAACGCGTTGGTGCACCCCGCCGTCGGCCGTGATTTTGCGCTGTGGTCGGCAGACTGCGCGGCGCAGGGCCACGCCTATATTCTGAAAGAAGCGGCTTTGCTCTACGAATCGGGGGCTTACCGTCAGCTGGACCAGATTATCACGGTGTTTGCGCCGCTGGAAGTCCGGCAGGCGCGCGTGCTGCACCGCGACCCGCACCGTACTGCCGATGATGTGCTGGCTATTATCGGCAAGCAGATGAGCGAGGAGGAGAAGATGCAGCGCGCCGACCACCTCATCCGCAACGACGACCAGCACCTGCTGATTCCGCAGGTGCTGCGCCTGCACGAGCAATTCAGCCAATGAGTGAAGGAGCTGAATAAAACTGTCATCCTGAGTAACGCGAAGGACCGTCTCCCGCTGCAACAACTTGTTGCAGCGGGAGACGGTCCTTCGCGTTACTCAGGATGACAACCTTAGCTATTCGTTATCTGAAGCTTATCGGATAATCGGGCTGCGCTCGAAGGGCCGCTGCCGGTCGAAAAGGTAGCGGTACGTGACGTGCGTTTTGTAGATGCGGGCGCCAATAGAACGGGTCAGGGCGAGCATCCGGGGGTTGAAGTCGCCTATCCAGTTCATTTCAATTTCGGTGTAGCCTGCGCGCATAAACTCGGCCCGGGCATGCACCATCATGGCACTTTCCACACCCTTGCCTTGCCACTCCGGCACCACACCAAAGATAACTCCGAACAGCTTTTTATCGGTTCGCTGCTCGTAGCGGCGCTTCTGCCACAGAAAGCGGAGCTTGTTCCAGAGGTTGAAATTGCGGCCTACATGCTTGAAAATCTGGTTCAGTTCGGGCAGGCTCACGAAGAAAGCCACCGGCTCCTCGTTGTGATAGGCAAACCAGAGTAGCCGCTCATCGAGCACGGGCTTCATTTGGCGCACCAACTCATGGGCTTTTTCCAGCGGCATGGCCGCAATGCCGCTATGGTTGGCCCAGGCCAAGTTGTACACATGGTGAAAGTCGCGGGCCATCTTGTCAGGGTCGCGCTTGCTGGCGTGCCGGAACTGGAAGGTCGGGTACTGCTCGGCATAGCGCACGGCGGCGGCGCTGAACGCCTGATGCAGCGGCATAGCTACTTCGCGGTAGCAGGTGTACTGCTTGAAATACACCTGAAACCCGTAGCCTTCAAACAGCTGCTGATAATAGGGCGGGTGGTAGAACATGCCGTAGTTGGGCTCCGTGAAGCCCGCAACCAGCAGCCCCCAATATCGGTCCCGCTCCCCAAAGTTGATGGGGCCATCCATGGCCACCATGCCGCGCGCCGCCAGCCAGGTTTGGCTGGCTTCAAACAGCATATTCGCCGCCGCTTGATCATCAACACACTCAAAAAAGCCCATCCCGCCGGTGGGCAGTGTGGCATCAGCGTGAGCGGTCTGCTGGTTTACGAAGGCGGCTACCCGGCCAATGACTTCGCCGGCGTCATCGGTTAGAATCCAGCGGATAGCTTCGCCATGCTTAAAATTGGCGTTTTTCTCAGGGTCGAAAACGGCTTCCAACTCGTGGTCGAGCGGCGGAATCCAGTTGGGATGCTCCCGGTAGATTCGCTCCGCCAGGTCGCGGAACTGACGGGCGCGGGTAGAGTCGGTGACTTCGAGCAGAGGCATAGCAGGTGCTGTTGGGTAAAGGCAGAGAAGATGCCCGCCGATAACCAGGGACCGGCAGACATGGGCCCGAAGGTAAGAACAGACTTACGGACGACGGAAAACGGACAGCACCTTGACACCTCCGGCCCGGATGGCATGCACTTCCGTTCCTAGCGAGTCGAGGTAGGACTGAGGATGCCAGCGGTAGCCTGCCAGGTAGTAGCGGGCTGTGCCGCCGGGCGTGTACCGGATGCGGGCCCGGTCCTGGGGTGGTAGAATCAGCGAGTTGTTGTAGAGCGGATAGTGCCAAAACACGTTGACCGTCAGGGTCGGCGACGAATCGTGAGCTAGGACCCACTCCAACCCCTGGCGGTAGCCCAAGCCCCAGTAGTCACGCTCGAAAAGCTGCTCAGCTACTTCGCCCATCAGAAAGCTGAAATATACATTCTGATGCGGGTGCATCTGCACAATACGAACGGCAGTGTGGCCCGTTTCGAGCACGCCCAGCCCGATGGCCAGCCGGGCGGCAGTGCGGCGCCAGCCGGTTTGCCTGCTTATCTGCACCAGTTGCCGGATGCCTTGCACTGCCCAGAGCAACAGTGCCGGATAGATAAAGTACAGGTGCCGCCAGCCCTCATAAACTACCGTGTGCGTAAGCATCACTACCAGCATCGGACCCAACAGCCAGAGCAGTAGCATCACACCCGTACGCCCTGCGGGAGTGCTCAGAGCGGCCCACCTTCGCAACCAGCCGTACCGTAGCGCGGTGCCTATCCCGGCCACCGCTGCCAGTGAGAATGGCAGCGGAATTGTGATGCCCATCCAGACCGGAATATAGTGCCACGGCAATTCGCCTACCAGCAGGTGCCGGCCCATGTAGAAGTTGGTGAAGCCCCACGGGTAGCGCACGGCGTGCGAACTGACCTCCAGCAACTCGGGCAGCGAATGAGCCCACAGATAGGGCCAACCGGCCAGCACACCCACTACCGTAGCCCCTGCATAGGCCAGCGCCACCTGCAGCAACTGCCGGTTCGACACGGGCTCCGTACCCCACCGCTTTTCCAGCCAGAGCCCCACTACCGTGAACAGTACCAATTGTAGCCCCTGCACCCGGATGTCCATGGCCAGCGCCGTAGCCAGCCCATGTACCAGCGCCCGCCCTACCGTAGGTCGTTGGCACAGACGCAGCAATGTGAGCATGGCCAGCGTGAAAAAGGCCATGTACACAATGTCCTTCCCATTGTAGAAGCCTTCGGCAAAAAACCTGGGCGAAAGCACCAGCAGCCCGGCCCCCAATAAACCCCAGCGCCAGTCGCGCAGCCAGTGGGCTCCCAGCCGGTACAGCGCCCAAGCGCCTGCGGTGAAAATGCTGAATATCAGAAAGTGGCGCAGCAGGAAATAGGAGCGGGAATCGTGGTCGGTGAGCAGATAGCTCAACACCACGGCGCTCATTTCGAACAAGGGGCCGTGGTGCGCGTCCGGAAAATCGCGGATATCGGGGGTGGTGACGAAGGTGGGGTGCTGATGGATCGGATGTCCTGCGGGCAGTAGGCTGGCAATGAACTTGATGTTGACCAGCCCATTAAGGTGGTTGTTCGTCTCGTCCCACGATACGCCATAGTCGCGGTGCAGCCAAGCGCCGAGCAGCAGTAGAGTCCCGAAAAAAATGCCCGTGCTTAGCCGGCGGGCTTTACTGGCAAGAAGCATGAAGAGAAACTGAGCAGTAAAAGCGGATAAGTGGGCAGGAAATCGGCTGCTAAGATGCGAAGCACAGGATTAGGGCCGGCGAAATACCGAGAGAATCTTAATGCCCCCTGCCCGGACGGTGTACACTTCCGGTCCCAGACTATCAGGATAAGGCTGCGGGTGCCAGCGGTAATTGGCTATGAAGTAGCGGGCAGTAGCGGCACTACGGGCCGGCACCCGGCGTAGGCGGGCCTGCTCGAGAGCGGGCAGCAGGAAAACGTTGGCGTACACCATATCCGGCACGTCGCTGGCGACAGTGACCTGCGGGGCAGAGTCGTGAGCCATAACCCAATCCAAGCCTTGCCGGAACGCCAGACCCCAATAGTCACGCTCAAACTGCTGCTCTACCATCCGGGCCGGCAGAAAGCTGAAATACAGATGCTCATATGGATGCAGCTGCACCATGCGAATACCTGTTCGGGCTGTTTCAACACCTGCTACCACCAACAGGCTTATTGCCAGCCAATAGGCACGGCGGTGTTTCACCACGGCCCTGAATAGCACTAACAGCCCTTGTACCGCCAGTAGTAGCAGCGCCGGATACACAAAATACAGATGCCGCCACCCATCATACAGCGTTGAGCGTAAAACTATTACCATCAGAATTGGGCCACATAGCCACCCGATAAACAGCAGATCCAGGCGGCCCACCGGAGTGCGCAAGCTCGCCAGCCGCTGCCGGAACAGATAGTACAGACTATATCCAAGCCCCAGCAGCGCCGCCAGCGAGTAGGGCAGTGGCGTAGTGATGAGCAGCCAGACCGGGATATAATGCCACGGCAGCTGGTCGGCCGGCACAAACTGCCCGAAGTATAGATTGGTGTAGCCCCAGTTGTAGTGGCTCACGCGGCTGTATACCTGAGCGAAACGCACCAGTGGATCCTCCCACAGGTAAGGCCAAAACACTATTACTGCTAACGCCGTGGCGGCCAGGTAAACTGCCGCACTTTTCCATAGGCGTCTTCTGGGTACTGAATCAGAAGGGCCGGGGAAGCAGGCCAGCAGGCAAAGGCTGCTTATCGTGAAAGCCACCAAGATGACACCGGGCATCCTTACCCCAATGGCCGCGGCTGTCGCAATGCCATGCAGACACGCCCCGCCCAGCGTGGGCCGTTCGAACAGGCGCGCCAGCGTATATATAGCGAGAGTGAACAACGCCATAAATACGATGTCCTTGCCATTGAAAAAGGCTTCGGCAAACATGCGCGGCGACAGCACAAGCAGAGCGGCCGCCAGCAGCCCAACCATCCGGTGTCCGAATCTAAGCCAGATCAATCGGTACAAAGCCCACACGCCCCCCATAAACACCAAGAATATCAGCAGATGACGCATCAAAAAGTAATGCGTGGAATTGCCGTGAGTCAGGAGCCGGCCCAGCCCGGCCACCGGCAGCTCAAATACCACGCCCTTGTCATAGTCCCGATGGCGAAAGAGGGGCGTTATGACAGATACGTTCGGATCATCCTGGCCGAAGCCTGCAAATAGCTTCTCAGCAATATACTTGCCGCTGACCGCCCCGTCTTCGTGGCTTACGGGCTCATCAACCGATACGCCATAGTCGCGAAACAGCAGCGCGCCCGTTAGCAGCAGAAGCCCGAAAAAGGCGCGTACCAGCCAGAGTTGCCACGTAGTACTTACTCGCATAGCCCCAAACAAAATGGTCTTTACTGGCCTTGACGCCGGCCAGAAAACAAAAAAGGACAGCCGGCAGGGCTGTCCTTTTATTGGTGGGAGATACTGGGTTCGAACCAGTGACCCTCTGCTTGTAAGGCAGATGCTCTGAACCAGCTGAGCTAATCTCCCGAGGGGTAAGGCAATAATAGTGGGAGATACTGGGTTCGAACCAGTGACCCTCTGCTTGTAAGGCAGATGCTCTGAACCAGCTGAGCTAATCTCCCATGGGCGTGTCCCGTTTGGGATGGCAAATATGGCAGGTCATTTTCGATTACGCAACTCTTTATGCGAACTTTAAGCCGTGAATTTACCTGACATGGGGGTGGATGAGAAGGCAACTCTTTTAGCGTCAGAAATTTTCGGGTATTGAGAAAGCTGCGGCGACTACTATTTTTTTCTCTGGGCGGACTGCTTTTGCTCTTTGCAGCAGCAGTTGGCGGCGTGTGGCTGGGGCAGGACCGTATCGTTGCACTGTTTGTGCAGGAAGCCAACCGCTACCTGACTACGCCGGTAAGAGTGGGCCGCATGGAGGTGTCGCTGCTCGACCAGTTTCCGCAGGTTTCTATTACGCTGCATGATCTGCGGGTGAGTGGCTCGCTGCCACAGGATACCGTGCCGCTGGCGCGGGCCCGCCGCCTCTACTTCGCGTTTGACGCCTGGGACATGGCCCGCGGCCACTACCGCATCCGGACCGTAACACTGGCCGACGGCCAGGTGCGCGTGAGCCACGATCCGCAGGGCCGCGCCAACTACGACGTCATCCGCTACGATACCACTGCCACCACCAGCGACCAGCCGTTTGCTTTTGCTCTCGAAAATATTCGACTAGAACGGGTGGGAACAGTGTACGACGACCAGCAACGGCAGCAGCGCTACACCGTGCAGGTGCATGATGTGAAAGCGCAACTCGATGTGGAGGACATGCTGGTGGGAGTGGAAGCGCACGGAACGATGCTGGTAGAGGCATTGCAACTGGGCCCCGATGCTTATTTCCGCCAGAAAGAATTGACCCTAACCACCCGCCTACGAGTAGACCGTGCCGCCCGCCTTGTTACCATCGAGCCCTCTGAGCTGAAGGTGGGCGCGGCAGCCTACAGCGTGGCTGGGCGCGTCAACTACCGCCATGCGGCCAACCTAGACCTGCGGGCTGAAGGACGCAACACCGATATGCAGTCGGTGTTGGCGCTGCTGCCGGCCCGGTTGGTTAAGCGCCTTAGTGCCTACCGCAGCCGTGGCGACGTCTATTTTGGTGGGACAGTGCGCGGGGAAATGTCTGCCAAAGCCAATCCGGGCATAGACGTGCAGTTTGGCTGCCGCGACGCTTCTCTGTACCATCCGGCGCTGAAACAGGCCGTGGAGCATATATTCCTTAAAGGGAGTTTCAGCAACGGCCCGGCGCAGGCTGCGCGTACTTCGGTGCTGCGCCTGCGCGAAGTACGAGGCACACTGCAGGGACGGCCTTTCAGCGGCGACCTGCGCTACGAAAATTTCTCGGACCCCAGCCTCGCCCTCAACCTGCGCACTGATTTCGATGTGGCGCGTGCCCTGCAGTTTTACCCGCTGGCTGCGGTACGAAGCGGGAGCGGCACGGCACAGCTCACTCTGCAGTTTGCTGGCAATTTGCGCCAGTTTCGGGCCCGGCCTGCTACGGCCGCTGTGCGCTCCAGCGGCGAGTTGGTAGTGCGAAATCTACAGATGCATCTACGCGACTTCAGCCAGCCCTTCACGGGCCTGAACGGAAGCTTTGTGCTGCGCCGCAACGATGTGGCCGTAAGTGGCTTTGCTGGCCGTTTGGGTGCTTCTGACTTCCGGCTGAGTGGGATGCTCCGCAATGCCTTGCCCTGGCTGCTACTCCCGGGCCAACAGCTGGCAGTAGACGCTAAACTGGATTCCCGTTTGCTCGATTTCAACCAGTTGCTGCGCCTGCGCCAGCCCACACCTGCGTCCAGCACCAAGACAGCGGCTGCCGCTTCCCCAGCTGGCGACTACGTGTTTCGGTTGCCGCCCCAGCTGGCATTGCAAGTACAGACTACAGCGCAGCGGGTGCGGTTTCGGCGGTTTCGTGGGCAACACCTGACGGGTACCATCCGGCTGCAAAACCAGGTGCTTAGTGCTCCGGCGCTATCGGTGGCGGCGGCGGGTGGGCGGGTCAGCTTCCGGGGCTCTCTCGATGCCCGCCAGCCGCAGTTGCTGCGCCTCAGTTCCACGGTCAGCTGTCAGCAGCTGCCGCTTGATAGCCTGTTCTATACTTTCGAGGATTTCGGGCAGCGTTTCATTACGGCCCGTCACCTGCGTGGTGCCCTCACCGCTACAGCCGAATCAGACTTATACTTCGATGGCGCTCTGAACCCGCTCACCGACCGAATGGAAGCGGAGGTAAATCTGACGGTTCGCAACGGGGAGCTGAATAATTTTCAGCCGCTGCAGAAGCTATCCATGATTGCGGGCCGGGAGCGACTGCGGCACCTGCGCTTTGCCCAGCTCACCACGCCGGTCTACATCCAGAGCCGGACCGTGTATCTGCCGGAGATGGAAATCCGCTCCAATGTGCGCGGCGCCTCACTCATCCGCGTCACCGGCACCCATA
The DNA here is from genome assembly GCF_014250515.1 of Hymenobacter sediminicola. Classification (NCBI taxonomy): domain Bacteria; kingdom Pseudomonadati; phylum Bacteroidota; class Cytophagia; order Cytophagales; family Hymenobacteraceae; genus Hymenobacter; species Hymenobacter sediminicola. Next base: position 4,416,739 of record NZ_CP060202.1, on the reverse strand, counting down.
CCTTCGACCAGCAGATGAATTACCACGTCAGCATCCCGATTCTGCCGGGCCTACTTCAGCGCACTGCCAGCATGGGAACCGGGCCTAGTTTGCTGCTGGCTATTCAAGGTGATGAGGACAATTTCCGGGTAACCTACGACCGAAGCCGCACGCAGGTAGCACGGCCGGCACCTGCCGCTGCGCCAGCCGCCGGCCGCAAACCCGGACTGGGAGAAATAGTGAAGCCAGCACCGTCGGCAAACACGACAATTCCTTCGGAGCCTCGCAAGGCGTTCGAGCTCAAGAAGCCCGAGAAGAAGCCAGCTCAGCCGCAGCCAGACGAGTATTTTGACTTCTAGAAGGAGGAATAGTTGGAATCTGAATCAGGAGGTTTAACCTAAACAGCTGACGTGCGTTAAGAGCAGCAGCGAATTATTTGCCCACCCTCCAATCGCACCTACGATGAACGATTCCCAACTCCTGCAGAACTACTCTGACCAAGAGAAAGCAGCCTACCTGAGCGTAATTGCCAGTCTGGCCTCTGCCGACCGTGAAGCTTCCGCTACCGAAATCGAGTTTCTGCAGCAGCTTTCGCACCAAGCCGGCCTTTCTGGTGGTGCCACTCAGCAAGTGCTGTCTGCTGCCCGCGACTCAACCAACGAAAGCATCAAGACCAATTTGGATGTGCTGCGTGGCAGCGACCTGCGCTTCTCGCTCGTTACGGACCTCATCAGTTTTGCCCGCGCCGATGGTGCCTATGCCAACGATGAGGAAGCTATGGTGAATAAAATTGCGTCTTATCTTGACATCACACCCCAGCAGACGCAGGCGCTGAATCAGGTTGTAGATCAGGCGGCCCATGTTCCTCATGATGCCAGCGACCCGGCCAAGCAAGGCTTCTTTAGCGGTATCACTGATAAGCTCGATAATGCTGGCATCCCGAAAGGCGCGCTAATGGCCGGCCTGCTGGGCGTAGTAGCACCAATGGTTCTGTCGAAAGTGATGGGTGGCCGCAGCCAGAGCAGCGGCGGTGGCCTCCTAGGCGGCATGACTGGCGGCGGCACTATGGGTGGTCTGATGAGCGGCGCTATGGGCGGCAGCTCGATGGGTGGCCTGCTCGGTGGCTTGCTCGGCGGAGGTTTGCTGAGCGGCATGATGGGCGGCGGCTCTTCCGGCGCTAGGGACCAGTATGGCAATGTGCCACAGCAGGGTTCTCATGTCGGTAGCGGTGGCCTTGGTTCACTGATGTCTATTCTGGGCGGGCTGGGCGGACAGCCTAACTCACAGCCTCGGAGCGCCGGTGGCGGTGGCCTCGGCAGCCTGATGGGCGGCGGTATGGGCAGCTTGCTGGGCGGTTTGCTAGGCGGCCGTCGATAAATAACTGAACCACCACACAATAAGGCCCGGTTGCTTCTGGAAGCAGCCGGGCCTTGTTGTGTGGTGGTCAGGAAGAAGAGACGCTTTACAAGACCGAAGTGTCTAACGCGTTAAGGCCATCTAGCCGGCCACCGGTGTTTAGCTGCACGACTGTAGTGCCAGAACTGGCGAACGAGCCGCCTGCTCGCTCCACAGCCTCTACCAAGTGGTAGTTCAACTCCTCTTTCACTGCCAGATACTCGTCGTAGTTTGTTGTTTCTACAAAATACTGCACCGTTACTTCCTTGGCGGCTGGCGTGAGGGCTGAAAACTGCATTTGCACATCCTGAGTCACCAACGGATTCTCGCCGATAAGGCGTTTGCCTTCCTGAACAATTTGGTGCAGCTGCTGGCTGGTGGTAGCGTGGCTGAGGGCCAGCGTAAACGTAACGCGCCGTGCCGTTCGCAACGAAAGATTGTCCAACGGCTTGTCAATCATGGCTTTGTTGGGCACCGTCACGTAGCTTTTTTCAGCGGTGCGCAGGCGCGTGCTCCGGAAACCTACTTTTTCTACGGTGCCCGTTACGGCGCCCACTTCCACCAAGTCGCCCACGGCGAAGGGCCGGTCCAGAAATATAGTGAAGGAGGCAATCAGGTTTTCGAGGCTTTCCTTAGCTGCGAAAGCCACTGCCAGCCCTCCAATACCCAGGCCCCCGATGAGGGCCGTAACGTTGACCCCAAATACCCGGCCCAGCAGTGCCAGAAAGGCCATCGTGAGTACCAGAACCTTCAACAGGTCTTTAGCAAATGGGATAAGCTGGTTATTGATGCGGGAGGCGTTGGATTCGGCCCGACGGCGGAACACCAGCACCAGAAAGTCCACTAGGCGGAGGGCAATCCAGGTAATGCCAGCAATGAGGCCCACCTGATACAGCCGAAACAGCGCCACCTTGGGCCAGGGCTCATGGCGCGTAATCTCAGAGCTGCTCACTGGGTAATCAAGCACCTGGAATGCGAGGTACACCGTCACGAAAAACACGACGATGGACATCGGGTCAATGAGAAGTGCCTGGAATTGCGCTTCACTGACTCCTTCCGTTCGCTTGCGAATAAAGCGAAACACCAGCCTCGACAGGAGTTTGGAAAGCAGACTCTTGAAAAGGTATCCGAACAACAGAATACCCGCGCACGTCAGGTACGCGGCCACGTTGTTGCCAAGAAAGCGAAGGTGCAGGATTTCCTGTAACGTCATAAATAGTGAGTTTGAAACCTGTAGCGCTTAGAGCCCCGGCTGTAGTTTAGCCAGCCAAAACCTTAAGCCTGCAAGTGCCTGCTTGCTGGTTTACACCAACTGGCGAAGTGCCATTTCAAACGACTTCTGCGCTACGCCAATACGTGAGTCGCCTTGCTTGCGCGTGCGCTCCAGGGCACGACGGATGATGCGCGACGTGTCGCCGAAGATGGCCTGGTCGGTGATTTCTGCATTGGTTTCCATCAGGTAGGCAAACACCCGCGCCATGCCACAGTTGGCAATAAAATCGGGAATGACCGAAGTATGCTGGTCGGCAAATTCGCCGGTAGGCCCGAAGAAGATTTCGGGGTCCTGGAACGGCACGTTGGCACCGCACGAAATAACTTCCAAGCCGCCCGCAATCAGCTGTTCTACCTGCCCGCGGGTAACGAGCCGCGAGGCCGCTGCCGGAATAAAGATTTCCGCGCCGCTGCTCCAGATACGCTGGTTCACGTCTTCAAACGACAACAGATTGTCAGCCGTCAGAGCGTTTCCTTCGCGCTGCAAAAAGAGGGTGCGTATTTCTTCCAGCGAGAAACCATCTTCCTTGATGAGGCCACCGGCCCGGTCGATGATGCCGGTGATGCGCGCGCCCTGGCTGGCCAGGTAGTAAGCGGCGGCGGCACCCACGTTGCCCCAGCCCTGAATAATGGCGCGCTTGCCTGCTACGTTGCGGCTGCCCCATAGCTCATAGTAATGCCGAACGGCTTCCGCTACCCCGTACCCTGTAATCAGGTCTGCAACAGTGTACTTGCGGCTTAGGTCTGGAGTAAACGTAATGTCTTCCAGCACCTTCACTACGCCCTGGCGCAGTTGGCCCAGCTTCTGGATCTTCTGCGGCTCAGTGGCTCGGTAGTGTCCATTCACGATGCCTTCCTGCGGGTGCCAGAGGCCGTAATCCTCCGTAATCGGGATGACGTCGTGAATTTCGTCCACGTTTAGGTCGCCGCCAGTGCCGTAATAGTTCTTGAGCAGCGGAATGACAGCGCGGTACCAGCGCTCCAGCACACCACGCTTGCGCGGGTCCTGCGGGTCGAAGTTGATGCCTGACTTAGCACCGCCAATAGCAGGCCCCGACACGGTAAACTTCACTTCCATGGTTTTGGCCAAGCTCTCTACTTCGCGCTTGTCGAGGCCTTTGCGCATGCGGGTGCCACCACCGGCTGCGCCGCCCCGCAACGAGTTGATAACCACCCAGCCTTCGGCTTCGGTTTCGGCATCTTTCCACTCAAACACGATTTCAGGACGCTTATTCTCGAACTTGGCCAGTAGGTCTTTCATGGGAAAAAATCGGGAAGGGGTGGAGAGGGTAGGTGGAAGTTTTATCGGCTAAAGGTACGCAGCCCTGGGTAAGGATTGGGGTCTTTTGCCCCGAACAGTACCAATTGAAGGCCTTGTTCGTTAAGTAGAAAGCCACAATTTTTTACCCATAACTCCAGCAGATAGGAACTCTTTAAGTCGGAAATATCGTAGTAGGCATATTCCTGACTGAAACGCCCGCTTTTCCACCTAGCCACCGTTGTACACAGTATGAAACCTTTGCTTTCACGCGTAGAATCGAAAAAAGTAGATAAGGCCGCTGCAATGCTAAAGGTCTTGGCACACCCCAAGCGCCTAGCCATTGTAGACCTGCTCGGTAAAGAGGATAAAATGACGGTAACTGAAATTTACCGTTCCCTCGATTTGCCACAGGCTATTGCCTCTCAGCACCTTATCACCCTCAAAGACCGCGGCATTCTGTCGTCGTTCAAAGTAGGTACCAAAATCTATTACTCCCTGTCCATCCCGAAGCTGCTCGATGTTATCGACTCGCTGGAGGAATGCTGCGACACGATGTAGTACAGGCATTCCGCCTGCGAGTAACCGAAAAAGACCGCCAGTTGACGGTCTTTTTTCGTTGGGGGCTGCCAAGACGCAGCCCTGAAATGCAACAAGCGCCCTGATGTAGCTACATCGGGGCGCTTGTTCTATAATGGGGTACGTGGGTCTGGTAATCAGACCGTAGCAGCCTGGTTTTCCAGGTCAAACAAGTCCGTTAGCACATCGATTAGCTGGTCGGCTTCGCCACGCTTGCAGGCTGCTTTGAGCTGCAGTACAGGCTGCTTCAGAATCTTTTGCATCAGGGATTTGGTCACCTCGTCCATACGGCGGGCTTCCTCCGGGCTCATCTTCTTCTGGAAACGGTCCATTTCCTCCTGCCGGATAAGCTCCAGCGCATTTTTGAGTTTCTGAATCGTCGGCGAAACCAGCATTTCCTTAGCCCAGTCGTTGAGGCCGGCAATGCTTTCGGCAATGATAGCGCGCACGTGCGGCACGGCGGCTAGACGGCGTTCCAGCGCAGCTGAGGCTTTGCTCTGAATGGCGTCGATGTTGTAGACGAGTACGCCCGGCACGGTTTCTACTTCGGCCTCAATGCTGCGCGGCACTGATAGGTCAATGAAGAATTTGTAGCTCAGCACATCGAGGTGCTGTACCATTTCGCGGGTGAAGAAAGGCGTAGCCGCTGCTATAGATGATACCACCACATCGGCTTCTTTCAGCCCCTGCACCAGATTCTCAAAATCCAGCACTTTCAGCCCACACTCGGCAGCCAGATCCACGGCTTTGGAGCGGGTCCGGTTGCAGATAGTAACGTCTTGAAACAACTTACTATCGCCGAAGTGGCGGCACACATCAGCTCCAATTTCGCCCAGCCCTACCACCAGCACGCGCGGATTGGCTACATCGGCAGTTAGCTCTTCTACCAACTCCAGGGCAGCATACGAAGTGGAAGCAGCGCCGTCGCGGAAAGAAGTTTCCTGCTGTACACGCTTGTTGGTGAAGAATACGGTGTGTAACAGCCGGTGCAGAAACGGACCGGCCGCGTCCTCATCCGCCGACCACTGATAAGCCTGCTTTACCTGGTTACTGATTTGCAAGTCGCCAACTACCTGGGCATCAAGGCCCATGGCTACTTCGAAGAGATGGTGTACCGCCTCGTTGGCATCCGTGAGGGTATCGAAATAGGGCGTGTAGCTGCGCGCTTCCGGCAGATTTTTGAGCTGACCCAGTGCGTCAATGATAACAGAGCTGTGGTCGAAATCGGCGGAGTAATATACCTCCGTGCGGTTGCAGGTACTCAGCACCAGCAGGTCCGTGAGGCCCAGGTCGTGGTGGAGGGTGTGCAGGAAGCGGCGGCAGGCGGCTTCGTCCAGCGCAATCAGCTCCCTGATTTCCAGAGGGGCTTTCTTGAACGAGAGACTAACGGCCTTAAAGGGGTGAGGCATAGCGGGTGGCTACTGCAATTGTAGAGGGCAAAATTACGGCACAAATCGGTAGCGTGAAAACAGTCAAGTGAGTATCCTGGTTCGGGAGCCGGCAAAACATTGTTTATTGGCTTTAAAGGCATTTTCTGAACGGATAAACTGACAAAAATCATTTGTACACCAGTGCCGGGCAGGTTCTGCGCAGGCAACGGCCGCGCTACGCTACGCGTTGTACCTTCGCTGCCCCGGCCCGCCACGGTTGTACTCGTGCCCTCAGGCTGAAAGGTTGCCTTGGCGCTTTCCTGCATTCCACCCGCGTTTCTCTCGTCCTTTGATAGCCATCTACGACCAAAAATCCCGTATTAAGCTGCTGATTGTGGCAGTGGCCCTACTGATTGCGGCGGCTACCGTCATTTATACCAACATTCTGGTGCAACGTGTGTCGGAGCGTGAGCAGCAGCAGATTGATCTATATGCCAAGGCCCAGCGGTTCATCATCAACTCCGAAGTAGACTCGAATACGAATTTCGTGTTCGAAGAAATCATCAACGCCAACACCACGATTCCCATCATTCTTACCGATGATGCGGGCAACATCGTGGACGCCAAGAACGTGCTGGTACCCAAAGGGCTACCAGAGAAGGCGGCCATTGCGTATCTGCACCGCGAAATTAAAGTGATGGAGCAGCAGCACCGACCAATTGTGATTGAGTTGGGTATGGGCTTGCGCAACCGTATCTATTATAAGGACTCGGTGCTGCTGACGCAGCTACGGACGTATCCGCTGGTGCAGCTGGCGGTTATCGGCTGCCTGGGCGTGATGGCCTACTTCGCGTTCAGCTACTCGCGCCGCGCCGAGCAGAACCGCGTGTGGGTAGGGCTGGCCAAGGAAACGGCGCACCAGCTGGGTACGCCGCTGAGCAGCCTGATGGCCTGGCAGAGCTACCTGAGTGAGAGTGAGCGGTTCCGCGACGAACCAATTGTGGAAGAACTGAGCAAGGACATCCGGCGGCTGCAGATTATTACGGAGCGGTTCTCCAACATAGGGTCGGTGCCGGTGCTCAAGCCCGAAAACATTCTGCGTACCACCCAAAACGCCATTTCCTACCTGCAAAGCCGCGTTTCAAAAAAGGTGACGTTCGAAATCAAAACCGACCTGCCCACCGATACGCCCGCGCTGGTGAACGTGCCGCTCTTCGATTGGGTGATTGAGAACATCTGCAAAAATGCTGTGGATGCCATGGATGGCCGCGGCAGTATCACGCTGCACCTACGCCGCCCTGTCCGTGACCGGACTCGCATTGCCATCGACATAACGGACACTGGCAAAGGCATCCCGAAAAGCAAAATCGACAACGTGTTTCTACCTGGCTATACCACTAAAAAGCGCGGTTGGGGCCTGGGGTTGGCCTTGGCCAAGCGCATCATCGAAAACTACCACGAAGGCAAACTCTTTGTGAAGTGGAGCGAGGTTGGGCGCGGCACTACATTTCGGGTGGTGCTGAAAGGCTAAATTTAAACCAGTAGGCAATCAAGTATATATAGAGTTTTTTGGGTTTCGAGGGCGGTGATAGGGCTTCTACGCAACGATAGGTCTGGTTTTTGAATCATACAGACACATCGTTCCCTCCTTATATCGTGTTCTTATGAAACTCTTTACTTTAAGTGGGTTGCTTCTGGCCATTCTGTTGACTGGCAACCAATCAGCAGCGGTAGCCCAACATACTCCTGACTGGCAGCGCGTACAGCGGTTGGGGTTGGCTTCGTCTGGCATTTCAGCAGCTACCGCCGACGCCAACGGCAACACCTACGTGGCGGGCAGCTTCTTCGGAACAGGCCGGTTTGGTAGTTTCACATTCACCAGCCCAGCCGCCAGTAGCGAGGGAGATGGACTTGTTATAAAGCTGGACCCTTATGGCAATGTGCTATGGGCCCGGCAAATTACTGGCTTCCGTTCGGAGTATGTATCAGATATTGCGCTGGATGCTGCTGGCAACGTGACAGTGGTAGGCACCATGTATCATGATGCTACTTTCGATGCGTCTACCACGCTGCGCGGCGCTACCGTCAGCAGCCCGGACTTGTTTGTGGCGCGCTATGATGCCAATGGCACAGTGCTGTGGGCACGCAGCTACGGCGGTGCCCTTGACAACGCAGATGCATTTATAGGCAACGGTGTGGCACTAGATGCCGCCGGCAATGTGTATGTAGCTGGTGGCCTGAAAGGAAGTGTGGCGCTGGGCACTAGTACTTTAGTAAACAGCAGCCCGCAGCATGCGCCAGTGCTGCTAAAGCTTACCTCAGCCGGGGCGGTAAGCTGGGCAAAGCAGGGGCAGATAGCAAACTCCACCGCTAACATGAGCCACCAGGGGGCGCAACACGTCAGTGTGGATGCCGCCGGTAATGCCGTGCTGGTTGGTGAGTTTGTTGGTTCGCTGCGTTTCGGAGCAACCGCACTCCAGACATCCTCTTACTGGAATGAAGCCTTTATAACGCGTTTTGATACCGGTGGTAACGTGGTATGGGCACAGCAAACCAATGGTACCAGTTGGACTCATCCAACGAAGGTCGGGTTGGATGCTGCTGGCAATGCCTACGTTACCGGAACCCATCAGGGCAGTACGGTGGTCGGGTCGCAGGCACTGGTTTCAGCGGGCCTTACAGATGGATTTGTCGTAAAATTCGACCCCAGCGGATCTACTCAGTGGGCGCATACTATTGGCGGCGGAGGTAATGATGTGAGTAGCGCTCTGGCTGTTACCTCCATGGGCGAAGTATATGTCACAGGTTCCTTTACCGGCTCTGCCACGCTGGCTCCTGGTACCTCTCTGGCAGGGTATGGCGGCACCGATATTTTTGTGGCTTGCTATAGTGCGCAGGGTGCTATACGTTGGGTGCAGCAGGCCGGCGGCTCGGGCTACGAAACGGCCAACACGCTGTGCGTAGATGCTGCTGGGCGTGTATATGTAGGCGGCCAATGCCCAGGACCTGCTACGTTTGCGCCCATCAATTTTGCGGGTATGGGCTACCCATTTATTGCGCAACTTATTGCCCCTGCCGCGTTGGCTACCTCTCCAGCTCGTGTGGTAGCTCCGTTGCAGTTCAGCCCTAACCCAGCTATCGAAACCATCCGCTTCAACACGTTGCCCGCTGGTAGCCGAATTATTCTGCTTGATGCGTTGGGTCGTGCTGTGCACACTAGTGTTGCAGCCTCTTCTGCTGTTGCGGGCACTCAAATATCGGTGCGTGGCCTGGCGCCCGGCACCTACTTGCTGCGCGCTACTGACCCAACTGGGCGGCAGTATTGCGGGCGTTTACTGGTTCAGTAATGTTGCTCCCATCTTAGTGCCAGCAAAACGGCCCGCTTCCCACCGGAAACGGGCCGTTTTGCTGATTGGCGTCATATTCAGGGCGCAACACCCGCGGCGGTGGATGTGGTAGGCGCATCTGGTAGCTTCACCTTCACTTCCTTGCGGTTGGTTATTTCTACGTAGCTGTGGCCCGTGACAGGACGGCCGTGGTGGGTGCCCGTCACGCGGCACATGCCTTCCCAATACGGCAGCTTGATGCCGGCAAACAGCCGTAGCACCAGTTCCTGATTGGGGACGAGAGGCTCAATAGTGAGGTCATAGCCCTGGCTGGGAATGGTGAGGTGCCACTTGGCGGGATACTTGCGGCCAGTTTCAGGGCTGGTCCACCAAGCCGTAGTTTCCAAGTCAAAATCATCGGCAGCGAGGTGCGTGTTCTGTCCTTCAGGCCCGAAGTGCGAACCGCCATCAATGGCGCGGCCACTGGTTTTGTCATAGAGGTGGTAGGCCATGATTTCCTCCCGGGGCTCATCAAGCTGAATGCTGAACCAGTCCCAGCCTATCCCTTTGTTTGTGACGGAGTTGCAGTTCCACTGCCGGTCGTACCACAGCTCGCCTTCCACTTCGTGGGTTTTGCCGTCTACCTCCAGCGTGCCGGTGGTAGCCAGCCGCGGATAGCTGTAGTAGCCAGCTTTGGCCACGTCGCCGTAGTTTTCGTAGCCGGTGCCACCATGCAGCAGAATGGGCTTGGCAGGCGTAGTACGAAGGTCGATGGCGTGACCAGGATTGTTGGTCATGCGGGCCTGCATCTGGTAGTGGCCTTCCTGTCCGCTCAAAGTCCAGCGCTGGTCTTTCTTCTGCATAGCCAGCTGCAGCGGCAGGGTAGCGGGCAGCAATCCGGCGCTTTGCTCCACCTTGTAGTCGTAGCGGAATTGCTGCGTTTTGGGGTCGGTGAGGGCAAAATTTACCATCTGCCAGTCTTTCTTGCCATTCAGGTTGAAATGGAAGAAAACATACTCTACTCCAAATGTCTCACCGGTTTTTTTGTCTTTGAGCTGCCCCGTAAAATACCACCACTCCAAGGAGTTACGGGCATGTACAGCTTCCTCCTGCGGTAGCTGAGCCCGCTCCGTGAAAACGTCGTGTTTGTTGGTGGGCTTAAGGGCACAGCCCGAGGCAGTAAATAACAGAACAAGGGTAGCAAACAGCAGATTCTTCATACCCCGCAATAAGGATTTCGGGGCAGGAAAGGTTTGGGGCTAGCGTTGAAAAGCGTAGCGGAACGGGTGCGAAATGCGCAGCCACAAGCCAGCAGGTGTGTACCAGGGGCGGTAGCCGAAACCCGTTATTTGTCCCATTATATCTGTAGCAAGGCGGATGGTCAATAGCTGGCCAGATGCTTGAATTACAGTAGCTATGGGTATTTCATCTGTTATATATCCGATGGAAGAAATACTAAGTGTGGACGCCAGTGAACTAGGAACTGCTAGTTCGAAAGTCCCATCGGCCACAGTGGAAATGCCAGTACTGGTGCCCTTCAATAGCACCGTCACGCCAGGAAGCACTTCGCCGGTTGCCTTGTCCACAACTCTGCCGCGTACCACTACTGTATCTGCTGGCTCATCAGCCACGCGCCGCTGATGGAGTAGCGCTGCTTTTTGCTCGTCGTGGCTTATCAGCTTCGGTAAGTATATCGAAACGGGCTGCTGACCACGGCTTTCTTCCGCTGCAATTTCCCGGAGTCCCAGCACCATAGCTGCGGCGGCCAGCCAGGTACGCCAGCGCGGAGCAACTGCCGAGTACGGATGCAATGTTCGGCCAAGCTGGTCGGGGCGGAACCGGCCGCAGGGCGCGGCGGCGTGCTGAAGCAGGGCTAGAATTTCGGCATCGGTTTTCTGGGTGAAGTCCAAGACTACTTTGTCGCAGGCAGCGCAGTGGCGGCCCTGGGCGGCAGGTGTCATCTGGGCCCAGCTTTCGTGGCAGGGCTGCGGAACGGCGAGCGAAACAGGACGGGGCATAGCAGCGAGTTGTGAGGTCTGCTTATCTGATGCCACCTTCCCCTGCATTCCACAAAGGCTACGGAAAAGTTTTCAAAAAAGAAGGTCCTGGCAACTTACCAGGACCTTTGTAATGAGCAAAAAGAACTATTTCTAGCCTAGTCCAGGGGTGGTTTCTGAGGTGGCTCGTGCTGCGCAATACGGCCCATAATCTGTCCCCGACCGGGAATAGATTTCAGACGCACAGTAAGCGGCGCCGGCGCTGGTGAGACTTTCACGGCCACGGTCTGCTTTTCGAACACGAAGGGGCTGGCCTGTACCCGCAGGTTCACGAGGTTGTTCTGGACTGGTGCCCAGAGCTGCTTCATTGTGAAGCTGAAGTTGCCCTGCTCGTCGGTCACGGCGCCGTAGGGCGTGTCGCCGATGAAAATTTCGGCTCCCTGCACGCCTAGCCCGGTAGAGTCGTCGAGGACGCGGCCTCGCACTGTAACCTGGCCTTTCGGGGCTTCGGCGTGGCTATCAGCCTGCTCGGTGGCGCGCGGTACTTCGCGCCGCGGCGACAGTGCTGCCGCTTCTTCCACGGCCAACAAGGGCTTTAGTCCCAATAGCGCTACGGCAGCCAGCAAGTATTTCCGCCAGCGTGGCTGGGGCGCAGCTACCGGCGCAAACTGCCCGGCCCGGAAAAAGCCGCAGACGCCGCCCGCCGCCGGCCGCGCCAGCCAGGCCGTTACTTCGGCTTCGCTCATGCCGGAAAAGTCCACGACTTCGTGCTGGCAGCTGGCGCAGTGGCGGCCGTCGGCGGTGGGCGTCATGGCGGCCCATGATTTGGGGCAGGGAGAAGGGACGGAGAAGGCCATGGGAAAGTGAAAAAGGGAGAAAAAGTGAAGCGGCTACAACCGTTTACGCATTCAGAGAAGGAAAGCTACCGAAAACCGGGCCACGATACCAAGATGCATCATTGCAAAGCCAGAAAGCAGCCTAGCCGCATTATTCTGTATCTTTTGCCCCTTAACCTCTCTCGCTAGCTGATTTTGTCTACTCCGCTTCCTCCCTCACGCCTCAGCGGTCTGTTTCGCCGCAAAAGCCTCAACGACATCCTGCACAACCCGCCCGCCGACGCCGAAGGCCACAGCCACGGCGGCCTAGAGCGCCACCTCACCGTCCGCGACCTGACGGCGCTGGGTATTGCGGCCGTTATCGGGGCCGGTATTTTCAGCACCATCGGCAATGCCTCGTACGATGGCGGGCCGGCCGTGTCGCTGCTATTTGTGTTTACGGCCATTGCCTGCGCGTTTTCGGCGCTGTGCTACGCGCAGTTTGCGGCCACTATTCCCGTCAGCGGTTCGGCCTACACCTACGCCTACGCCTCCTTCGGAGAACTGGCCGCCTGGATTATTGGCTGGGCCCTGATCATGGAATATGCTGTCGGCAACATTGTGGTGGCTATTTCGTGGTCTGACTACTTTACCGGGCTGCTGAGTGGCATGGGCGTTACGGTGCCGGTCTGGCTCACGATGGGCATGCAGAGCGCGCACAAATACTACAATGAAGTGCTGGAGTTGATGCAGGCCGGCAAGCCGCTGGCCGAAGCCTCGGCGGCGCAACTGGAAGGATACAAGGCCTGGAACACCGCGCCGGAGCTGTTCGGCGGCCTGCGTCTGGTCATCGATTTGCCCGCTGGCCTTATCACCCTGCTCATTACGGCTGTGGTGTATATCGGCATCAAGGAATCCAAGAACGCCTCCAACCTGCTGGTATTGTTGAAGTTGATTGTGGTGGCCACAGTTATCGGCGTGGGCGTATTCTACATCAACCCCGACAACTGGAGCCCGTTTGCTCCTAATGGCGTGGGTGGCGTGCTCAAAGGCGTGTCGGCAGTGTTCTTCGCCTACATCGGCTTCGACGCCATCAGCACCACGGCCGAGGAATGCAAAAATCCGCAGCGCGACCTGCCCCGCGCCATGATTTATGCCCTCATTATTTGCACGGTTCTCTACGTTATTATCACGCTGGTACTCACGGGTATGGTGAGCTACACGGAGCTGGGCGTCGGCGACCCGCTGGCGTTTGTATTCCAGAAAGTGGGCCTCAACTGGCTGGCGGGCGTGGTGGCGGTTTCGGCCATCTTCGCCATGGCCTCGGTGCTGCTGGTATTCCAGATCGGCCAGCCTCGCATCTGGATGACCATGAGCCGCGACGGACTGCTGCCCCCGGTGTTTGCCAAAGTGCACCCACGGTTCCATACGCCTTCGTTCAGCACCATTGTCACGGGCTTTTTTGTGGGCGTACCGGCCATGTTGCTGAACATGGATCTGGTGATTGATCTGACCTCTATCGGGACGCTGTTTGCCTTTGCGTTGGTGTGCGGCGGTATCCTGGTGATTGATCCGCACGGCAAGTCCGATGCCCGCTTCAAAGTGCCCTACATTGATGGGCAGTATCTGGTGCCGCTGGTGCTGCTGGTAGGGGCGGTGCTACTGTTCGTGTATAATGCCGCTGGAATTGAAGAATTCCGCAAGGCCCTGAGCAGCGGCTACGAAGAAGGCCGCCACTACATTCCGATGCTAGTGTTTTTCGTGGCTTGCCTGCTGCTGGCGTGGTATTCGTTCCGTAAGCACCTCTCGCTGCTGCCTACGCTGGGTCTACTCACCAACCTCTACCTGATGACGCAGCTCGGCATCAACAACTGGCTGCTGTTTTTCGGCTGGCTGATTATTGGGCTGGCGCTGTACTTCAACTACGGCTTCAAGCACTCGAAGCTAGGCCTGAAAAAAGCCGCGGCGCGCCGCTAAATTCTGATTTGACTCACTATTCTCCCAAACCCGCCGCCTGAGAAGGCTGGCGGGTTTGGTGTGTAAGCCGGTAACCCCCGCCGCCTTTTTCTGCCCTACTTTCTATTGCCATGGCTGCTGATTCCACGCTTGCTACTCGCCTAGAGGCCTCTCGCCGGGAACTGCTGGATTTGGGACTACGCAACCCGCTGCTCAACTTCCGGCCCTCGTCGGCACGAGGCGTCGGGGTGGTGCGCGAGCAGTCGGCGGCGGTGTATGAGGTGCTGGTGCGGCAGGGCAAACCCATGTATTTCCAAGCCGCGCCGGATGCTCAGCCTACCACCGCAAAACCAGCGGAGCCCAGCCAGGGCATGGCTGGTTTATCCGCCGACATAAATGCAGTACAGGAAGAGCGAAGCAAAGCGGAAACAGACCCTATTCCGACCCTAACTGACGTAACGGAAGCCGAGCACCAAACACCGCTCACAGACAATAGGCTGCAAACTGATGAGCCGGCAAATAAGCTGGAAAGCCGGCTACTCAACACGTATTACACGGCCCGCACCAGCTTGGAAGAGCAGGGCGTAAACATCCTGTACCTAGCGCTGGGCCAGCTGGTTTGGTACGAAGCCGAAAGCAGTCAGGAGCCCCGCTACGCCCCGTTGCTTTTGGTGCCCGTGCTGCTGGAGCGCGGCACCGCCGCTGAGCGGTTTCGGCTGCGCCACACTGGCGCCGAAACCGAAGGAAACCTCTCGTTGCAGGCGAAGCTGCGGACCGGTTTTGGGGTAGCGTTGCCCTTGCCCGAAGCTGATGATGACCTGCGCCCGGCCGAGTATTTTGCCACCGTGAGCCGCACCGTGGCCGGCTGGCCGCGCTGGCAGGTGCAGCCCGACAGCATTGCGCTGGGCTTCTTTTCGTTCGGGAAGTTCATGCTCTACCGCGACCTGGATCCTGCGCTTTGGCCCGCTGAAAACCCGCTGCTCGACCATCCGGCCATTGCCGCGCTGCTGGGCACCGATAACGGCTTCCAAGATGCCCCGCCCACCATCAGCGACACCGCCTTTCTCGACACCGAAAGTCCGGCCCATACGCTGCATCAGGTGCTGGACGCCGACAGCTCGCAGCTGCTGGCGCTACTGGCCGTGCACGAAGGCCGCAACCTCGTCATTCAGGGGCCGCCCGGCACCGGTAAGTCGCAGACTATTGCCAACCTGCTGGCTGAAGCCATTGGCGCCGGCAAAAAAGTGCTGTTCGTAGCCGAAAAAATGGCCGCGTTGGAAGTGGTGAAACGACGCCTTGACAACCTGGGCATAGGCGTGGCCTGCCTGGAGCTGCACAGCCACAAAGCCAACAAAAAAGCCCTGCACGACGAGCTGAAGCAGACGTTGAGCCTCGGCCGGCCGGCCATGGCCGCGCTGGTAGAAGACCAAGTGGCGCAGCTGCCCCGCTACCGCGCCGCCCTCAACGATTATGCGCTGGCCGTAAATGCCCCGCTAGGCCACAGCCGCCGCACCGCTCAGCAGGTGGTAGGCGAGTTAGCCCGCCTGAATGAAGTGCGCGGCACGGTGGAGCTGCCCCGACTCGTAATTCCCGATCTGTCTGAGTGGACCGATGCCGATGCCGCCCACGCCGAAACGCTGGCGGCCCGCGTGCAGGCCACTTTGCAGAAAGTCGGGAGGCCGAAAGACCTGCTGTTCTGGGGCAGTGAACTGACCGTGCTGCTGCCGGCTGAACAAGAGCTGCTGGCAAAGCGCCTGCACGAGGCTCAGGAAGCCGTGGCTGCCCTGCAGGTCGCCGCCGAAACCCTAGCCGGGCAGCTTGGTTTCCAGCGCGTGCCCTCCGACCGCGCCGCTGCTGAAGCTCTGCTACCCGCTGCCCGCCACGCGCTGCTGGCCCCCAATCTGAAAGGGGCCTCCGTGGCTGATAAAGCCTGGCTGGAACAGGCCAGCCGTATCAGCGAATTGCTGGAAGCGGGGGCCGCGCATACTAGGCTGCGCCAGCAGCACGAATCTATGTTGCTGCCCGAAGCCTGGGACCATCAGCTGCTTCTGGAGCGCGCCGCCTTCCTAAGCTACGGCGACAAGTGGTGGAACTTCCTGAGCAGTGACTACCGCAACGCCAAAAAGCGCCTGCAAAGCCTCTGGCGCGTGACCCTGCCCGCTGAAGTTGATTCCGTAGTCACCACCATCGATGCCATCCATGAAACGGCCCGCTACGAGCAGCAGCTCACGGAAGCCGGCAGCCAGATGAGCAGTTTGTTTGGGGCGGCGTGGCAGGGTGTACGTTCGGAGTGGCCGGCTCTTACGAAAACGCACGACTACCTGACTCGCACCCACCAGCGCATCAGCCGCAAAGAGCTGCCCGCCGCGCTGCTCGACTATCTGGCCCGCCAGCCACAGCTCGAAATCTTGGCACCGCTGCTGGCAGCCCTCGAAACTACCCTGACCCGGCACCGCACCGCTCTGCAAACCGTGGCCGATGTGCTGCAGCTTAACGCAGCCCGTCGGTTTGGCCCCGATGGCCGCCTGCAGTTTCAGCTCTTTGCCACGCAGCTTGCCACGCTTGCCGCTTGGGCCGCCGACCTGCCCGCCTTGCGCCTCACCACCGAATGGAACAACGTGGCCGCCGCCGTGCAGGCCGATGGCCTACCGGAACTGCTGTTGCTGGCTGAGCGCTGGGAGCCGGCTACCCGCTATCTGGTAGCGGCCGTGCGCCAGACGTGGCTGGAGTTTCTGCAGAAGCTAGCCTACGAGCAGCATCCGGCCCTGCGCCAGTTCGAGCGTGCCGGCCATGAGGAAATAGCCGCCCGCTTCCGTCAGGCCGACCGTGACTCGCTCTACCACAACCGGGTGCGGGCTATGCAGCAGCATTTCGGGCAGCTGCCTAATCAGCAGGCCGGCGGCCAGATGCTGCTGTTGCGTAATGAGTTTGCCAAGAAAACCCGCCACTTGCCGTTGCGCAAGCTCATGCAACAGGCTGGTCGGGCGGTGCAGGCCATCAAGCCGGTGTTTATGATGTCGCCGCTGTCGGTGGCCAGCTACCTGCCGCCAGGTGCCGTAGAGTTCGATTTGGTGGTGTTTGACGAAGCCAGCCAGGTGAAGCCCGTGGAGGCGCTGGGCGCTATTGCCCGCGGCCGGCAGCTGGTGGTAGTCGGCGACTCGAAGCAGCTGCCCCCTACGTCGTTCTTCGATTCACTCACAGGGGCCGGTGAAGAAGCCGATGAGGAAAACGTAACGGCCGATATCCAGAGTATTCTGGAGCTGTGTAAGGCCCGCCAGATGCCCGAGCGGATGCTGCGCTGGCACTACCGCAGCCTGCACCAAAGCCTGATTGCGGCCTCCAACCACTTGTTTTACGACGACAAGCTGGTGGTTTTCCCGAGTCCCGGTGGGCAGGAGCAGCTTGGGCTGATGTACCACCATTTGCCCAATACGCACTACGAGCGGGGCACCACGCGTACCAATCCGCAGGAGGCGC
The DNA here is from genome assembly GCF_014250515.1 of Hymenobacter sediminicola. Classification (NCBI taxonomy): domain Bacteria; kingdom Pseudomonadati; phylum Bacteroidota; class Cytophagia; order Cytophagales; family Hymenobacteraceae; genus Hymenobacter; species Hymenobacter sediminicola. The sequence goes on along the minus strand of NZ_CP060202.1, from coordinate 4,399,315 downwards.
AGGCCGTGGCCGAGGCCGTGCTGCACCATGCCCGCACCACGCCGCGCCTCACCCTGGGGGTAGTGGCCTTTAGCACGGCGCAGCGCCAGGTCATCCAGGATGCGCTGGAAAAGCTGCGCCGCCAGCACCCCGAAACGGAGGAGTTTTTCAACCGCCATTCGCACGAGCCCTTCTTCGTAAAAAACCTGGAAAACGTGCAGGGTGATGAGCGAGACGTCATCCTGATCAGCATCGGTTACGGCCGCACCAGGGAAGGCTACCTGAGCATGAGCTTTGGTCCGCTGAACGCCGAAGGCGGCGAGCGGCGTCTCAACGTGCTCATCACCAGAGCTAAGCAGCGCTGCGAAGTCTTCACTAACCTCACCGCCGACGACCTGGACCTGAGCCGTACTAAGGCCCAGGGCGTGGTGGCGCTCAAAACCTTCCTGGGCTTCGCGCAGCACGGCCGCCTGAACCAGAATGAGGAAACCGACCGGGCCATGGAGTCGCCGTTTGAGGAAGCCGTGCACCGCGCCCTCACAGCTCGCGGCTACGTGGTGCGCCCCCAAATCGGCTCCCAGGGCTTCTACATCGATTTGGCCGTGGTAGACCCCGACCAGCCGGGGCGCTACGTGCTGGGCATTGAGTGCGACGGAGCCATGTATCACAGCGCCCGCTCGGCCCGCGACCGGGACCGGCTGCGGCAGGAAGTGCTGGAAAATGTGGGCTGGCGCCTGCACCGCATCTGGAGCACTGACTGGTTCCGGAACCCCGCCGCCGAAACCGAGCGAGCTGTGCAGGCCATTGAAGCAGCCCGCCGGCTCGCCGCACTCGATGAAGCCGACGAGCCGGAAGAAATACTGGTTCCGGTATCCAAATCCCCGTCCGGAATAGAACGGGAGGAAGCGCCCACAGCGTCTGTGGCTTTAGCCGAAGCCTATCAGGTGGCGCAGCTGCCGGCCGCCGTAGCGCACCGCGAACTGCACCAGCACAGCCTGAGCCAGTTGGCGCTGTGGCTGGCCCAGGTAGTCCGCATCGAAAGCCCGGTGCATATCGAGGAAGCTACCCGGCGGCTGGCGCAGGCCAGCGGCGCCACGCAGGTAGGTGCCCGCATCCGCAAGACCGGCCAAGATGCGGCCTTGCTAGCCCAAAACCTGCGCCATCTGCGCCGTGAAGGTGATTTTCTTTGGGACAATACCATGCAACAGCCCCCGCTTCGGAATCGGAGCCAGTTGCCAGCCGTGTCGCGCAAGTTTAGCTTCGTGGCTCCCGAGGAGTTGGCCCGCGCTCTGCGTACAGTAGTAGAGCAAAGATTTGCGCTGCCCCGCGAAGCCGTGTTTTTGCCGGCGGTGCGCCTGCTTGGCTTTACCCGCCTCAGCGAAGAAATGCGTCAGCAGCTGGAACCGGTGCTGGCTGGCCTGCTGGAACGCGGCGAGCTGGCGGAAGTGAATGGAGTATTGAAGCCAGTTTAACGGGGCTTGTGCACCGCGTTGCAGAAGCATTGAATTTGAAACCTGACCGCCGTGCTTTCAGTCGATGAAACTATCCTGCTCACGCTGCTCCTAGCGGGGGCAGTGCCCACATGGGCTGGTCGGGAACTGCAAGCCCAGCGCATAGCCGCCTAGCAGACAGCTAGTTCCCTGGAAGCTCATTAGTGGACCGAGAAACAGTCCTTCGCTGGCTTCGACGCGCTTCTGGGCACCGTCTGGAAAGCCATACCGATGATTGGTGCGTAGGTAGCGAAAAGTATTCCTGCTGATGCGCGTCTTTCTGCTTGCTGCCCTTTGCCTCATTACCGGTGTCGCCTGCGCCCAGCGCCTCGATAGTGCCCAAACTAGTCCAGACCGGCTGGTGTACTATACGTTTGCCAACGACGCCTTTTTTCGCACCGACTATTACTTCACGCAGGGCCAGACGCTCACGCTGGTGCTGCCGGCCCTGCGCCATTCGCCCGTAAACCGCATCCTGGGCCCGGTGCCGACGGGCAGCATACGCTACCACGGCATCCGGTTGCGCTACGACGGTTTTACGCCACTGCGCATTCAAGACCCGTTCATTCGGGTCGGTGACCGGCCGTACGCTTCGTATTGGTACGCCGACTTTTTTCGGGTGGCCAACCAGCCGACGCGCAAATTTCGCCTGACGACAGCGCTGAATTTGGGCTTTATGGGGCCGGCGGCCGGCGCAAAGGGCTTCCAAACCAAACTGCACGAATGGCTGGATGCACCCACGCCCCGCGGCTGGGATTATCAAATCCGCAACGACCTAGTGCTAGGCTATGCGGCCCGTGCGGAAAAGCAGCTGCTGGCCGTCGGCCGCGGAGCCGAGCTGATTGGCTCGGCTGATGCTTCGCTGGGCACGCTTTATACCTATGCCGGTGCCGGCGCACGCCTGCGGGTCGGGCTGCTCAATCCGTATTTCGACAACCTGGGCGTGAGTGGCCCGGCCTCTCGCGCCGGCCAGCGCCGCGTGCAGCTCTACGCCGAAGGCCAGCTGGAAGGCCGCCTCGTCGGCTACGATGCCACTCTACAGGGCGGCCTGTTTCGCTCCGACAACCCCTACACGCTGCCCGCTAATGCTATCAGCCGTACGGTGGCGCGCAGCACGGCTACCCTTGGGCTCGGCTACGCGGGCGTGCGGCTAGAAGCGTCTGCCGTACAGATTTCACCTGAGTTCAATGGCGCCCGCTCACACAAATGGGTGCAGTTCGGCGTACGAGTGGGGTTTTAAGTGGAAAGATGAGGATAGCAGGATAGAACGTCATTCCGAGCCTGCGAGGAATCTCGCGTGCTGACGGTGTAGTGGTATTTTACCACACTAGCGAGATTCCTCGCAGGCTCGGAATGACGTTCTTTATCCCCTCACCACCTCATCACTTTGCCCTGTGGATGATGAACACGCCGGCCAAAATGATGACCATGCCCAGTAGGTGCCACAGATTGAAGGCCTCGCCATCGAGCACGCCCCAGGTGAGGGCCACGATGGGAATGAGGTAGGTGTTGGAGGCTGCGAAAAGCGTGGTGCTCTGCTGAATCAGCTTGTTGAAGAGTACCATGGCCACAGCGGTGCTCATGGTAGCTAGCAGGGCAATGTAGCCGAGGGCCGTCCAGGCGCCCGGCACCGTGTCCAGCTTATGCGTGAAATCGGAGAAGCCGAACAGATAGAGTAGCCCCAGCGGCCCGATGCTGAGCAACGTGAGACTGGTGACAGCCACCGGCGAAGGACCGTGCAAATGTTGCTTTATTACGTTCACGCTGATGCCGTAGCCGATGGTGGCGGCCACAATGTAGAGCCCGTACCAGGCATTGGATTCGCCGGAGGGCGTGGCCGCGCCGCCGCTGCCGCCCAGCAGCATCAGGACCACCGTGCCCACTAGGCCCAGCGCAATACCCAGTACCCGCAGGCTGGTGAGCTTCTGCCCGAACAGCACTGCACCTACCACCAGCGTAAACACGGCCGTCAAGCCATTGAGCACCCCGGCTAGGCCTGAGGCCAGCTTGGTTTCGGCGTAGGCAAAAAGGAAAGCCGGAAAAAACGTGCCCACCACCCCGCTCAGCAGCAGCCACTTGTAGCGGCCGGAATCGACGCGGCGCACGTTGCGGAGCGCAAACGGCAGCAACAGCAGCGCCGCAATGCTCACTCGTGCTGCGCCCAGCTCCATAGCCGAAAACACGACCAGCCCCTTTTTCATCAGAATGAACGAAGTGCCCCAAATGCTAGCCAGCACCACCAGGAGCACCCACGCCGACGCCGAAATGCGCTGCGGCGGGGGCGGCGCCACAGGTGGCAGGTTAGGAGCAGAGGTGATGGCCGGGGCGGGAGGGGTGGGCATGGGAGCGAGGGAGCAAAAGCCTACAAAGATAACCTGCCTATAGGTGCCAGTTGGGAAAACCTATTGGTAGTAGGTGTACTGCCAACGCGTGCGGCTCTGCGCGTCAGCGGGAAGAAATACAGTGTCGGGTCGTGAGTTTTTGGCCTCAATGCTCTCTGCCAGGTGGCCGCGCTGGTTGTAGCGGTTGGTAGTGCGCTGCTTTTCAATTTCCTGCGCCCGGTACCAAAGCTCAGGCGCATTATCGTAGCGAGTGAAGCGGAACAGGCTGTCGACCGGATGCGTGACGGCGCGGAGTGCTTCGGCGGCCAGGTAGGGCCTGTTGTGAGCGGTGTACTCTGTTGCGTCGAGCAGTTGGCCATCGGAGCGGTAGCGCCAGTAACTGATGTGTTGCCCGTAGAGGTTGGGCTGCTCGGGGCCGGTACGGGGCGTATAGCGGTTGTCGCCGTCGTAGCGGGAGTATTCGCGTACCTCGCTCATCCACAACGAATTTTCGGTGAGTAGCTGGTGCTGGCTGTTAAAAGTTAATAGGCGCAGGTCGCGGAGCTGGGTCATGCCGCGGCGCAAGTTGTAGCTCACGCGGCGCGTCATGTTGCCGGCGGCATCGTAGTACATCGAGTCCAGCTCTACGGGTACTATCAAGTCGTCCAGTCGCAGCTTGGCAGTTAGGCGGCGGTTGGCGTTGTAGAAATAGAGGTAGCGGGTGCCTAAGCTAAAATGGTCGGAGCCACTACCGCCGGGGGTTACTTGTTCCGTAAAGTTGCCCCAATCATCGTAGCTGTAGAAGTTGGTAGCGTGGAAAGAAGCTGGGCTGGTGGAGTCGGCCGGGTACTCATCATATTCCTGTATCCGGTGGCCGCAGTCCGTGAATACGGCGTGGTGCGTGTGGTACCACTTGCCATCCTGATAAAACCGCGTCGCCAGCACGTGGCCCATGTCATCCTTGACTGCGTCATGCCATCCAGCCGACGTGGAGGACTGGCTTGTCTCTTCGGGCGTCTGCGGAGTGATGGAATACACTAGGGCACCCGAGCGCGCAAACCGGTAGGTGCGCTGCTCCCGGACCCAGTGGCCGTCCTCTTCATCTGGATAGTAGGAGCGTACACATATCGTCTGCAGGTGGGCCTTGCGTACGGCAGCCGAGTCCTGAAAATCGGGCAACTGCGCGTAGCTCCGCACTCCGGCAACTGTCAGTAGCAGGAACATGAAAAGCCAGACGCGCATGTAGCCAAGTCGTAGCACGTCAATAAACTATAGAACGGATGCTACCCTACCAAAACTGGCTCGGCAGCAATAATTTCGTTCAGGATGGCGTGCACTTCGTCCACAGAATCGGTTTCGACGAGGCGCATACGCCACTGCTTGGCGCCTTCGAGGCCCCGGAAATACTGGGCGTAGTGGCGGCGCATCTCAAAGATGCCCACGCGCCCACCTTTCCACTCAATGCTCTTCTCGAAGTGCATGCGGCACATGTTCACGCGTTCCTCCACGGTAGGCGGAGCCAGTAGCTCGCCGGTAGCCACATAGTGCTTCACTTCCCTGAAAATCCAGGGGTAGCCGATGCTGGCGCGGCCTATCATCACACCATCCACGCCGTAGCGGTTTTTGTATTCCACGGCTTTCTGGGGCGAGTCGATGTCGCCGTTGCCGAAGATGGGGATTTTGATGCGCGGGTTGTTTTTGATAGCTGCAATCAGGCGCCAGTCGGCGTCGCCCTTATACATCTGCACGCGGGTGCGGCCGTGTACTGTGAGGGCCTCAATGCCGATGTCCTGCAACCGCTCGGCCACGTCTTCCACGTTTTTGGTGGTATCGTCCCAGCCGAGGCGGGTTTTCACGGTTACGGGCAGGTGCGTGGCTTTCACAACGGCCTCCGTCATCTGCACCATTTTGGGAATGTCGCGCAGTAGAGCGGCGCCGGCACCGCGGCAGGCTACTTGCTTCACGGGACAGCCGTAATTGATGTCGATGAGGTCGGGGCCCGCCAGGGTGCTGATGCGGGCACACTCGCCCATGGTCTCCACATCGGAGCCAAAGAGCTGAATGCCAATGGGCCGTTCGTAGTCGAACACGTCGAGCTTCTTGCGGCTTTTAGCGGCGTCGCGGATAAGACCTTCCGAGGAAATGAACTCGGTGTACATCAAATCGGCGCCGTTGGCTTTGCACACGGCCCGAAACGGCGGGTCCGACACGTCCTCCATGGGCGCGAGCAGCAACGGGAAATCAGGCAAAGCAATGTCGCGGATGTAGACCACGGATAGGGGAGTTAGCGGATTTTACGCAAATTTACGACACTTCTAACTACCCGCGCCCCATGAAAGGTTTCGTGTCCAGCCGTCTACACCCATTTGTCAACCTGCTATTGCTGGTGGGGCTGATGCTGCTGGCCCTGTGCCTGGCCGGTTTCCTGATGGCGGTACTCAGCAACCTGTTTTTTGGCGTCGGCCTGCTTGAAATCGGCAACGTCACGAAAGACCCGTCGGCCAACCCGCAAGGCTGGGGCGTCTCGATGCTGAGCCAGGGCGTGCTGCTGTTTGTGGGCTTTGGCGGGGCTGCGCTGGCATTGCCCCTGATTACTGGCTACTCGTTGCAGGACTATTTCACGCCGCGCCGGCCCGTGCCGGCCGTGTGGCTGCTGGGCGCAGCCGGCGCCGTAATTCTGAGCGTGCCGTTTATGTCGGGGCTGGTAGAATGGAACGCCAACGCGCACTTTCCCGGCTTCCTGAAAGGCCTGGAAACTGAGGCCCGCGAGCTGGAAGAGCGCGCCCAGGAGCTAACGCGCTACCTCACGCAGTTCAGCTCGCCCACTCGGTTTCTGGTGGGGTTGCTGGTTATTGCCGTGGTGCCGGCTATTGCCGAAGAACTGGTGTTCCGGGGCGTGGTGCAGCGGAATCTGGTGCAGTGGTTTGGCTCTAGGCATGTAGGCGTGTGGCTGGCGGCGGCCATTTTCAGTGCTATTCACTTTCAGTTTTTTGGCTTCATCCCGCGCTTCATTCTGGGGCTGTTGTTGGGCTATCTGTATGAGTGGAGCGGCAATATTCTGGTACCAATGGCGGCCCACTTCACGCAGAATGCCTTCCAGATTGTGCTGCTTTATGCCCAGCAACGCGGCGCTTTCTCCACCTTCGACCCCGATTCGACGGAGGCGCTACCGTGGTGGCAGCAGTTGATTTCGCTGGTTCTGACTGGCGCGGCGCTTTGGTTGCTCTACCAACGCACGCTACAGCCCACCACCGCGCAGCTGCCCACCGAAATGCACACGCTGGGCCGTGGCGGCGCGGCCATTGCGCATCCCACAACCCCGCCTCCCGCTGGCCGTACCCTCAGCCACGACGGCGTTGACATCAGCCGCGACTAGCCGCGTGCCCGGTATGCGTGGCTTCGGCCGCCACTGCCTGCTTCTTCTCTTTGTTCCCTGACCTGGGCCCGTGCCCTTAGTACTTCCCCTTTTGTCCGAAACCGCTCCTTCTGTCTCTACTGATCCTGCCACGCCGGGCAAAAAGCCGATGTCCAACTTAGGTCAGCGGATTCTTTTTGGTCTGATTGGGGCTGCCATGCTGCTGGTCAGCATCTGGTACAGCGCCTGGACGTTTGCGGCATTCTTTGCCGTGGTGCAAGTGCGCATGCTATGGGAGTTTTACCGCATGATGCGGCAAGTGGGCTACAAGCCAGCGGCCTTGCTGGGAGGAACCATCAGTGTGCTGCTTTTCGCGGGTGTTTTCTACTATCAGAATGTCCATACCGTTCTGCTGCACTCAACTGATGTGTATGAGCAGCAAAATCTACCCAATCTGCTTCGGTGGGTCCGGAATGGAATGCTGGCGCTGGTGCTGAATTTGCCTGTCGTCCTGATACTTCGGGAAATGTATGCTTGGCCACGCGAAAAGCAGGATTTCTCGCCTTTTTCCAACGTAGGCGTGGCCCTGTTGGGTCTTCTTTACGTGAGTCTGCCGATGAGCTTGCTCAATGTAGTGGCGTTCAACGAACAAGGCTACGATTACCGACGCATTCTGGCGCTGCTGCTATTGGTCTGGTCCTCAGATATTGGAGCGTATGCAGCAGGCAAGTCGTTTGGCAAGCACAAACTGGCCCCCAAAATTTCGCCCGGCAAAACCTGGGAAGGCGCCATTGGAGGCTTTCTGCTGACGCTGGCTATGGGCTGGGCGCTGGGCTATCTGCTGCCCGAACTCTCGCTCACCTACCGCCTCGTGGTGGCTGGGGTAGTGGCTGTATTCGGCCCGCTCGGTGACTTAGCGGAGTCCATGCTCAAGCGCAGTGTGGGCGTCAAGGACTCCGGCCGCATCATGCCCGGCCACGGTGGCCTGCTCGACCGGTTTGATGCTTTCCTATTTATTCTGCCTGTGCTGGCGCTGCTACAGTTGCTGCTAGGCTAATTGCCGAAACATTTGGCTCTAGCGGGCCGCGCGCAATTCCCCAGACTCGTATGGTGCGCCACGCCGAGTGAAGGCGGGTTTCTTTCACTTTCCAAGTCTGGCCGAGTATGTAGTAAACCCACTACCTTTGGCCCCCAAACTGACCTGCGTGCACTCATTGCCGCCCCCGGCGGAGTGCCGTTTATTCAAATTCCCCACCCCCCAAACCTAACCCCGTATGGCTGCCACCACGGTGTACAAAGAGCCGGCTCCCCGCGTCGATGCCGAAAATCCCCTCGAATCCATGATGTCGCGTTTCAACGTGGCCACGGAAATCCTGGGTCTTGACGAAGAAACTTACGACGTACTCAAAGCGCCCGACAAGCAGGTTATCGTGCACATTCCCGTCACGATGGATAACGGCAAGGTGCGCGTATTTGAAGGCTACCGTGTGGTGCACAACACCATTCTGGGCCCTTCAAAAGGCGGTATCCGCTACGACAAAAACGTGCACCTCGACGAGGTGAAGGCACTGGCCGCTTGGATGACGTGGAAGTGCGCTGTGGTTGACCTACCCTATGGCGGTGCCAAAGGGGGTATCATCTGCGACCCGACGACCATGAGCGCCGGCGAAATCGAGCGTCTGACCCGCGGCTACACTATGGCCCTGAAAGACGTGTTCGGTCCCGATAAGGACATTCCGGCTCCCGATATGGGCACCGGCCCGCGCGAAATGGCGTGGCTGATGGACGAATTCTCCAAAACGGTAGGTGCTACGTCGCCGGCCGTTGTGACGGGTAAGCCGCTGGTAATGGGTGGCTCGTTGGGCCGCACTGAGGCTACTGGCCGGGGCGTAATGGTATCGGCACTGGCTGCTCTCAAGAAGCTGGATCTGGACCCCACTAAGGTATCAGCGGCGGTGCAGGGCTTCGGCAATGTAGGCTCGTGGGCCGCGAAGCTGCTGAGCGAGCAGGGCGTGAAAATCAAGTGCATTTCTGACGTAAGCGGTGCTTACTGGAATGAGGCTGGCATCAACATCGATGAGGCCGTAGCCTACAAAAACGCTCATAAAGGCCGCCTCGACGGTTTCGACGGAGCCACGCTCATGGACAATGCCGACGACCTGCTGACTTCCGATGTGGACGTACTGGTGCCGGCTGCCGTGGAAGACGTTATTACAGAGCACAATGCGCACAACATCAAGGCCAAGCTAATTGTAGAGGGCGCCAATGGTCCAACTTCGGCTTCCGCTGACCCCATCATCAATGAGAAAGGTATCATGGTGGTGCCGGACATTCTGGCCAACTCGGGCGGCGTAACTGTGTCGTACTTCGAGTGGGTACAGAACCGCCAAGGCTTCAAATGGACCGAGGAAATGGTGACCGAGCGCGCCGACCGGATTATGTCCGATGCCTTCGAGAAGGTGTACGCCACCAGCCAGAAATACAACATTCCGATGCGCATTGCGGCCTACGTAGTAGCCATCGATAAAGTAGCCCAGACGTACCGCTTCCGCGGCGGCTTCTAAGCCTGCCTGGCTGCCCGCTTCGGATTTACTAGCTCGCAGCTCGACTTTTTTAGCAGCTAATTCGTACCATTGATAGGCCCGGACCATACGGTCCGGGCTATCTTTGTAAAAAGAGTACCCTATTTTGTCACGCAAGCAGGCCTGTCTGCTTTGTATTCCGATTGATTAACCGGCCGCCACTACCCGCGAAAACCGTGTAATCTGCCACATCTGCGCTTCATGAAGATCCACAAAGAAGGACGACGAATACTGTTCTTTACCCTGCTGGCCCTGTTGGCCATCAACTTGCTACTGTTCCGGGTGAATGCGGAAAACCTGCTCTTCAATCAGATTTTCGCGGGCGCATCAGCCATTGCGTTTCTGCTCTTGCTGCAGTTTTTCCGGAGCCCGGCCCGGCGCCTATTCACCCACGAAGACCTGCTCGTGGCCCCAGCCGACGGCAAGGTAGTGGTGATTGAGGACGTGCATGAGCCGGAATACTTTGATGATGTGCGCAAGCAGATCAGCATTTTCATGTCGCCGATTAATGTGCACATCACCCGCAACCCGATTTCGGGTATTGTGCGCTACTTCAAGTACCATCCCGGCAATTACCTGGTGGCTTGGCACCCTAAAAGTAGCACTAAAAACGAGCGTACTACGGTGGTAGTGGAGTCGGAAGCAGGTCCGTTTGTGCTGTTCCGCCAGATTGCCGGCGCTATGGCCCGCCGCATCGTGTGGTATGTAAACGAGGGCGACGAAGTAAGCCAAGGCGAAGAGTTTGGCTTCATCAAGTTCGGTTCCCGCGTCGATATTTTCGTGCCCGTAGACACAGACGTGAAAGTGCAGATCGGCGAAAAAGTAAAGGGTGGCCAAACGGTTATTGCCCAGCTGAAAACCGAAGCGCCAAGCCTGTTTTAGAGCTTAACAACTCGGTAGCAGCTATATGCATAACTACACAAAAAGGCCCGGCGCTTTAGCGTCGGGCCTTTTTGTGTAGTTATCGGTTGTTCTGGAGTTAAGCAATGACAGGATAGTCGGTTAAAACCACCGAGCTGCCAGTGCCATCAATTGCTCCAACGCCTGCTGGTCGTTGTGGTCAAAGTCGTTGAGCTGGTCGCTGTCCACATCGAGTACTGCTACTACTTGGCCGTCTTTCAACACGGGCACCACTATTTCAGATTTGGACTCGGAGCTGCAGGCAATATGGCCGGGAAACTGCTCTACATCGGGCACCAGCAGGGTAGTGGCCTGGGCCCAGCTGCTGCCGCATACGCCCTTGCCGCGCCGAATGCGGGTACAGGCAATAGGCCCCTGGAATGGTCCCAGCACCAGTTCCTCGTCTTTTACAAGGTAGAAGCCTACCCAGAAAAAACCGAAAGCCTGCCGGAGCGCGGCCACGGTATTGGCTAGGTTGGCCACCAGATCCGGTTCGCCGGTAGTCAGGGCTTCAATCTGGGGTAGGAGTTGGTGGTATTGTTCGGCTTTAGTGAGGGTGGTATCGAGGTGCAGTTCTTCGGCCATGGGTTGAATACGGAAGTGAGGTGACAAGCAAGCGTACTATGCGCTATGGTGCGCTGCAGTATCAACAAAGGTAGCGGCTGGTTTGCTCCAGTTACTGGTGTCTGCTTTACTTGTTGGCTCCGTTCACGTACACAAACAGCTCATCTTCGCTAAGCTGGCAATGCTCCCGCAACCCGCTAAGGCCCGGCTTCGGGGCCGATACGCCGCCGCCCAGCCGCTTAGGACTGCGCAACACCCGAATTTCGTCCCAGAGCCCATCCTTCAGCAGTGAGTTGAGCACGGTTGGGCCACCTTCTACCAGCACCGACTGCACATTGCGCTGGTATAAGTTGTTGAAGATCTGAGGAAACAGGTCTTCGGCTTCGGAAAGCATTACAAATCCAACATTATTTTTGGTAGCCCGCTCCCGGTAGGTATAAACCACGGTAGGTTGCTGCCCATTGAAGAGGTGATGCGTAGGCGGCAGACTTAGGTTTTTGTCGATAACGATACGCGTTGGGTTGGGGCCAGGCCAGTCGCGCACGGTTAGGTGCGGATTGTCGTGCAGGGCCGTGCGGGTACCCACCAGAATAGCCTGTTCTTCAGCCCGCCACTGGTGCACGGCCACCCGCGCCAAGTCGCCACTAATAGGCACCGACTGATAATAGGGCCCTGCCAGGTAGCCATCAGCTGTTTCGGCCCACTTTAGCACAACATATGGCCGCTTTTTCTCCTGAAACGTGAAAAACCGGCGGTTCAGCCAGCGGCCTTCGTGCTCCAGAACACCCGTTTCTACCGTTATGCCTGCTTCACGCAACTTAGCCAAGCCACGACCTGCTACCAGTGGGTTCGGGTCGAGGTTGCAGACTACCACTTCCGGAATTCCTTTTTCAATAAGCAGATCGGCACAGGGAGGTGTTTTGCCGTGGTGGGAGCAGGGTTCCAGCGTTACGTAGGCGCGGCTATGCGGGAGCAGAATAGGGTCGGCTACGGCTGCTACGGCATTCACTTCGGCATGTGGCCCGCCATACTGCCGGTGCCAGCCTTCCCCAATAATGCGGCCCTCGTGCGTGATAACGCAGCCAACCAGCGGGTTGGGGCGGGCGGTGCCAGTGCCAAGCCGGGCTAAGTCCAGCGCACGGCGCATCATCAACAGGTCGAAATCAGGAGTAAGCATAGGCGGGAAGGGCTGGGGCAGAATGATAAGCGAAATGTAACCCGAACTTTTAGCTTGCGCTACCCATCGGCAGCCAGCCGTGTACCTTTGCCGCATGCCCACGCTCCGCCAACTCACCGCTGACCTCTCTACCGATCTGCAGGCACACTATCCTGTGCCGGAAGCAGCCAGCATTGCCGGGCTGGTGCTGGAGCATCTACTGGAGCTTACGCCACTGCAGCGCCGCATGCAGGCCGATACGCTGGTACCCGCAGAAGTACTGACACAACTTCCGGCACTACAAGAGCGCCTAATGCGCCACGAGCCAGTACAGTACGTGCTGGGAGTAGCGCATTTTGCTGGTATGGAACTGGCCGTAACGCCTGCCACACTCATTCCGCGCCCCGAAACGGAGGAGCTGGTGCAACTGATTGTAACCGAGCAGCGCGGCCGGAGCACTACCCTTTCGGTGCTGGATGTAGGTACTGGCAGCGGCTGTATTGCGCTGGCACTATGCCGGGAGCTGGAGCCGGCCCGCACAATAGCCGTCGATGTTTCGGCGGAGGCACTGGCCGTAGCGAGCCGCAACGCTGCCCGCTACGGCTGCGAAATCGACTTTCAGCAGATAGATATTCTGAAGCAAGAGCCCCAAGGTATTGCGCCGGCTACGCTGGATGTGCTGGTCAGCAACCCACCTTACGTTCTGGAAAGTGAGCGGCCTCTCATGCGGGCCAACGTGCTGGACTACGAGCCGGCCACCGCACTGTTCGTGCCCAACCACGACCCGTTGCTTTTCTACCGCTGCATAGCCGAGTTGGGAACCAAGCTACTGCGACCAAGCGGTGCGCTCTATTTCGAAATCAACGAGCAGTACGCTACCGAAACTGTGGCACTGCTGGTGGGGCTGGGCTATACAAGTGCTGCTGCCCGCCTCGATATGTTTGATAAGGCCCGTATAGTGCGCGCCACTTGGCCAGGAGTATAAAGGATCTGGCACTGGTCTGCTGCTCAGGGTCAACTCTGGAAAAAGGCGCTCTACTCGCCAATCAGGAGGATGCAGCACGTACCTGTACACAACAAAATTCAAAGCCCTACCTTTGTCGGCTGAACTGCCGTGCCCCTATGACTATTGCTCCTGCCTATTTCGCGCACCCCACCGCCGTCCTCGACGATGGGTGCCGTGTAGGTGCCGGCTGCCGTATCTGGCACTTCAGTCACCTCAGCCCCGGTTCGGAGTTGGGAGAGGGCTGTAGTCTGGGCCAGAACGTGTTTGTGGCCGATGGCGTACGCCTGGGCCGCAACGTAAAGGTGCAGAACAATGTGAGCCTGTATACTGGTGTGGAATGCCACGATGATGTATTCATCGGGCCTTCGGCCGTGTTTACCAACGTGCTGAATCCTAGAGCAGCAGTTGTGCGCCGCCATGAGTATCAAGCCACAGTGCTGGAGCGGGGGGTGAGCATAGGTGCCAACGCTACAGTAGTGTGTGGCGTCCGGCTAGGCGAATATGCGTTTGTGGGCGCTGGCTCTGTCGTCACCAAAGACCTGCCACCATATGCACTGGCTTACGGCAATCCGGCTCGGCAGCGCGGCTGGATGAGTGCTTATGGCCACCGGTTGGCGTTTGATGCCGCCGGCTATGCCACCTGTGCGGAAAGCGGCGAGCAGTACCGACTAACCGAGGGCCGGGTTTCTCGTATCAGCCCCGAATCATAACAAGATTTCAGTTGCCGGCAATCCCAAATAGGTTGCTGCTTCAACAATAGCAAATTCAAGACCTTACGTCACCAAGATTCTAAGACCCTTCATCGTGTACGAGCAACTACTTCGCAAAGAGGCCACGCTGGCCGTTATTGGCCTCGGCTATGTGGGCCTGCCCATCGCCCTCGAGTTTGCCCGCAAAATCAAGGTTATCGGTTTCGATATCAATGCCAAGCGCGTGGACATGATGCGCAACCACGTGGACCCCAGCGGCGAGCTGGAAACCAAGGACTTCGAGGGCTGCGACATTGAGTTTACGGATTCGCTGGAAGTGCTGCGCGAGGCCCGGTTCTTTATTGTAGCTGTGCCAACACCTATCGATGAGCACGCGCAGCCCGACCTGAAACCCTTGCTGGGCGCTTCCTCGACGGTGGGCAAAGTGCTGAAAAAAGGCGACTACGTGGTATTCGAAAGCACCGTGTACCCAGGCTGCACCGAGGACGACTGTATTCCGGTGATGGAGAAGCTTTCGGGCCTGAAATTTCCCGACGACTTCAAGGTTGGCTATTCGCCGGAGCGCATCAACCCCGGCGACAAGGAGCATACGCTTTCCAGCATTATCAAAGTAGTAGCTGGCTGCGACGACGAGTCCCTGGATGTTATTGCCAAGACGTATGAACTGGTGGTGAAGGCCGGGGTACACCGCGCCAGCAGCATCAAAGTAGCCGAAGCCGCCAAAATCATCGAAAACACGCAGCGCGACGTCAATATTGCCTTGATGAACGAGCTGTCGATGATTTTTGACCGCATGAGCATCAACACGTACGAAGTGCTGGAAGCGGCTGGTACCAAGTGGAACTTCCTCAAGTTTTCGCCCGGTCTGGTAGGCGGCCACTGCATCGGTGTAGACCCGTACTACCTGACGTACAAGGCCAAAGAGCTGGGCTACGACGCCAAAGTTATTCTGAGCGGCCGCACCACCAACGATAATATGGGTGCTTACATCGCGCGCAAAACCGTGCAGATGATGATCAAGAAGGGCAAGGACGTCGCCAAGAGCCGCGTGCTGGTGATGGGCGCTACGTTCAAGGAAAACGTGGAAGACATTCGCAACTCCAAGGTTGCTGATGTGATTCAGGAGTTGAAAAACTTCTCCGTAAACGTAGACATCGTGGACCCACATGCTGATTCTGACGAGCTACACCACGAGTACGGCTTCCGCCTGACGCCCGCCAGCGAAGTGCGCGACGACTACGATGGCGTGATTGTGGCCGTGAGCCATGCGCCCTATACGTCGCATAATGAAGCATACTTTCAGTCGATTACCGCCGACAATGCGGTCCTCGTAGACATCAAAGGCTTGTTCCGGGGCAAGATCCAGGACATGCAGTACTGGAGCCTGTAAAGTATAGCTCTCAGCTGTCAGTTGCTTGGTAGCAGCACTGTTCTGCGTAGAAAAACTGAGCACCTGACAACTGGCAATGAATAACTGACACTTGATATGGAACGCACGAAAATACTCGTGACTGGTGGGGCCGGCTACATTGGCTCGCACGCGGTAGTAGAGCTGTATGAAGCCGGTTTTCAGCCGGTTATTGTTGATAACTTCAGCAATTCGCAGGAATCAGCACTCACTGGTATCGAGACGATTCTGGGAGTGAAAGTGCCGTTTCACCGCATCGACTGCAATGATGTGGAAGCCATGCGGGCCGTGTTTGCGGAGGAAGGTAGTCTGCGTGGAGTCATCCATTTCGCAGCCTATAAAGCCGTGGGCGAATCGGTGCAGAAACCACTGGAGTACTACCACAACAACGTCGGCTCGCTGCTGACACTGGTGCAGGTGATGCGCGAGTTCGGAGTAGAAGCTTTGGTGTTTTCTTCCTCCTGTACCGTGTATGGCATTCCGGACGCGCTGCCCGTGACGGAGCAGACGCCGACCAAAAAAGCCAACTCGCCCTACGGTGCTACCAAGCAGATGTGCGAAGACATCCTCAACGATGTGGCCGTTGCACCAGGCAATAAGCTGCGCACCATTCTACTGCGCTACTTCAACCCGGTTGGCGCTCATGCCTCGGCTCAGATTGGGGAGCTGCCGCTGGGCGTACCGAACAATCTGGTGCCGTTCATCACCCAGACGGCTGCGGGCCTGCGCCAGGAACTGACCGTGTATGGCGACGATTACGACACGCCTGACGGCTCCTGCGTCCGCGACTATGTGCACGTAGTAGATCTAGCAAAGGCCCACGTAGTAGCGGTGCAGCGCCTGCTCGATGGCAAGGGAGCCACAGTAGAAACGTTTAATGTGGGCACTGGCCAGGGCAACACTGTGCTGGAAGTTATCAGGACGTTTGAGCAGGTGAGCGGGCAAAAGCTTGCCTATCATGTTGGCCCACGCCGCGCTGGCGACGTGCCTGCCATCTACGCCGACGTTACCAAGTCGGTAGCCGAGCTGGGCTTCAAAACCACCGCCACACTAGCCGAAGCCCTGCAGAGTTCGTGGAAATGGCAGCAGCATTTGCAGGCTATCAACGGCTAGTTGTTTGCCGCCTGTGGTGCCACTACCTCAGCAGCTACCAGCGAGTAGTTAAACACTTAAAAACATGAAAATTATCATCACCGGCGGGGCCGGGTTCATTGGGTCGCATGTGGTGCGCCTATTCGTGACCAAATATCCGGAGTATCAGATCCTGAACCTGGATGCCCTAACGTATGCCGGCAACCTAGAGAACCTGCGGGATGTTGAAAACGCGCCCAACTACCGCCTGGTAAAAGGCGACATCACGGACCAGGCTTTCGTTGATCAGCTTTTTGCGAACGAGGAGCCCGACGCCGTGATTCACCTGGCTGCCGAAAGCCACGTGGACCGTAGCATCACGGACCCGCTGGCTTTCGTGAAAACCAATGTATTGGGCACCGTACACCTGCTGAACGCCGCCAAAAACCTCTGGAAGCCGCTGGGCTACGAAGGCAAAACCTTCTACCACGTGAGCACCGATGAAGTGTATGGCTCCCTGGACTTCGGGCCGGATATGTTCACGGAAGATACCAGCTACGACCCCCGCTCGCCTTACTCGGCCAGCAAGGCGTCGTCGGACCACTTCGTACGGGCTTGGCACCACACGTACCACATGCCGGTGAAACTGAGCAACTGCTCTAACAACTACGGCCCCAATCATTTCCCTGAAAAGCTGATTCCGCTAGCCATTCACCGTATCCAGCACGGCCAGCCGGTACCGGTGTATGGCAAAGGCGAAAACGTGCGCGACTGGCTGTTTGTGAAAGACCATGCTACCGCCATTGATGCTGTGTTCCATCGGGGCAAGGTGGGCGAGACCTACAACATCGGTGGGGTGAACGAGTGGGCCAACTTGGAGCTGATTCATCTGCTCTGCGACACGCTGGACGAGAAAACCGGCAAGGAAAAAGGCACTTCCCGCAAGCTCATCACATTCGTGACGGACCGCGCCGGCCACGACCTGCGCTATGCCATCGACAGCAGCAAAATTATGAACGAGCTGGGCTGGAAACCGTCCGTTACGTTTGAGCAAGGACTGTCCCAGACCGTGGACTGGTATCTGGAAAACCAGGAATGGCTGGAGCATGTCACCAGCGGAGCCTACCAGGATTACTACCAGAAACAGTACGCCGCCCGCTAGCACGGCCCAGTGAGCAATAAGTAGGAGCAGCGAATAACCATTCAACTGCCTGAAAGCAACTGCTCATTGCTCATCCATCATTGTTAATTGAACACGACGTGTACGAAACTCCTTTCCACGACCAGCCACTCGATAATCTGGCTTTCCTCGTAACCGGCGGGGCCGGATTCATTGGCTCGAACCTAGTAGAATATCTGCTGAAATACGGCGCCAAAGAGGTGCGCGTGCTGGACAATTTCTCCAACGGCTTCCGCAAAAACGTGGCGCTGTTTGCCGCCAACCCAGCCCTGCGCGTGATTGAAGGCGACATCCGGGACCGGCAGACCTGCATTGATGCCTGCCAGGGTATAGACGTGGTGCTGCACCAAGCGGCGCTAGGCTCCGTGCCCCGCTCCATCAACGACCCAATTACGTCCAATGACGTGAACGTGGGCGGCTTCGTGAACATGCTGGTGGGAGCCAAAGAGGCAGGTGTGAAGCGCTTCGTGTACGCGGCGTCCAGCTCCACCTACGGCGACCATAAGGCACTGCCGAAGGTAGAAGACCGGATTGGCAAGCCCCTTTCGCCCTACGCCGTGACCAAATATGCCAACGAACTGTACGCCGACGTATTTGGCAAGACCTACGGCATGGAAATCATTGGGCTGCGTTACTTTAACATCTTCGGTCCGCGCCAAGACCCGAATGGGGCCTATGCAGCCGTTATTCCGCTCTTCATTGATGCGGTGCTGGAAGGCAAGCCGCCCCGCATGAATGGCGACGGTGGCCAGACCCGCGACTTTACGTTCGTGGAAAACTGCGTGCAGGCCAACATCAAGGCGGCGCTGGTGCAAAACCCTGAAGCCGTGAACCAAGTGTACAATGTGGCCGTGGCCGACCGCACTTCCCTCAACGACCTGTTCAATATTCTGAAGGAAGAGGCGGGATCCGACATCACGCCTGAGTACGGCCCCGACCGTGCCGGCGACATTCGGGATTCCCTGGCTGATATCAGCAAAGCCAACAATCTGCTCGGCTACCAGCCGCAGATTCGCATCCGGGAGGGCCTGCAAAAGACCTTGGCTTGGTTTAAGCAGAACCAGGAGTTTATTGCGGAGCGGAACTAACCAGTTGATTTTCAGGAGCTGTTCTCGGTAAGAGAAGAGGCTGCACTACCAGAACTACCACCCTATGAAAGGTATTATTCTCGCCGGAGGCTCCGGTACGCGCCTGCACCCGCTTACTCTGGCGGTTTCCAAGCAGCTGATGCCCGTCTACGACAAGCCGATGATTTATTATCCCTTGTCGATTCTCATGATGGCCGGCATCCGGGAAATCCTGATTATCACCACCCCCCACGACCAAGAGCAGTTCAAAAAGTTGCTCGGCGACGGCAAGGGCCTGGGTTGCAACTTCCAGTATGTGGTGCAGGCAGTGCCCAACGGCTTGGCTCAGGCTTTCGTGCTGGGCGCTGACTTCATCGGGGATGATAAGGTGGCGCTGGTACTCGGCGACAACATCTTCCATGGTGAAGGAATGGAAGATCTACTAAAATCAAACAACGACCCGGAAGGTGGCGTGGTGTATGCCTACCACGTGCACGACCCGGAACGCTACGGCGTGGTAGAATTCGATGCCGATAAAAAGGCCCTTAGCATTGAGGAGAAGCCGGTTACACCGAAAAGCAACTACGCCGTTCCAGGCCTCTATTTCTACGACAACGACGTAGTGCAGATAGCTCGCGACCTGAAACCCAGCCCTCGTGGCGAGTATGAAATAACCGACGTAAACCAAGAGTACCTGCGCCGCGGCAAGCTGAAAGTGGGCATTCTGGGCCGCGGCACCGCTTGGCTCGACACGGGTACCTTCGAAAGCCTGATGCAGGCCGGCGAATTTGTGCGGGTACTAGAGCAGCGCCAAGGCCTAAAGGTGGGCTCCATCGAGGAAGCGGCCTACCGCCAAGGCTTTATTGACGCGGATCAGTTGCGCAAAATTGCTGAGCCCCTGCGCAAAAGCGGCTACGGCGACTACCTGCTGCGCCTGCCCGAGCAACTCGTTATGAAAGGCATGTAAACCGGTTGCGCTACTAGCTAGTAAGTCTCATCAAGCCACAGCCCTTCTGCTCCCTAGGCAGAAGGGCTGTGGGCTTTTAAGGATGGCACCTGATTAAAATACCACACCTGCCAGCAGGCCGGCCAGCACAATCAGGTAGGAGGGAATCTTCTCCCAGAGCAGCACCAGAAACGTAGCGCCAATAAGCCCCAAGTTGACTGGGGTATCGGGTAGCGGGTGATACAGCAGGAACACCGCGGCGCATACCAGTCCCGCACTCACCGCATTGATGCCCTCCATGGAGGCCTTTACTACGCGGTACTGCTTGAGCTGGTCCCAGAACCGAATCAGAAAGAAAATTAGGAGTGTACCGGGCATGAAGATGCCCGCTGCTGCTACCAAGCCGCCGGCTATCTGCCCCCCTAAGCCGTAGTCGCGCATGGCCAGCGCCCCGATATAGGAGGCAAAGGCGAAATTGGGGCCGGGTAACGCCTGCGTAAGCCCGTAGCCCGACAAAAATTCCGGAGCCGACAGGTAGCTCTTAAACTCCACAAACTCAGCAAACAGCAGCGGCGCCAGCACTTGCCCGCCTCCAAACACCAGGCTACCGTTTCGGTAGAAGTTCTCGAAGAGCAACACGGGCAGTTCGCGGGTGTAGTGGCCCAGTACGGCCGCCGCTATAAACACACCTCCCCACAGTATAAAGTTTGCCCACTCGATGCGCAACGGTTGCTTCTGCGTCACGACGGCGTGCTTGCGGTAGCGGAACGTGGTAACCAAGCCTCCGCCAAACAACAGCAGCGGCAACACCGAGGGCAGTTGGAACCGATACGCCAGCATAGCTGCTGCCACCATCAATGCCACCGAGGTTTTGGTATGAATGACCTTCTCAGAAATTTTGTAGGCTGAATAGGCGACGAAACCTACAGCAATGGGCTGAATATACTGCACCAGCCGGGCCACCTGCTCTTTATCGAGGTAGTTCATGGCCAGCCCGGCGGCCGTCATGATGCAGACAGCTGGCAGCATCCAGACCAGCAGCGTCAGGTAGGCCAGATTGGGGCCACCCAGCCGAAAGCCGATGGCCGTAATGGTCTGGGTAGAGCCAGGGCCAGGCAGCAGCTGGCACAGCGCCATAATTTCGAGCAACTCCGCCGACGTAAGGTAGCGCCGCTTATCTACAAGCAGGCGCAGCATCATGGCAGTATGCGCCTGCGGGCCTCCAAATGCCGTAACGGCCAGCAACGCCACGTCTTTCAGGAAGATGATGCCCCGCACCCGGCGTGTAGGCAACCTACGGCGCCCGCGCGGAGGCGGGGCCAGCTTAATCTCATCGGGTGGGAGGACAGGCGGAGTAGAAAGCACGATCCTAATGTAGCATAAGCGGTTGGTTGTGACGCTGGTTGAGTCAGAAAAATATGCTTTCCGTCATCACAAAAAAGCCTCCGCAACCCAATGGTGCGGAGGCTTTGCTAAGCAGAAGAAACGGGTTATTTCTTCTTGAGGCCCAACTCAATCAGGCGCTCATTCAGGAATTCGCCTGCCGTAATGTCGGCCTCCTTCTTGGGATTTTCGGGCGTTACGCAGTTCTCGAGAGCGGCCAGGCTCATTTCGGAGCGTGGGTGCATGAAGAATGGGATGCTGTAGCGCGAAGAGTTCATTTTCTCACGGGCCGGGTTCACGACGCGGTGAATGGTGCTCTTCAGTACGCCGTTGGTCAGGCGCTGCAGCATGTCGCCTACGTTCACCACAATCTGGTCCGGCAGGGCCGTAATCGGAATCCATTTACCGTCGCGGCGCTTTACTTGCAGACCATCGGCCGAAGCGCCCATCAGCAGCGTAATCAGGTTGATGTCGCCGTGCTCAGCGGCCCGTACAGCATCAGCCGGTACTGCGTCAGGGTTCTCAATCGGGTAGTAATGGATTGGGCGTAGAATGCTGTTGCCGTTGCGCACCTTGTCATCGAAGTAGCTCTCGGGCAGATTCAAGTACAGCGCAATGGCGCGTAGCACGTCTTTGCCAGCGGCTTCCAGCGTTTTGTACGTGGTCCGCGACGTATTCGCGAAGCTGTCCACCTCATTGGGCCAGATGTTGTCGGGGTATTCGGCGCCGATGGGGTCATTGGCATCGTCCACTTCCTGGCCCACGTGGTAGAACTCCTTCAGGTCGCCGGTGTTGCGGCCCTTGGCATGTTCCTTACCTTTGCTCACGTAGCCGCGCTGGCCTGCCAGCTCCGGCTTTTCATATTGCTGCTTTACATCGTCGGGCAGCGAGAAGAAAGCTTTTACATCACTATAAAGCTTCTGCGTCTGCTCATCGGTGAGGCCGTGGTTCTTGAGGGCAACGAAGCCGATGTTCTGATAGGCTTCGCCGAGCTGTTGAACAAAGCGGGCTTTGCGCTCCGGGTCACCGGAGCGGAAGTCTGCGAGGTCGAGGGAGGGAATTTCTTCCAGCAGTTTTTCTTCCATCTTGGAAAATCACTATACTTTTGAACAATGAATGCGTGCTGCGCAAGGTACTCAAAAAACCAACGTTGTCCCGCTAACGCAGGTTTCCGAAAGGCTCCTGTTTCTGTCTTTTTCATCCCTGTTTCCCCTATATGAAACCATTTGCTTTACTGCCTGGCGTGGCCTTGCTGCTGGCACTAGCTGCCTGCGACGCAGCCAAGATTCAGTCGGATACGTCCAACTCCTCTACCGCCGAAATGGTGACTACCACGGCGGCTACCCAGGCGAAAAACGGCATCCGCGTTACGCCCTTCAACGACTCGCCTAAGTTTCCGGAAGCCCAACTAATTCTCAAGACGCCACCGGCCGGCTCCACCGTGCCCAGTGGGGCCGTGGCTTTCGACTACGACCTAAGCAATTTCCTGCTCACTAAGATGACGGGCGGCATGCATGCCGCGCATCTGGCTAACTCGCAGAAAGGACAGCACATCCACAACATTATCGACAACGAGCCCTACACGGCGCACTACGACACGGAGTTCACCAAGAACGTGGTGGATGGGCAGCATGTGGTCCTCTCGTTTCTGTCGCGCTCCTATCACGAGAGTCTCAAGCACCGCGGCGCCTACGACCTACGCGTTGTGACCGTGGGCAAAGTGGCGCCCGGCACGCCAAAGTTTGATGTGACGGCCCCGCACCTGTTCTACAGCCGCCCCAAAGATGTGTATACCGGCAAGGATGCCGAGCGGGTCATGCTGGATTTCTACCTCGTGAACACCACATTGGAGCCTGGTGGTACGCAGGTGCGCGCTACCATCAACGGAGCCGAGTTTATGCTGGACCAATGGGCGCCCTACATGATGGAAGGCCTGCCCATTGGGGAAAATACCGTGAAACTGGAGCTGGTAGATGCCAGCGGCAACCTCATTCCCGGCCCCTACAACTCCGTAACCCGCAACTTCTCGATTCAGCCGTAGCGCTGGTTGTTGCTCGCTTGTTTCGCTGCCCATCCTCCGCTTGCCGGAAGATGGGCAGCGCTTTTAATAAGGGTGTAATATTCTGGCATCCTACAATTTTGGTGGCATTTTAACATGCTCTTAATGTCAGATAAGGCCTGTTTTCAGTAGCTTCACGCTGCAGGAGTTCTGCCTGCCCAGTATACCACCACCCTTTTCAATTTTTTCATGCAACACCTTTTACGCTTGACAGCCGGGCTGACCAGTCCGACTGCCTTCAGCCGTGTGCGTGTGCTTGCGGCGCTGATGCTTAGCCTCTGGCTGGGCGTAGCCCGCCCGGCGCAGGCGCAGGTAGACACCTATCAGTTTGCGGCCTCACAGGGCACGTACACTCCGCTGGTTGGCGGCACGGCCCTGCCCGATATGCTGGCCGACACCTACATCACCCCCACGGCTATTCCGCTGGGCTTCACGTTCGTGTTCGATGGGGCTCCTTTCACCGCAGTGAAGGCCTCGTCGAATGGGTTCCTGACCTTTAACGCCACCGGGGCATCCAGCATCTCGACGCTGGCAGCCGCCGTAGCAGCCAACCGCCCACTGGTAGCGCCCCTCGGCGACGACCTGGACGGCCGGCCGGTAGGTGCTACCGCTCAGGCCTCGTACCTGACAACTGGTACGGCTCCGAACCGGGTGTTCACCTTCGAGTGGCAGAACTGGGAGTGGCGCTGGGGCGTCAACCTAGCTGTTATTTCCTTCCAAGTAAAGCTCTACGAAGGCTCCAACCGGGTAGAGTTTATCTACCAGCAGGAGCCCAACCCGACGAATGCCACCGCTACGCTGGGCGCTTCTATCGGTCTGGCCGGCACCGGCACTGGCGCAGGTTCTTACCTCTCGCTGAGCGACTCGGGACCTAACCCAACGGCTAGCTCCACCACCGAAAACACCAACATCTTCGCTAAGCCTGCTACCGGCCAGGTGTACGCCTTCACGCCAGCAGCTCCAGCTGCCTGCCCGGCTCCGCGTAACCTCGCGGCTACTGCCACCAGCACCACGGCCAACCTGACCTGGACGGTAACGGGCGGCGGCGGCACGTTCCGCATTGAGTACGGCCCGCAGGGCTTCACGCCCGGCTCAACGGCCGGTACGGTAGTTACGAGCACCACCACCAGCGCTTCGCTGACGGGCCTGACGGCAACCACCCCGTACGACTTCTACGTGACGCAGATCTGCGGCGGCAGCAACGGCAACAGCTTGGTAGCCGGCCCTGCCAGCTTCACGACGCTCGCCAACCCGCCTGCCAACGACGCCTGCACCGCTGCTGTTTCCCTTACGCCGGGCGCTATATCGGCAGCCTGCCCTGGTGCTACCAGCGGTACGCTGCTGGGCGCTACGCCTACAGCCGGCTTGGCCACGCCCGTTGGCACCGCCGACGATGACGTGTGGTACCGTTTCGTGGCTACGTCTACGGCACACACCGTAACCCTCACCGGCTCCGGCGACTATGTGCAAGAATTGCTGAGCGGTAGCTGCGGCACTCTGACCACGGTAGCCTACTCCGACCCGAACGTGAAAATCTACTCGAGCCTGACGATTGGTGCTACTTACTACCTGCGCGTGTACTCGTACAGCGCCACGCTCCCTAGCGCCACCGCGGCTCCTTTCACCATCTGTGTGACGACGCCTACGCCGCCTCCCGTCAACGACGACCCGAGCGGTGCCATTGCGCTGACCGTGAATGCCACTTGCACGCCTACCACGGGCAACAACACGGAGGCTACTACCACGTCGCCTAGCGGCTACACCAACCCCGGCACGTCGCCGAACAGCTGCGGTATTGCCGCCTCGCCGAGCGACGTATGGTTCACGTTCACGACGCCTGCTACGGGCGTAGCTTCTACGGCCGTGCGCGTACTCGTGACGGGTGTGCCAGCCAGCCAGGTGCGTGCCTTCTCGGCCGCCAGCGCCGCCGGTCCGTTCACCCAGATTGGGTGTTCTTCTACCAGCGCTACGGTGGCGGCTCCGCCACTCGACCTTACCCAGCTCACGCCGAACACTACGTACTATGTGCGCGTGTCGGGCTACGGCACCGGCAACCCCGAAGGTGCTTTCACGATTTGCGTAACGTTCCCGCCTACCTGCGGCGACCCTCGCACCCTCACGTTCACGAACACCACCCAGACGGCTACGCAGGTGAACTTCGTGCCCGGCAACGGCCAGCAGACCTTCACCGTGACGGCTACGCCCACGGCGGGCGGCACGGCTATTACGGCTACCGGCACGGCTTCGCCGATTCAGCTGAATGGCCTCACGGCCGGCACTCCCTACACCGTAACGGTAGTAGGCCTCTGCCCCGACGGCTCTTCTACGGCTACCCTCACCGGTACCGTGAGCACGCTCATCATCAACGACGACCCCAGCGGTGCCGTGCAGCTCACGCTGGGCTCCGACTGCCTGACGCCCACCAGCGCCACGCTGGTAGGGGCTACCAGCACTACTCCTAGCGGCTACACCAACCCCGGCACGGCCTGTACGCCATCTACGGCCACGGCTCCGCGCGACGTGTGGTTTAAGTTCACGACGGCGGCGGCTGGCGTAGGCTCTACGGAAGTAACGCTGACCACGACCGGCAACAACGCCAACGTGCTGCGGGTATTCTCGGCGGCCAGCAGCGCTGGTCCGTTCTCGGATGTGGCCTGCAAAAGCAGCACCGGCAGCACCGTAACCGCCGGTAGCCTCATCGTGACGGGCCTCACGCCCAACACCACCTACTACGTATCGGTAGCGGGCTACACCAACACCACGGTGCAGAGCGCCTTCACCATCTGCGTACGCGGCAACTCCAACTGCCCACTGCCAGTGGGCCTGACCACCGGCACTGTCACGGCTACCACCGCGGCACTCACCTGGAACGTGGCTGGCCCGACGCCAAGCGGCTCGTTCGTGATTGAGTATGGCCCGCAGGGCTTCACGCCCGGCACGGGTGCCGGTACCACCGTTACCAGCACTACCCCTGGCGTTACGCTCACCGGCCTGACCGCCGATACGCAGTATTGCTACTATGTAAGCCAGAACTGCGGTACCCTGAACGGCAGCAGTGAGCGGGTAGGTCCCGTGTGCTTCCGCACCGACATTGCCCCGGCTAACAACGACGACCCCTGCACGGCTACCGTGCTGACGGTGAATGCTACCGCCACCAACGCCACCACGCTGGGTGCTACCACCACGCTGCCCAACGGCTACGCCAACCCTGGCTGCACCACGGCCGGCAGCCCCCGCGACGTATGGTTCTCGTTTGTGCACACCAGCGCCCTGAGCTCCGGCGGCATTGTGGTAGGTGGCAACACGGCCGGGCAGGTGCGCCTGTTCTCGGCCGCTACCTGCAGCGGTCCGTTCACGCAGCTGGCCTGCCAGGCTGGCCCCGGCGCCAACACGCAGGCTCCGGCCCTGCCCCTGAGCGGCCTGACGGTGGGTACTACCTACTACGTATCGGTATCGGGCTTTGCCTCCAACGATGCGCAGGGTCCGTTCACGATTCAGCTGCGGCCAGTGCTGAGCACGGGCAAAGGCGAGCTGCCCGGCGGCGAGGTGAGCGTATTCCCGAACCCAAGCCACAACGGCACGCTTAACCTGGCTATCCGCGGGGCGGGTGCCGTGAAAGCCGCGCAGGCCCTGCTGTTCAACAGCCTCGGCCAGCAGGTACTCACCGAAACCGTAGCCGTGCGCGCCGGTGCCGTGCAGCAGGCGCTGCCGGTACAGGGCCTGGCCAAAGGCCTCTACACGCTCCGCGTGCAGGTCGGCGAGCATACCATCACCCGCAAAGTAATCCTCGACTAACGGCGGCAACGCAGGGGCGGCCTCGCCCCTGCGAAGCGAAAAGCCCGCTGGCCTTGTGGCCGGCGGGCTTTTTTGCGTTTTGAAGCTATTGGCCGCCGTGCGGAGACGGGTGTAACGCACCGGCCTGGTGCTACCGCATGCGGTAGAGGCTCTAGGGAAAGTCCTGAGTGGCCCGCCGCATGCGGTAGCACGGTGCCGGCCGGCCGGTGGTGGCTTTCCGCATGCGGCAAGTAGGTTGGGGAAGCCTGGAAGTAGCCATCCGCATGCGGCAGCCGGCCTGCGGCTCCCTGGAAAGCACCCGCCTCATGCGGCAGATAGTAGTAGGAGAAGTGGGCGCAAGCGGCGGGTCAGCGTTGGGAGAGGCGCACCCGGTGGCCCCACAACGGCGGCGTTAGGCCACGAGCTGAGGGGCAGGCTTCTTCTTGCCGCCGTTGCGGCTTTTCAGCAGATGATAGGCGAACAGGGTGCGGGCCTTGGCGGGCTCCTGATAATACTCGGCCAGACCCACGCAGTGCACCTGCCAGAGGGCTTCGCACAGCGCACGCCAGTCGGTGCCGAGGGTGCTGATGGTGGCGGTTTCGGCTAGGCGGGTTTTGGTGCGGGCGGTGGTGGCCGTGGCCAGGGCCGCGAGCAGGGCGCGGCCGTCGGTGGCGGGCTGGGCACCGAGGTCGGCAGCGTAGGCTTCGAGCTTCTTCACGAAGGCCTCGAAGCGGGTAGGCAGGTCTTTTTTAGCGGCCCCGGTGAGGTAGTCGAGGCCCTGGGGCAGCAACTCCCGCAGCGTGGCGGGCTGCTTGCGGTATCGGGGCACAAGCAGCACGTCGTTGGTTTCGCGCACAAACTCCTGAATCTGGCCAATTGCCTCGTCCTGAGTGAGGGTGCCGCCCTGGCCGGAGCCCGCCTGCCCGGCGCGGGCAGTCAGGCCCTGCTCTAGGTCCGTGACGAGCTGCTGAAACGGGGCGGTCAGCTTCTTGAGGGCCGCGCTGGGCGTGCCGGCCAGGGCCGTGGCCGTGTACTGGGCAAACTGCAGAAACACCGCCCGCGAGGCCCGGATATTAAGGAAATGATTCTCGTACTGTTCGTCGTACATGCGTGAAATAGATAAAGTAGGAGGGAGTACCGCGCGGCACCCGCCGCCCGGCCCCGGATAGGGCAATTGAAAAACTAAACAGCTGCTAAGGCGCGGCCAGGGGACCCCAGCAGCGCCGCCCACTTACTGACCAACCACACGAGTAGTAGCGTAGGCATAGCACTGGCTGAGTGAGGGGAAGAACCAATCAGAGTTTATAGTCGAAGCGGCCTTTGGTGACGCGGATGGTGTCGCAGCCGGGCTTGGCCAAGGTGAACTCAAATGTGCCGGAGATGACGCGGCCGGGAATATCCAGCCGGGTGATGGTCAGCTTGCCCCGGCGGTAGTGGGTGTCGCGGGCATAAAAGTCACACTGGCCGGTTTGCCCACTAAATAAACCTTCCTGCCTTCCTGGACGTGTGAGCGGATATATGCCGGCTGTTTTAAGACTGTCAGAGAAAAGGGTGATATCCTCCCGGGAACTGGCTTCTTTCGACTGATAGCGGTAGGCGCTGATGTTAAGTGTGCCGAATCGATAGCCAGGGTCATAGGAGACGCTGTTGTTGGAACTACCAGTATAGCCTTTCGGCGTCCAAGCTTGGCCGTTGACCAGGCAGCCGAAGGTGTTGGCCCCAGTCTGGGTGGCTGGGGGCAGCTGTTCCAGCGGGTTGGGGTCGTTGTCTTTGCATTTGGAGCACTGGGTGAGCAGCAGAATTGCGGAGTAAAGCAGCAGCTTGCGCATCGTGGAGAGGAAAGCCTGAAAAACAGAAAAGCCCATGCCACGGCCGGACCAATAGAGGCCGGGGCAGTGTGGCAGGGGCAATAGGCGGTGGTAGGAGAAGCGGGGGCGGGAAGTAGCGGTAAGATAGGAAGGGGGCGGAGGGATTACAAGCGTCTGCCAGAGGAATGCAACGGCCCGATGCGGCGTGCGGGCCCAGGAGCAGGCTGGCACCTTTCAGAAGCAGACAACCCAGTAGGCGAGGCCGCATGTGCAAACCCCCTGGCGCTACCGCCGCACAACAGAAACGGCTTGACCGACTGGTGAACGGACGCGCCGAAATACAAACCCAGGGTAGCGCCTACTCCGTGGCCACGGCCAGCCGGCGCGTAGCCAGGGGCCGTCCGTCGGCCGCCAGCAGCGTGGCCCCGTACAGGCCCGGCGCCAGCCCGGCCAGCGGCACGGCCACTTCCCCGCCGCTGCCGCCGCGCAGCGTCAGCCGGCGCACCAGCCGCCCGGTGGCATCCGTGAGGTGCAGCGCGGCGGCAGTGGTGCCGGCCGGCAGCTGGTAACGCACGGTGGCCGTGGTAGTGGCCGGGTTGGGAAACAGTGCGAAGGTGAGCGGGGCGGCGGCGGTGGGCTGTGCGGGCTGCGGGACACTGAGCACGACGGCACCGGGCAGGCTTTGCAGGTCTACCACCGCCAAGTAGGCCCCGCTTCGGTTGCCACTGATATAGTCAGAGCAAGAGCCTCCGATGTACAGATAACGCCCCGTGGCATCCGGCACCATAGGGGCTGGTCGAACGGACGGGCACACTACACTGGGCAACTCCATTGTACTCAAGAGCTGGCCAGTGGCGCTGAAGCGGTGCAGGCGCAGTCGGTCGGAGAGTGTGCGCGGATTGTAGTAGTAGGCCTGCACAAGCACGGAGCCGTCCTGTAAAGCTACCATATTGCCATATAACCCACTTTGCGGCCACAACGCCCGGTGCACGTAAGTCCACTGCGGTTGCAGTTGGGCATTGACCTTAACGAGGATAGGCATGGGCACACTGCGACCCTGCGCGTCCACCGTATCGACGCGGCCCGGCAGCAGGTAACCCCCATCGGCCGTGGGTAGCAACCGGTTGTAGACTAGATGCATTTCCACGTTATAGTTTGTCCCCAATGGTGCAATCAACCTTCCCTGCACTGAGTCTCCCTGTAGATTGACTTCCAGTAACTTGAGCACAAAGCGGGGAGTGTTTGGTACCTGTGAGATGCCCGCTAGCAGCAGATTCCCTGAGCGGGTGTACTGCATGTCAATCCAGTAGTCATTATACTGCCATCCTTGGTTACGAATCCAGTGGAGGTTGCCACTGCTGTCAGTACGAATCAACTGGCCCCGCAGGCGTGTGGCCGGAAAGGAAGTGAGGGCAATAAAATAGCCGTTGCCGGGCGCCAATAAGGAGGCACCAAAAATACGGTCTGTGCCGAAGGGATTGACTGTAGGCACCATGGTGCGGAGTTGGCCGGCCGCGGAGAAGCGTTGCACCACGGTTTCGCGACGGTACGTGGGCGGGAGGTAATTGCCGCAGAAGGTCAGCGAGCCGTCGGCCAGCACATGCAGGCGCTGGTCGCCGGAGAACATGCCCACACCTACCCGGTGCCACACCGTATCCAGCGTGGCAGCGCGGATACGCCACAGGTGGTTGCGAAAACCGGAGGCAGGGTCGGAGGCGGGGCCGGACGCGGCTAAGTCCCCGCCGGGCATGAGCCGTAGGTCATTGAAGCCAATGCCGGCGCTGGGATTTGTGGGGTTGGGATATACCCGCTCCTGCACCAGCCGTTGCGCACGAGCTGGCAATAGCAGGGTTAGCAGCAACAGGATAGAGGCAACGAAGCGCATCGGATAAGCGGGAGTATAGCGTGTTCTAACCCGCATAATTCCCAGTACAAAACCTACCACTGCCGCAGGCGCCAGGCCAGAGCCACTTCGAAGTAGGGGTAGAGGTCGTGGGTGGTGCGGGCGAGGTCGTCGGGGGTGTAACTGGTGCCCACGAAGGCGCCGGTGCCGGGGCGGTAGCGCGCGAGGGTGCGCAGCTCCTGCAGCCACAGGCTGGCCGAGAGGGCCAGAGCCCCGGCCCGCCGCTCGTAAGCTATATCGGGGCCCTGCTGGCGGGTGAGGGCGCGCAGGTAGATGAGGGTGGCGGGGCCGGCATCCTGCACCAGCGCGGCGCGGCTGTGGGTGCGCTGCTCCAGAAACCGGTAGCCGAGGCGCAGGCTGCTGGCGCTGGCCACGGGCCGGCGGCGGCCGGTCCAGCCGTAGCGCAGGCCGCCGCGCAGGTCGTGAGTGATGGTGGTATCGAGGGGGCTTTCCTTGAAGGCCGGCCAGCGCAGCAGCCCCACCCGGTTTTCGCGGCGGGCATAGTCTACGGTGGCCAGCAGGCGGGGCGTGAACTGGTACGTGAGGTTCTGCTGCTGCTCCAGCACCCGGCTGGCGCGGTTGCGCAGCTGCTCGCTGGCCCGGTCGCGCACCTGGTAGCTCACCCACAGGTGGTAGGTGCTCCGGATGCTGAACCTGCCCGGCGCCCACGTAAAGCCTGGCTCCCAGTGCAGCAGCCGGTCGGTGTAGTTTTCGGCGCTGAGGGCGGCCCGGATAAACACAAACTGCCGGTACTCGCCGGCCAGGGCCAGGCTGGTGCGGAAGTTGCCGCGCCAGCGCCCGGTCCAGGTCATGCGTAGCTGGTGCTGGGCTTCGTCGCGGTCCTGCTGGTTGTCGCGGCTGGGGGCCGTCACGCGTAGCAGCTGGGCTGCCCCAATAAGCGACAGGGCGTGGCGCGGGGCCGGCAGCCAGGTCAGCTCGCTTTGCCACTGTGTGGTCCGCTCGTTGATGTCCTTGATTCGCTCCCGGGCCAGGGCGGCTTCGTAGAGGGTGGGGGTGAGGCTGCGGTTGTTTTCGAGGGTGTAAGCGCGGTTCCGCTCCCGGTAGCCGAAGGCCAGCACGGCCTGCACCTTCTTACTGCCCAGGCGCAGCTCCTGGCGGGTGTCCAGCTCGCGCTGCCGGTAGCCCAGGTCCTGCAGCGTATCCGCCTCGGGCCCCAGGCGGCGGTATTCAAAGGCCCGGCTCGGCAGCGCCAGCGCATTCACCGACCGAAACGACACCTTATCGGAGAGGCGGTAGGCCCACGTCAGCTGCCCGGCCAGCGTGTCGCTCTGAATGCGCTGCACGTTGCCGGGCACGTAGTCTTCGGCGCGGTGGGCGCGGTAGGTGCCGCGCAGCGTGCCGCTGGAGTATTCGTCGAAGGTGTGCTCGTAGTAGCCTTCGGCCAGCAGGCGCTGCCACACCCGCGGGCCCAGCTGCGCGCGGGTGCCCAGCAGCCGCAGGGCCAGCGGCGGCGCGGCCGCCCCGCGCAGAAATGCCAGCGTCGAGAAATCCACACCATACGCCACGCCCATATCCTGGCGGCCGTTGCGGGCGTCCTGTACCGCGCCCCCAAACCCAATCAGACGCATCACCGACAGCGAATCGGTGGCCTGCGTAGGCAGCAGGCGGGGCAGGGCCTGCTCGTAGCCGAAGCGGGCTAGCCACAGGCCGGTGCGGGTAGCGTTGGCGCGGCTCTGCTCGTAGCGAATAAACTGCCCGGTGCGCCAGCCGCCGCCCAAGTCTACGGTGTGCAGGGCATCGGCGGCATAGTCTTCGCGTACAAACGGCGGCTCCCCGCGCGAGTCATAAATCCACTCACTCAGAAGTCGGTAGCGCACTTGCTGGTGTTTGCTGAGTTGCACGGTGCCCAGCAGGGCTGTGCGCTGGGCATAGGTGCTTACGCCCACTCGCCGGGCCTGCACTGTAAGCAGCAGCAAAGAGTCGGGCGGGGGCAGCACGGTGCGGGCCAGCAGCGGCAGCGAGCCGGCATCCACCAGTGCCTGCCCCCGGCCTGGCCGCGGCAGCAGCAGTAACAGAAGAGAGGTGAAAATTACCCAGACCAGCACTTCCCGCCCCGCCCCGCCAGTCCGCGCGCCGCCCATGCGACCCAGGGAAGCAGAAGCATAAGCGGAACTTTTGGCGGGTACGGGTAGCTTCATGAAAAGCAGTCAAAGACAGGCAGTAGCGCCAGCGTCTGCAGCAGGTAGCGTTGTCGGCAATCTGTTGGGTAAGCAAGGTACTTCATCGGGGCGCCGGCCGCAACGGGCCGGCTATTTCCGTTTTTCATCAAAATTTAACCCATGCAGGAGGTTGGTATCCCTACCTTTGGGGTTCTTGTGGCGGGCCGCCGAAACTTAGCGGCCCTCCCTCACGTCTCAGTCAGTTCGAGACCATCTTTCCGGGTTTGGGCGGGAGCCACAAGCCGTTGTTTTGCCAGTCAGCTTATGAGTATTCAGAAATTACTGCTGTCGGTGGGGTTGGTCGTGGGAGTTGCGGGGAGCGTGCAGGCGCAGCACGCCGTGTGGGCTGCCAAGGTGGTAGCCGTATCGTCGCAGAAAGCGGAAGGCAAAGAGGCCTTCTCGCCTGAAAAAGTATTGGGGGAACCCAATGCCCAGCCCCTGGGCCAGGTCAGTAACGAGGCCTGGATTCCGCGCAAAGAAGGAAGCGACGAATTCATTGAAGTGCGCTTTGGCAAGTCGCTGGTAGCAAAACAGGTGACCGTAGTGGAGAACTTCAACCCCGGCTCGGTGGTGAAGATTGAGCTGGTGGACACCCGCGGCCAGAAGCACCAAGTGTACGAGAATACCAGCCCCGGCCCTATTCCGGAGCAGTTTCGGTCGTTACAGGTAACGTTTTCGCCGGCCACTTACCGCACCATTGGCGTGCTGGTGACCATGAATACCAAGGCCGTGAACGGCGTAAACCAGATTGACGCCATCGGCATTGCCGACGTAGCCGAAACGATGGTGAAGAAGGAATTCAAAGGCGAAAACGACGGGGTGAAATTCGACTCGGCCATGGTGAATCTGGGGCCGAATGTCAACTCCAAATACGTTGATACACACCCGGTCATCTCGCCTGATGGCCGTATGCTGTTCTTTGCCCGCCAAGAAAGCCCCCAGAACTCGGGTGGTGCCCGCGACGTGCAGGATGTATGGTACAGTACGCTGGCCAATGCGGCCAACAAAGCCTGGAACCCCGCCAAGAACATTGGTGGCCCCATCAATACGCCCGGCCCCAACGGTCTGGCCTCGATATCATCGGACGGAAATACGGCCGTGCTGATTAACGTCTATAACGAAGACGGTTCGCTCGACCCCAAGGGCCTGAGCACCAGCAAGCGCACCAAAACCGGCTGGAGCCGCCCCGAAAAGGTAGTCATCGAGAATTTCTACAACGACGACCCCGAAAACGTCGACTACTTCCTGGGGCCGTCGGGCAAGGCGCTGCTGATGGCCGTGGACCGCAAAGACGGACAAGGTGAGCAGGATATTTTCGTGAGCTTCCGCAATGCCGATGGCAAAACCTGGAGTAAGCCCCGCAACCTGGGCCCCACGGTGAATACCAAGAAGCCGGAATTTGCTCCCTTCCTGGCCTCGGACAACAAGACCCTGTATTTCGCCTCGGAGGGCCACGGCGGCTACGGCAAGAGCGACATTTTCTACTCCAAGCGTCTCGACGATACGTGGACCAACTGGACCAAGCCCCGCAACCTGGGACCCAACGTCAACTCCCCTGATTTCGACGCCTATTATGTTGTGTCGGCAGCTGGTGAAGATGCGTATCTGGTATCGGCCCGCAATGGCATGAACGGCTCCAAGGACATCTTCCGTATCGGCCTCACGCCCCAGTTCAAGCCCGAAGTGGTGACGCTGGTACGCGGCCGGGTACTGGATGCCGCTACCAAGAAACCAGTGCAGGCCGTTATCAAGTATGAAAATCTGCTAACCGGCGAAGAAATCGGGGTGGCGGAAACTAACCCTGTAGATGGTTCCTACACTATTGTGCTGCCCTCGGGCGTGCAGTACGGCTACCGCGCCGAAGCGCCTAACTACCTGGCCGAATCCGACAACCTCGATGTAACGGACCGCCAAAAGTATTCCGAAGTGACGCAGGACTTGTTTCTGGTGCCCTTCGCCGTGGGCCAGACCATCAAGCTGAACAACATCTTCTTTGCCCAGAGCAAATACTATCTGCGCGAGAATTCCTACCCGGAGCTGCAGCGCCTGATTCGGACGCTAAAAGAGTATCCGACGGTAGAAATCAAGCTGGAAGGCCACACCGATAACCAAGGCGACCCAACCCTGAACCTCAAGCTGAGCTTGGACCGCGTGAACGAGGTGAAAAAGTACATTGTTTCGAAAGGCGTCAGTGGTACCCGCATCACGACAGAAGGCTTTGGTGACAAGAAGCCCGTTGCCAGCAACGACCAGGAAGAAACCCGCAAACTCAACCGCCGCGTAGAGTTCCGGATTACGAAGAAGTAATGTCCTGTTAGGCTGCTTTGACAGCTGCTTTTCCTGAAGCGAGTAAACGAGAAGGCCCGATTCTTAACAGGATCGGGCCTTCTCGTTTGTAGTGTTTAGCTGGCTTGGCTGTTTAGCTCAGGCGGGTTTCGTCGCGGCCGGGCTTGCTGCTGCTGCTTTGGTTGCCGGGGTTGGCAATGGAGTCGCGCATGTCGGTGTCGGACTGAATGTTGCGCATTTTGTAATAGTCCATGATGCCGAGGTTGCCGGAGCGGAAGGCTTCAGCCATGGCCTTCGGTATCTCGGCTTCGGCTTCTACCACGCGGGCTTTGGCTTCCTGGGTTTTGGCGCGGTTTTCCTGCTCCACGGCCACGGCCATTGCCCGGCGCTCTTCGGCTTTGGCTTCGGCCACTTTCAGGTCGGCAGTGGCCTGATCTATCTGCAGTTTGGCTCCGATGTTTTCTCCTATGTCAATGTCGGCAATGTCAATGGACAGGATTTCGAAGGCCGTGCCGGCGTCGAGGCCTTTGCTGAGCACGAGCTTGGAAATCTTGTCAGGGTTTTCGAGCACCTCTTTGTGCGACTTCGACGAACCGATACTAGTCACAATGCCTTCCCCAACGCGGGCCAGAATGGTTTCCTCCCCAGCACCGCCCACCAACTGCGTGATGTTGGCGCGCACCGTAATGCGGGCCTTAGCAATGAGCTGAATGCCATCCTGCGCTACGGCGGCCACATTCGGCGTGTTAATCACCTTGGGATTTACGCTCGTTGTTACGGCCTCAAACACGTCGCGGCCGGCCAGGTCGATGGCGGTGGCCTGCTTGAATGTGAGCGGGATATTGGCCTTATCGGCCGAAATCAGGGCCTTAATAACGCTGGGAATATTACCGCCGGCTAGGTAGTGCGTTTCTAGGTCGTTGGCAGTCAGCTCCAGGCCGGCCTTAGTACTCGTAATCATCGAGTTGACGATGAGGGACGGCGGCACTTTGCGCACCCGCATGAACGCCAGCTGGAACAAGCTCACTTTTACGCCCGAGAACAGCGCCGTAATCCAGAGGCTGATAGGGAAAAAGTACAGAAAGACCAGCAGAACAATGGCCCCAACAATGAGTGGGAAAATGGGAAAGTCCATAGGGTGTGATGTAGCACAAGCTTGTGCTGGTTTGGGAAAGTAAGCGGCCAGGCCATGGCTGCTCTACCGACTGCTGAGGCTACAAGCTAAGTTTTATGCCACACTTTCTACCACAATCCGGTTTTGCTCGATGCGCAGCACGCGCACCTCGGTGCCGGCCGGTACAAACTCGCCGCGGGTTGTTACCTCACGGCGGTTTTCCTCGAATAGCACCGTGCCCGCGGGCCGTAGCGCCGAAAGCGTGCGGCCGGTAGTACCGGGCTGCACATCGGGTAGGCGGGCGTCCCGCACGTGCGAATTGTTGACGTCGGTCAGGGCTACGCGGGCCATGTTCTTGGGCTTCAGTCCAATGTATATCATCAGGCCCGTGACAGCCAGCGACGAAACCAGCAGAATGTGGCCGGTAGCGGAGCCAAAGTCGCGGTAGGCAAACCACACGCCGGCAGCCAGCAGCGCAAACCCAATCAGGCCCACAATGGTAGTGCCCGGAATAAAGACGACTTCGGCGGCCAGAAAGAGCAGACCAAAGAGCAGAAGCATTGCAACAGTAAGCCAGTCCATAGGAAAGAGGAAATTGGTTAGCAAAAGATACGCAGAAAGCCAGTAGCGGCGCTACTTATGTTCGTGGGGCTGTGGAAGCTTGCTTAATTTGCCGGGCCTTTACTTCTCACACTACGCATGCCTGTGTCTTCGCTCAGTGCTGATATAGCTGCGCTGCGGCAGTTGCTGCAGCAGGTGCCGTACCTAGCCGCGGCAGACGTTGACGCGTTTGTGGCGTGCTGGCACAAGCCGGTGGTGCTGGCCCGCCACGACTTTCTGATCCGGCCCGAACAGACAGAGCGTTACCTGTATTTCGTGGCCGAAGGAGTGCTGCGGATTTTTCTGCCCGTGGCTACCGAAGAAATATGCGTGGGTTTCGGCTATGCCGGCACCTTACTCTGCTCGTTTCCCTCCTTTGTGGAAGGCCGCCCTTCTGATTATGCCATTCAGGCCTTGCGCGGGAGCCGGCTGCTGGGCATCAGCCGGGCCGCCGTGCTGGATCTGCTCGAAAGCCGCCCGGCTATTGCCCGCTTCTGGCGCACCGAAATGGAACGAGCGGTGGTAGGCCGCATCGAGCGGGAAATAGATTTGCTGCTGCCTGAGCCCCAGCGCCGTCTCGACCGGCTACGAACCCGCAGTCCGCACCTGTTTCAGCTGGTGCCCCGCAAATACATTGCCTCCTACCTGCGCATGACTCCCGAGACGCTAAGCCGCCTGCGCTAAATCTTGCGTGAAATCAAGGTTTCGGGGACTACGCTGCCCGACCTTTGGGCATCATCCG
Source organism: Hymenobacter sediminicola (assembly GCF_014250515.1). NCBI lineage: Bacteria > Pseudomonadati > Bacteroidota > Cytophagia > Cytophagales > Hymenobacteraceae > Hymenobacter > Hymenobacter sediminicola. The sequence goes on along the minus strand of NZ_CP060202.1, from coordinate 4,361,731 downwards.
GCCATTTCCTATGCACACCCCCAAATTTCTTCAGCATTTGCGCACCAATGTTCGCAGCATACAGACCCTGGTAGAAACCGAGCTGCTGCCGCTGCCCGAAGCCTTACTCAACGGCAAGCCAGCTCCTGAGCGGTGGAGCGCGCTGGAATGCGTGGAGCACCTGAACCGCTACTGCCGCTACTACAACCCCGCCCTGGCCCGGGCGCTGCGCCACCCGGCTGCCGCCCGCGCCGAAGTACAGTACAGCTGGCTGGGCCGAAAGTCGTTGGACATGGTGCGGCCCGGTAGCCGCAAGCAGCACAAAACGGTGAAGCATATGAATCCGGCGGGGAGCCTGCTTACCGTGGCGGTGCTACAGGAGTTTCTGCAGCACCAGAAGCAACTGGCGGCGCTGCTGCAGCAGGCTGCCACTGCCGACCTAAACCGCAAAGCCGTGCCCGTAGAGTTTTTTCGGCTGCTGAAGCTGCGCACCGGCGAAGCCCTGGAGTTTGTAGTGCTGCACGAGCAGCGCCATGTCCAGCAGGCGCTACGGGACGTTCGGCAGGCACAGGAGGCCGCCCTGTAACCTGCGTCACTGCCAAATGTGGGCCTTCGTAGCTACTCACAGGCTTCAGGTACGTATCAGAGGCGCATGATGAAACAACGCGAAGTAACCGACCAGCACAATACCACTTGGACCTGCGTGCAGGCCTACGCCGCCGTAGAAAGCTCTGCTACCGAAGAGGCAATTGCCCGCAGCGAAACCGATTCAGGAGCTGTGCCGGTAGTGTGCACGCCTAGCGGCGGCGCCCAAACCGTACGCTTGGAGCTCGAAAAGGACTGGCTCGATAATCTTTCCGATGACGAGTTGGCTACCGCCATTTCAGCCGCTCAGTAACAACCAAAACACAAAAAGGCGCCCGGCTACTGCAGCCGGGCGCCTTTTTGTGTTTTGGCTCAGGCGCTAGTAAGCCCGGGCGAAGTATACGCGGCGCTTGCTGGGCTTGCCGGTCAGGATGCAGGTGCCCTCCTCATCAGGCTCATTCAGCGCAATGCAGCGGATGGTGGCTTTGGTTTCTTCCTTGATGCGCTCCTCAGTTTCGGAGGTGCCATCCCAGTGGGCTACCACGAAGCCGCCTTCGCCTTCCAAGGCCTGCTTGAACTGCTCGTAGGTGTCCACGCGGGTCGTGTGCGTTTCGCGGAACTGATGCGCCTTGCGGTAAATGCTGACCTGAATATCGTCGAGCAGCGCCGCCACGCTGTTCACGATGTCGGCCAGGGGCAGGTTCATTTTCTCCTTGGTGTCGCGGCGGGCCACTTCCACGGTACCGGCGTCTAGGTCACGCATGCCCACGGCCAGCCGAACCGGCACGCCTTTCAGCTCCCATTCGGCAAATTTGTAGCCCGGGCGCTCCGTGTCCCGGTCGTCTACTTTCACCGAAATGCCGCGCTCAATCAGGCCCATCTGCATCGGACGGATGCGCTCCAGCAGCTCATCGAGCTGGCCGGTTTTGTAAATGGGCACAATGACCACCTGGATAGGTGCCAGCTTGGGCGGCAGCACCAAGCCTTCATCATCGGAGTGAGCCATGACAAGGGCGCCCATCAGGCGCGTGCTTACGCCCCAACTGGTGCCCCACACATACTCCAAGCCGCCTTCCTTGCTCTGAAACTGCACATCAAACGCCTTGGCAAAGTTCTGGCCCAGGAAGTGCGAGGTGCCGGCCTGCAGCGCCTTGCCGTCCTGCATCAGACCTTCGATGCAATACGTATCCTCGGCACCGGCAAACCGCTCGTTTTCAGTTTTTACACCTTTCACAACGGGCAGCGCCATCCATTCTTCGGCAAACTGCGCATATACCTCCAGCATCTGGCGGGTTTCAGCCACGGCTTCCTCGGCGGTGGCGTGGGCCGTGTGGCCTTCCTGCCACAGAAACTCGGCGGTGCGCAGAAACAGGCGGGTACGCATTTCCCAACGCACTACGTTAGCCCATTGGTTGATGAGTAGCGGCAGGTCGCGGTAGCTCTGGATCCAGCCTTTGTAGGTGCTCCAGATGATAGCCTCCGAGGTTGGGCGCACTATCAGTTCTTCTTCCAGCTTGGCATTGGGGTCCACGCGGAGCTTGCCTGGGTTGTCGGGGTCGGTCTGCAGGCGGTAGTGCGTTACAACGGCACATTCCTTGGCGAAACCTTCCGCATTTTTTTCCTCCGCTTCAAACAGACTTTTGGGGACGAAAAGGGGGAAGTATGCGTTCTGATGGCCAGTGCGCTTGAACATATCGTCCAGGGTGCGCTGCATCTTCTCCCAGATGGCGTAGCCGTAGGGCTTAATGACCATACAGCCCCGCACAGCGGAGTTTTCGGCCAGCCCGGCACGCTTCACCAACTCATTGTACCACAGGGAATAATCTTCGCTCCGCTTGGGCAAACTTTTGCTCATGTTTCAGGTATCTTTGGTAAGTCGAAAAAGTTCCCGGTTTGGCCCAAGATTTGTATTGAGAAATCCGGCACCGTTTCGCCGCCAAATTACGTTATTAAACTGGAGCCTTCCGCCACAGTCAGTCAGCTAGTTCAGGCAACCCTTTGACTCGTAAGCAGCTCTTTCCTTTTGCCCGCCTTCTTTCCGTGTTAGCCGCCATGAAAAATTTCCTTCCCACTTTATTGCCTGCTCTCTCCCTGCTTGCGCTGGGTGGCTGTGCCGGCACCGCTGCTATTTCCTCCACGGAAAACGACGGCGTTTATTATTCTTCCCAGGACCGCACCACGCAGAATACCCGGGCAGCGGTGACCTCTACTACCCCTTCCGGAACTGTTGCCGGTGACGAGCTAACCAACCCGGACTATGCCGGTGAAAGCACGGCTTCATCATCGTCGGGTGGCACGGAATACTATGACGAAGACTATGCGTATTCGTCACGTATCCGACGGTTTCACCAGCCTTACTATCGTGGCTTTGGCTACGGCTATAACGACTTCATTTACGCCGACCCCTTCTGGTACGGCGGCCCCGGCTACTACTCGGCCTGGGGCCCTAGCTACTACGGTGGCTATGACCCTTTCTGGGGCCCAAGCTACTATGGCGGCAGCTACGTGAGCATCAATATCGGTTTCGGTAACCCGTATTGGGGCCGCCCTTGGGGCTGGAACCGTTGGGGTGGTGGCTATGGCCGCGGCTTCTATGATGGCTACTACAGTGGCCTTTACGGAGGCGGTTATGGTGGCTACTACGGCAATGGTGGCTACTATGGTGGCGGTGTAGGAACTGGTACGGTACGCAATGTGCGCTATGGCCCACGGAGTGGGCGTAGTGCCGAAGCCACAACGGCCGGTGGCCGGCCCAACACAACAACTCCAGGCGGCCGAGGCCGCGTAAACCAAGGCGGTATTGTTGCGCCAGGTGGTACTACTGCTCCTGTAGGTGGTGTAGTAGGTACAAGTCCCACGCCTACCACGCGTGGTAATATTCGCTCGGCAGAGGCTATGCCCGACGCTACGGCGAAACCAGCTGTACGAAACGGCCGCACGATGCAGGTTGCCGAGCAGGCACCAGATGTTGCTACTCCAAATCAGAAAGCACCTAACACTCGCTATCAGCCACAGCAGGAAGCTACCACTACCGGTGATGCGGCCGCTCCTGGTCGCGTAGGTGGAGAGGGGCGTCGCTGGCGTGTAGCGCAGGATGCCAGCACTGGTAGTGACCAAGCGGCACCAGCGTCATCCGAGTACTCGCAGCCTCGTCGTACCCGTAGCATTTTCAGCCCAGGTGCTGCCCAGAATGGCAGCGGCCAGACGGCCGACCAGCCCATGCGCCGCCAGCAGCGCACGTCGGATGCTCCTGCGCAGCGGACGTTCGAGGCCCCTCAGCGTACTTATGAGCAGCCTAGCCGGGCTTCGGAACCTTCGCGCAGCTATTCGCCGCCCGCTAGTAATGGTGGCGGCAACCGTGGCGGCGGTGGAGGTGGCGGCCGTGGCCGCGTGAACTAAGTGCCCTTTCTCAGCAACTGAATCTGCTACTGGCTGCTGTGCTTAGCGGCCCCCTTCCTTTTCTCAGATGAAAAACCTGAAATACTGGCTTGCCGTGGCTTTTGTAGGCCAGGCTAGCTACGGCTTTGCCCAATATGAAGTAGATGCGCTGCGCTTTTCGCAGAACCAACCCAGCGGCACAGCTCGCACACTGGGTATAGGGGGCGCCAATTCAGCGGTGGGTGCCGACCTGAGTAGTCTTGTAACAAACCCGGCTGGTTTGGGTCTCTATCAGCGCTCTGAGTTCAGCTTTACGCCCGGCTTGGGTTTGGGCAGCACTGAGAGCAAGGCATTCGGCACTACCACCACTGACTCGCGCAATAGTCTGCATGTTGCCAGCCTAGGGGCCGCTTTCGTCAACCGCCGACCTGATTCGGATGGTAGCGAGTGGCGCAACGGCACCTTTGCATTAGGCTTGAACCGCATCAACGATTACAACCAGCGCTTCCGCTACCGTGGCACGCCAGCCCTGAACCAGGATATTCTGCAGCGTCTGGCCGACCCGGTTAACAGCGTTGCCGACGTGGTAGCGCAGGACAACAGCCAGAGCTATTACTCACTTGATGGCTTGGCGTATGGCGCGTTCCTGACGGACCGTTTTACCAATCGGCAGGGGCAGGATAGCCTGGGGCTTTCCACGCCGTTCACCACTACTGGCGCGTTGCAACAGGACGAAACCGTACTGACTACCGGCTCCCAGACGCAATTTGACTTCGGCTACGGAGCCAGCTACCGCGACCGGCTGTATCTGGGTGGCGCCATTGGCATTGTGAGTACGCGCTATAACTCGACCAGCGTAATCACAGCCTCAGAGGCTACTCCCGATGCCAGCACGGCTTTCAACAGCCTCAACTATCGTGACGTGCTGGAAACGCGGGGCAGCGGTATCAACCTGCGGGTGGGTGCTATCTACCGCGTGAATGATGCTGTGCGGGTAGGTGCTTCCATTCAGACTCCTACCTGGATGCGCCTGTCGGAAAGCTACAGCTCCTCCCTCAGTGCCAATTTCGACCGGCCGCTGGTAGTTGACGGGCAGAGCTACAGCAGCCGTACCGCCAGCTCCGACCCCAGCGAGTTCAACTATGTATTGACGACGCCTTTCAAGGCAACTGGCGGCGTGGCCGTAGTGATTGGTAAATACGGTTTCCTGAGCGGCGACGTGGAATACCTCAACTACAGCCAGGCTCGTCTCAGCAACGATACGAATAATGACCTTGTGGGAGGCACCGATTATGACTTCAGCGCCAGCAACGACGCCGTGCGTAGCCTTTATCGGTCGGCCGTGAACGTGCGGGTTGGTGGCGAGCTGCGCTTCGACATCTTCCGGGTGCGGGCCGGCTATGCCCGCTACGGCGATGCGTACAAGCAGAACGATTTTGACCGCACCCAGAATTATTTCACGGGCGGCGTGGGCCTGCGCCAGAAGAACTTCTTTCTGGATGCTGCCGCTGTGTACGGCACCAGCAAGCGGTTCTACAGCCCGTACACCCTCAGCGAAGCCGGTGCTGCACCAGTGGTTAGCATAGACGACAACAAGTACACGACTACCGTCACAGCAGGTTTCCTGTTCTAACTTATATTTCCAGAGTAACCAGCCATCAAAAAAGGCCGCCTCCAATTGGAGGCGGCCTTTTTTGATGGGATAAGAGTGGCGGGCTATTTCGTGATGCGAACCTGCGCCTGAATAGCCGCGGCAGGGGCTGTCGGAAAGTCCTCAATCAGAATAAGGCCCGACTTGCCGGTGGCGGTCCGAAACGCTACTACCTGGCCTTTGCTGAGGGAGCCGGTGCGGGTGCTGGGCGTGAAGGCAGTGCCCGCATCGAAGGCCGCTACCAGTTCCGGAGTTGTGTCGGCGGAGCCAAATGCGTTGGCGTCCAGGGTAGTGCGCCGAAACTGGGTGGTGCGCTTGCGAAGCCAGCCTGTGAGTGTCACTGTGGGGTCGGCGGGGGCTGCTAGCCCGGCCTGCCCACCAGTAATAGGCTGATACACCAAGTCAACTGAGTCACGGTTGGCAATCTGGTCGGGGGAGGAGCTCAGCGCGAAAGCCGGCAGGACAAGCCCCGATGCTAACGTAGCAAAGCTACGCGACTTGCGGGTACGCGGGGCTTGCAGGCGCATAGAATAGCGGTGATAGGTCAGCAGGGAGTCGGGGTTGCGGAGCGTAAGTTGGTAGCTGCGCTTGTTGGAACCGCCTTCGGCATCTTCTATCTGGAACGTCCACCGCTCTTGGCCGGAAGTGCTGCGCGTAACGGCAGTATACTGAAACGCAATAGCGCGCTTGCCCGGCGCCAGCACCGAGTCGAGGTACACGAGCGGGAGCGTGTCTTTAGGCACAAGATCCGGGTCGAAAGCCGTGGTAGTGGGGTAGGTGTAGGGGTTGCGGGTAGGGGTGTAGTCTACTGTGATGCGCAACCGCGTGAGTGCGGGCCCGTTCACTGTGTCGCGGGCCTCGGCAAACAGGCGCGTCGTGAACGTATCGGCGGGGGTTGTGCTCAGTCTATCCGACGAAATAAAGGCCGGCGACGTGCTGCCCACCAAGTCGATGCGTGGACCGGGGTTGGGGTCGGGGTTGCAGCCGGCCAGCAGCACCGGAAACAGAAGCAGAAGAAGCAGGCGAAGACGCATAAGTTCGGTAAAGGTCGGAGTTTCGGGCCGGATGTGGAAGACGGGCTTTCCGCAGGCCCATGTGCAACCATGCGCCCGTATTTCCTACCTTAACGACTCTATTGCCTTTGTCATTTTCCTTGCTCTGCATGAAATTCCGCTCTTTTGGGCTGGCCCTGTGGCTGGCCACTGCCGGCCCCGCGCTGGTTCCCACCGTGCTGACCACCGCTTCGGCTCAGCAGAAACAAAACCTCACCCTCGAAGATATCTGGCAGAAAGGCACTTTCGCCGCCAAATCGGTGCCCGGCTTCAATTGGATGAAAGACGGGCGCTACTACTCGTCGCTCGACCAAGGCAGCCTGGTGCAGCATGATGTGACAACTGGCCAAGCCGTGCAGACCCTGGTGGCTGCCACCGACCTGAAGCTGCCCGGCCAAGAAAAGCCGCTGCCCGTCGATGGCTACAACTTCAACGCCGATGAGCAGCAAATTCTGTTCAGCACCGACACGGAGGCCATCTACCGCCGCTCCAGCAAGTCTAATTTCTATATCTACAACCGCCAGAGCAAGCAGCTTACGCCCCTGAGCAAAGTGGCGGGCAAGCAGCTCTACGCCACTTTCTCGCCCGACGGCAAGCGGGTAGCTTTCGTGCGCGACAACAATCTGTTCGTCACGGACCTGGCCACGATGCAGGAAACGGCCGTCACGATGGATGGCGTCCTCAATAAAATCATCAACGGCGGCACCGACTGGGTGTATGAGGAGGAGTTTTCGTTTGCCCAGGGCTTCCAATGGTCGCCCGATTCGCGCTACGTGGCCTACTACACGTTCGATGAAAGCCAGGTGCCCGAGTACAACATGCAGGAATGGGGCCCGCTCTATCCTAAAGACTACCGTTATAAATACCCCAAGGCCGGCGAGAAAAACTCCATCGTCAGCATCTCAGCTTACGACGTAGCCGCTGGCAAATCCACCAAAATGGACGTGGGTGCCGAAACCGACCAGTACATTCCGCGCATCCTCTGGACCCAGACGCCCGAGCTGCTCAGCATTCAGCGCCTCAACCGCCTGCAGAACAAGCTCGAAATCCTGCATGCCAACGCCAAATCCGGCCAAAGCAAAGTAGTGCTGACCGATACCGACAAAGCCTACGTCGACATCACCGATGACCTGCGCTATCTGGAGGGCGGCAAAGAGTTCCTGTTTACGAGCGAGAAGGACGGCTACCGCCACCTCTACCTCTACAACATGCAGGGTAAGCTGGTGCGCCAACTCACCAAAGGCGCCTGGGAAATCACCGAAATCAACGGGTTTGACGAGAAAAAGGGCCTCGTGTACTATACCAGCACCGAAAACAGCCTGATGACGCACGGCACCTACTCGTCGGATAATGTCGGGATGGGGCAGAACCGGCCGCTGGAGCGCCATCTGTACCGCGTCAGCCTCAAGGGCAAAGACAAGACGCGGCTCAGCGACGCCACGCGTGGTACCGATGTGGTGAACATGAGTTCTGATTGCCGCTACTACCTCAACTACCATTCGGAAGCCGGCGACCCGCAGGTGGTGAGCCTGCGCAACGGCCAGGATGGCAAGCTGGTGAAAGTGCTGGAAGACAACGCCAAGCTGCGCCAGAAGCTCTCTGAATACAATCTGGGCAAGCTGGAATTCACAACCCTAGACGTAGACAATGGACCAGGTGGCAAGCCGAGCATAGTAGCGGGTAAGCAGAGCCTGGTGGCTTCTGTGCTCAAGCCCGCCAACTTCGACCCGAGCAAAAAGTACCCCGTGCTGATGTACGTGTATGGCGGCCCCGGCTCCCAGACCGTGAAAGATGATGCGGGGGGCGGTATTGCCTTCACCAACTACCTCTGGCACCAGCTGCTGGCCCAGCAGGGCTACATTGTGGTGAGCGTGGACAACCGGGGCACCGGCGCCCGCGGCTCCGACTTCAAGAAAAGCACCTACGCCAACCTTGGCAAGCTCGAAACAGAGGACCAGGCCGCCGCTGCCCGCTTCCTGGGCCAGATGCCCTACGTCGACAAGAGCCGCATCGGCATCTGGGGCTGGAGCTTCGGTGGCTACATGACCGCGCTGGCCCTCACCAAAAACGCCGATGTGTTCAAGATGGGTATATCGGTGGCACCCGTCACCAACTGGCGCTACTACGACACTGTGTACACGGAGCGGTTCCTCAAAACGCCCCAGGAAAACCCCGCCGGCTATGACGACAACTCGCCGGTGCAGCACGCCGACAAGCTCAAAGGCAAGCTTTTGCTGGTACACGGCACCGGCGACGACAACGTGCATTTCCAGAACGCAGTAGCCTTCACCGACGCCATGATTAAGGCCAACAAGGACTACCAGACGCTCTATTACCCTAACCGCAACCACGGCATCTACGGCGGCAATACCCGCTTGCACCTCTACCGCCAGATGACCGATTTCGTGCTCAAGAACCTCTAGCAGGTTCTTCCGACAACGCACTAGCAGGCTTCCAATCGGTTGCTTGCCTTCAATAGAAAGCCCCTGGCTTCATTAGACGCTAGGGGCTTTTTGCTGCTGCACAGCTACTATTTGCTCATTACGTCAGACCGATTCTGGCATAGTCTGGTGTTTTCCGCCATATGCCAGTACATTTCTTTCGCAGCTAAATGCCTATACTTGAGCTGTTGGCGCTGCGCGACTGACTGAAAACTATCTGTAGAGCACACGCAGCCTAGCCTTTTGTTCGTTTGTGCGTAGAAACCCAGCAATGCGAATACCCCGGCTACCTTCATTTCTTATTGGCCTGGCCCTGTCGGCTACCCTGCCTGCCTGCCAGCCCGATAAGCCCGCCAGCACCGAGCAGCGCACGCCCGCCCTGGCCGATTCGCTGGCTCTCGATTCTCTTTCCGACCCAGTCGGCACCCTCGATACCACCCCTGTGCGCCGCGACTGGCACCGGCTGGCCCGCCCCACGCGCCGCAACGCGCCGCTTATCGTATACCGGAGCGTGCGCAGCGCCCCGGCCGGCCTCCAGGATTCCGCGCCACCTCCCGGCGAAGCCACGCTCTTCGACTTAGCTCGCAAAGCCAGTGAGTTTTTTCAGATTGACCCCACCCAGGCCGCTGAAGTGCGGGGGCGCGACGGAACAATCGTCCGTATCAGTGCCGGCACGCTGGTTGATGCCCAGCAGAAGGCCGCTACTGGTCCTGTTTGGGTAGAGCTGAAAGAGTGCCTGACGCCCGCCGAAATGGTGCTTACCAACCTCAGTACCACCACCACCGATGGCCAGCCCCTCCAGACAGCGGGTATGGTGTTCATGAAGGCCACCGCTGCTGGCCGCCCCCTGCAGGTAGCGGCCGGCCGCACGGTGCGTCTTGAGCTGCCCGCCCTCAATGGACGCCCGCTCGCCGATATGCGTCTCTACTATGGCCAGAGCACTACAACCCCGGTACGCTGGGAAAAAGCGCCCGAAATGGCTGCTCCCGCCTCCGAAACGGCCGAAACCATCTACACCGACGCCCGTCCCATGCCCGCTTACGGCAGTGGCCCCGCCGACATCAACCGCCTGATTCGCTATCCGCAGGAAGCCCTAGCCAGCCGCACGCAGGGAGTTGTGTTTGCGTCGTTTGTAGTGGATGAAGGTGGTAAAGTGCTGAATCCGAAAATCCTCTACGGCCTCGGGCACGGCTGCGACGAGGAAGTGCTGCGCGTGCTACGCCAGACTTCCGGCCGCTGGACACCCGGCCAGCGAAACGGTGAGTTTGTGAAGGTGAAGATGATGCTGCCCATTCGGTTTTCCTTCAACGAAGGCCAGCTGACTGCCACCGACAGTACGCCGGCGTCGGGGCAGGAAGCTCCCGTCATGGCCGCGGCCTCACTCCCCACCGCAGCTTCTGAAGAAGCTGCGGCTGCACCCGAACCCACCGACCGGTACGTGTTTCACTGCAGTCAACTCGGCTGGTTCAACGCCGACCGCCCTGTTTCCGGGGCTACCAGCAGCTACCAAGCACTGTCCTCCGAAACCGACGCCACTACGTCCGTACGGTTGGTAATGCGCGGTGCCACGCCTTCGGTTTTGGTTGGGCAGCCCACAGAAACCGGCTATCAGTTCGATAACGTGCCGGCCGGCCGCCGCGCCATTCTTATCGGGTTGCGCTACCAAGGCGGCACGCCTTACTTGGCCTGGCAGGAAACTACCACCGGCCAAGAGTCCACCCCGCTGGAGTTCCAAGAAACAACGCTTGAAGAGTTGGAGCGCCGCCTAGAGCGGTTGTAGTCAGTGTCAAACCTGACTGCAAGCGCCGGATGCGTCGCTAAGATTCGGTATTACAGTTTCACGGTAACGCTCTGAGGCTCCGTGAAAAACCGTAGCGCCTCTAGGCCACCTTCGCGCCCTACGCCAGAGTTCTTCATGCCCCCGAAAGGCGTACGCAGGTCTCGGTGCAGCCACGTATTGATCCACACGATGCCGCTGTGCAACTTGTGCGCCACACGATGGGCGCGGTTCAGGTCGCGGGTCCAGATGGTGGCGGCCAGCCCGTATTCGGTGCCATTGGCCCAGGCCAGGACTTCCTCTTCGGTATCAAACGGCGTGAGCGTGACCACCGGACCGAAGATTTCCTCCCGGTTCACGCGGCAGTCGGGTGCCAGGCCCTCGAAGACGGTAGGCTGCAGAAAATAGCCTCCAGCGCAGCGGCCCTCCAGCGCTATGCGCTTACCGCCGGCCAGCAGTGTGCCGCCTTCCTCGTGGGCTAGCGCAATGTAGCTCAGTACTTTCTCCAGATGCGCTTCGCTCACCAGTGCGCCCTGCCGGCTGCCCCCGTCCTGCGGGTCGCCGATGGTAAGGCCCGCAACGCCAGTCAGAAATTCTTGCTTAAACGGCTCGTAGATGCTGCGCTCAATGAAAATGCGCGAACCGCACAGGCAAATCTGGCCTTGATTGGCGAACGAGCTGCGCAGACTAGTACGCACGGCCTCGGCAAGGTCGCAGTCGGCGAAGATGAGGTTGGGGTTCTTGCCGCCCAGCTCCAGTGAAAGTTTCTTGAACATGGGCGCAGCGGTACGGGCAATATGCTCGCCGGTTTTGGTGCCGCCCGTAAAGCTGATGGCCTTAATGCCCGGATGCTCGATGATGGGTTGGCCAGCGCCCGGCCCCGTGCCGTGCACGATATTGAGCACACCGGCCGGCAACCCCGCCTCAATGCACAATTCGCTCAGCAGAAACGCTGTGTAAGGGGTAATTTCTGATGGTTTGGCTACCACGCAGCACCCAGCGGCTAGTGCCGGCGCAATTTTCCAGGTAAACAGATACAGCGGCAGGTTCCAGGGCGAAATGCAGCCCACCACCCCCAAGGGGTGCCGCACGGTGTAGTTCAGCGCCACGCCTTCCTGAAAATGGGTTTCGGAAGCAAAATGCTGCGCTGCCGTCCCGAAAAATGCGAAGTTGCTGGCCGCTCTGGGAATATCCACGGTGCGGGCCAGACTGACGGGCTTGCCGTTGTCCTGGCTTTCGGCCTGCGCCAGCCGCTCCAGGTCCCGCTCTATCAGCTCACTAATGCGCACCAGCAGCTTGCCTCGGTCTTCGGCCGGTAGGCGGCGCCACGCGGGCAGCGCCGCTTCGGCGGCGGCTGTAGCCCTAGCCACATCCTCCAAGCCAGAATCCGGAATCTGAGAAAATACCTGGCCGGTGGCGGGCTCAATATTGGGCAGGTAGTGGCCGGCAGAAGGCGGCACAAGCTGGCCGTTGATATAATTCTGGAGGTGCAGCATGGTGGGAGGGGGCGGATATGGACGGCAAGGTAAAGCCAGCCGGTTTGAATAGCTACTTTTGCCGAACGCCGGCGTAGCTGCGCTGCCGTTTTCATCCGTTTGCTGTATCACCTCTATGAAAAACTGGCTGCGCCTGACGCTTCTGCTGGCCTTCTATGCCCTGTTGTTCGTGCTATTTACCTGGCCGCTGGCGGCCAATTTCACCTCTTCCTTTCTGGCTGTACCCGGCCGAGACTCCTATCAGTTCTTCTGGAACGTCTGGCACTTTCGCGACGCGGTGCTGAGTGGCCACAACCCGTACGTCACGGATTGGGTGTTCTATCCGCACGGTTCGGGGCTGGTGATGCACGCCTACACGCCCCTGATGGGCTTGATAAGCGTACTGCTCGGCAACGAAATGCTAGCCGTCAACACCGGGCTTCTGCTCAGCTATGCGCTTTCGGGCACAGGGGCCTACCTGCTGGCGCGACGCTGGATAAAAAGCCCAATTCTTAGCCTGTTGGCGGGGTTTGTATTCGCCTATGCACCCTATAAGCTGCAGCGCCTACCTGAGCACTACAACTTAGTGCTTACGGCCACGGTGCCGTTCTACATTCTACTGTTTTTGCGCGCCTTTGAGTTTCGGGAAGGCCGTTTTCTGCCGATAGTACGCAGCTGGGGCGCGGTGGCAGGCTGCTTTGCGCTGGGCATCGTCACGCTGCTCTCCGACTACTATGTGCTGTTCGGACTGTTGTATTTCTCTTTGGCTTACGCCGCCTGGTTCTGGTTCCGGATTGGGCGTATCCGGTGGCGGGAGCGGCGCACCTGGTTTTGGCTGGTCGGGATTCTGGTCGGGAGTCACCTGATCATCCGGTTGCTGCGCCTGAAACACGTTAATGAAAACGGCGGTATCTGGTGGGGCGGCGACGTGGTATCATATCTGATGCCACCGCCCACAAGCCGTTTCGTGTACTGGGACTGGGCCGAGCGGCTGTACAACAACGCGGAGGTGTTCAACATGCCCGGCAACTTGGAGAATACTGTGTTTATCGGGTACGTGCTGCCGCTGCTTGCTATTGCGCTGTGGCTGTTGCGGCTGGCCCGGAAGCGGCCGGTTTCGCAACGTTTTCAGGATGTACAGGGCCGCCCGCTGGTGTGGGTGCTCATTATCTTCCTGATGTTTACGGTGCCAGCGCTGCGCATTTACGGCCATGAGCGGCTGAACCTACCTACAGCTATTCTACACTTCATTCCTTTTTTCAACAATATTCGTTGTCCTACTCGCTGGATTATGATGGTTGGCCTGTTGCTGCCCCTTGTATCATTCAGTGCGTTGGAAGCGGCTTGGCACGCCCGGCTGCGCCCCACTACCCAAACTCTGCTGAGCCTGGCCCTGGCTGTTCTGATTGGATTGGAATTCTGGCCCCAGCCGTACCAGCGGGCGTCGCGGGCTACCATTCCGCCGGTGTTTGAAGAAGTGGCGAAGCTGCCCGGTACTACTTTGGTGCCTATCCCGTTGGGCATTCTGGACGGTTACCGGCAGGTGGGCGTGATGCAGTCGGAGCATATGTTCTACCAGACTCTGCACCGCAAGAAGCTGCCCATCGGGTACCTCTCGCGGGTGCGCCCCGAGCTGTTTGCCTCTCTGGACCAAGAGCCGGTGCTGCATGCGCTGCTACACCTGCAGATGAAGCCCGATACCATTCAGCCGGCGCCTCCTACTACTGCGCAGCTGCAGTCTTTCCTGCGCACCTACAACCCGGCGGCCTTCGTCATCGACCCAGCCTACCGCAACAAGCCGGTGCATGTTTTCCTGCGCCAATTGTTTCAGCCGTTCGGCTACCGGGAGCGGCTAGTAGGCAACTACGTGTTGCTGGCAAAACCATAGGGTCTTGCCTGCGCCAACGAAAAGAGCCGCCTTAGAGCGGCTCTTTTCGTTGGCGCAGGCTGCTTTAGCGCAGTTGCTTATCTGTTTGCGGAGCGTGCGTGATGTTGGTATCAGAAATGATGTAGAGCGGGCGTTGGCGCACGTTGGCTGAGAGGCGCGCAATGTATTCGCCGATAATGCCCACAGCAATCAACTGCACGCCGCCCAGAAACAGAATGCTCACCATGAGTGAGGCCCAACCAGGCTGATAGTTGCCACTCACGAAGCGCGAGTACAGCGTGTAAATCATCACAAGAAATGCCACCGCCGATACGATGAACCCACTGACCGTAGCCGCTTTCAGAGGTGCATCGGAGAAGCCGGTGATACCATCAAGCGCCAGCCGAATCATTTTGCGGTAGGTGTAGCCCGTTTCGCCGCCCGCCCGCTCAGCCCGGTCGTACTCTATATAGGTCTGGCGGTAGCCAATCCAGGAAATCTGGCCCCGGATAAACTTGTTCTGCTCCGGCATCTGTTTCAGCGCATCCACCACCTTGCGAGATATAATGCGGAAGTCGCCGGTGTCAACCGGAATAGAGATGTTGGTGATGCTAGCCAGCAGGCGGTAAAACAGCTTGGCCGTAAGCTTTTTGGCGGCACTCTCGCCCTGGCGGGAGCGGCGTTTGGCGTACACCACTTCGTAGCCTTCCTGCAGCTTCTGGTAGAGTGGCACAATCAGCTCCGGCGGGTCTTGCAAATCGGCATCGATGATGACGACGGCGTCGCCTACGGCTAGGTCCAGGCCGGCTGTTACGGCAATCTGGTGACCAAAATTCCGGCTGAAGTCAATGAATCGTACCCGGTCGTCGCGCAGTGCCAAGGTCTGCACCAACTGCAGTGACTTGTCGCGCGAGCCATCATTGATGAAGATAAACTCGTAGCGTAGCCCCATCGGGTCCAGCACTCCCCGCAGCCGGTCGTAGAGCGTCGGGATGTTGGATTCTTCGTTGTAGATGGGAATGATGACGGAGAGGTCCAAGAGCGGGGGTGGGGTTAGAGGAGAAAAAGGGAGGGCGCCAGGCAGGTGGCTATCGGTTTACTTTGGGAGCTAAAAGTAACAAAGTAGCGCAGGGCGACTCTTCAAAGACAGCGTTTGTCTGAAACAGACTGTCCACCTGTGTCCGCATTTTTGGGTTGCAGACGATAACAGTTTCCCCTTGCCGGAGGTCAAGAATCTGCCAGTAGTATAGCACCCGAACCGTATGATCGTACTCGCGCATGGCCGCCAGCCGCGAAAACAGCATGCTGGAGTCGTAGCCTAGTCCGGTAAGTAGAGTGTAAGAGTCTATCTGGCCGTATTCCTTGGCCTGATGCCGGATGTATTTGCCAAACAGCGTATCCGATTCATACTCGTTATAGAAACACTCATCCCATATAATCTTGGCGGGCCAGGCAAACACGCACACAATAAACAGGATGACTGCCCACGGACGACTTCCAGCCCGCAGATGCGTTACTATAACTTCGGCAATAACGGCCAGCCCGGCGCCCGCCACTAAAGCGCACAAAGGATAGATAGGCGCTTCGTACCAGAAGTATTTGGTAGCAGAATAGCTGATTACAGTCAGCAGGAAAGCCACGCAGATGACCAGTAGCAAAGCCAAGCGCCGGTACTTAGGCGGCGCTGCGGGATGAAGCAGGGCAAAGAACCCAATGGGATAGACATACAGCCAAGGCAACAGTTCGTCCTGAATGAGCATGTCCAGGTACCAAGTCCAGGTTGAAACCAGCCCTATTTCGGATTTGCCCAGGCGTCCACCCAATTCGTTGTCGTACACGGCCTGCCAATAACCCGGCGACACAAACTCACGGGGCACATAGTATAGTGCTACTGCCACGAGTATGCCTGCGGCCATTATATAAAAATCCCGCTGGCGCAGGAGCGGCAAAAGCTTGCGGGTAGCAATGGTGTACAGCAGAAGTGCCGGCAGAAAAAAGGCTCCTACTACACTTTTGGTGAGAATGGCCAGCGTGATGCCAATGCCTGTATGCCACAGACTTCTGCGGTGCCCTTCTTCCAGATACCGGTAGAAGCTGAGCACATACCACGTTGTGAAAAACACAAGCAAGGTGTCGTAGTCGCCAGTACGTGTGATGTGCCGGTCGATGTAGCCGGAGGTAGTCAGTAACACCAAAGCACTGAACAGCCCTACCAATGGCGAGCGGAGCACCCGCACCCCAAACCAGGCAAGTAACCCAGCAGTGGCCAAGCCAGCCAAGGCAGAAGGAAGGCGCAGGGTGACCTCATTCATGCCAAAAAGCCAGAACAGCGACGCCTGTATCCAGATTAAGAGGGGCGGTTTGGCATTCCACAGGTCGGGCTTGCCATCGAAATGCGTAACCAGCCAATTTCCATTGTTGAGCATCTCGGCGGCATTCACGGCTAGCCTCGACTCATCCCACAGGGCAATAGGCATGGAGCCCAGCCGGTAGAAAAGGCTTAGATAGGCAAATGGAGCTATCAGCAGTACCAGCACAAGATATTGCCTGCGCTCCGGCCACAACGAGAAAGAGGAAAGTAGGGGGCGCAAGCTCACCAACAAATTATTGTTTCCGGGCAATAGCGAATACACTCACGCCAACTGGCAACGGCGTGTGCTTCAGTAGGGTGTTTTCTGTTTTGAGCAGTCGGCTAAGCACACTGTTTAGCCAGCCGGGGAAGTGTTTTAGGTCGCCGGTATCGGCCGCATCGGGAGCAGCGGGGCGGGGTAGCACCCGTTTGGCTAGCCGCATCACGGAAGTCGGAAAAAACAGCGTTGAGTTCCAGTACGACGACCGTTCCAGCTGCAGGCCAGCCCGTAGCAGCACGCCGCGCAGGTGTGCCGCAGTATAGCGGCGGAAATGGTGGTTTACTTCATCGTGGCGGGTCCAGAGCATCTGAAAAGCCGGCACAAACACTATCATGCGGCCCCCGGGGCGCAACACCCGGCTCCACTCGCGCACGGCGCGTTCCTCATCCTCGATATGCTCGAGCACATCGGAGGCAATCAGCAGGTCGAAAGACGCATCGGCAAACTCCAGCCGGGCACCGTCCATCACGGAGACGTTAGGGATGCCTCGCTTCTGAGCCAGTGCAATAGCCTTTTCGCTGATGTCAATACCAGTAAGATTCTGGTAGCCATCGGCTTGCAGAATCTGCTGTAGCGGCCCGGCCGAGCAGCCGATTTCCAGAATGTTGGCCGCGGCAGGTATGTGCAGACTATGGATCAGCTTCCGGACAGCATCCCGGCGTCCTGTAAACCACCAGTGTTGCTCTTCAAGCTGATGATATTTCTGCTCATAAGTAAGGTCCATACGGTCAGGCGATGATTATGAAAACATAAAGATACTGGTACAACTATAGCCCCGACAAACGGGCCGCCTGTAACTGCGACAAAGTTAGTAATCTTGCCCCCTGTTATTAGAAGTTTCTACCCATGGTGCCCGCTACCACCCGCCCCTCCGCTGCGCAGACCGTACTCGTGCTGGCTGCTTTTGCCGCCGAATTCCTGCTCTTCTTTTATGGGCGCAATGCCTTCGGGCCGTATGTAAGTCCGGTGCTGTATGTAGGGGCCTCCTTGCTGTTTACAGCGGCCGCCTGGCGTGCCCTGCGGAATCAGCCTTATATCCTGGGGGCTGCCAGCGCAATGCGGCCCCGCTGGGCGTATCCGGTGGCAATGGGCCTGCTGGCGGTTGCCTTATATCCCCGGCTGCGCGAAATCATTGAACAGTATCCGGTAGATGTGAAGATGTCGGATGTGCTGCCTTCCATTGAGATATACCTGCGACGCTTTCAGACAGGGCAGCCGGTGTACGCACTCATCACCGAGTTCGGGTACGACTTGTCGCCTACTTACCTGCCCATGATGTGGCTGCCCTATCTGCTGCCCGATGCATTGAACGTGGACTACAGATGGCTAGGGCTATGGGTACTGGCTGTGGGTGCTTTGCTGTATGCGTACCGGCTGGCCAGTACCGCTCCATCCCTGTATGGAGGTATTCTCAAGCTGCTGCTGCCACTGGTGCTGTTCTGGCCTTTGCTGGGGCATGATACTCATATCCTGGGTCTGTCTATCGAAACCATGATTATCGGCTACTACTTCATTCTGGTAGCCGGCATCCTCAGTCAGTCCACGGCATTCCGGGCAGTAGGGCTTCTGCTATGCCTGCTTTCACGGTTCTCACTGCTGTTCTGGATACCTTTCTATCTATGGCTGATTTACCGGCACGAAGGTCCTAAACGGGCATTCTGGTTGGTGGCTCTGGTCGCAATAGGGGTGCTGGGCATCTATGTTATTCCCTTCCTATCTGCTGATTGGTCGGCATTCATGAAAGGGCAGGGAGCTTATACGGCCGCTGCCGTGGCGGAATGGCAGAACAATGTGGGCCCCGATGGGCTACCCACGCAGCTATTTCGTGGCGTAGGGCTGGCCAGCCTGTTCTACAAATACGCGCCTGGTGATTTTGCCGCCCGCATCAACCTGCTGCGAGGAGTGCATCTGGTTGCAACTGTGGGCTCAGTAGCCGCGGTTGCAGCGTGGTATTGGCTGCGGCGGCATCGGCTCACCCTCGATTATCGGCATCTGGCACTGTTAGCGCTTAAGCTGAATCTGACCTTTTTCTATGCCTTCATTCAGGTTCCCTACGACAACCTGTTACTGCTGGTGCCTTTCATGTCGGTCTGGATTATCCTGTGTTTAAAAGAGCCCGAAGCATCTCCGGCGCAATCGTAGCTATAGGTGCTGGCGGGCTGCTGATTTTCCGCTAGTTTTGAGCACACAAATACTTCTTTGTCTCACATTTATGAAAAAACTGCTTTACGCACTTCTGGCGGTAGGCATGGTTTCCTGCGGCGAAAAAAAAGCAGAAATTCCGGCCAATCAACTCGCTGGCAACGATTTCGAATCAATTGACGGTTGGATGGGTGATAATACCCCTGCTTCTCTGACCAAAGAAAAAGCTCATTCGGGTCGGTATTCCATCAAAGTAGATCCGGCTGTAGAATATAGCATGGGCTATAGCAATTTGCTGGGCAAACTCAGCGCCAGCAAACTACGCAAGCTGAAGGTGCACGGCTGGGTAAACCTGCCGAACGGTAAGACCGAAGCTGTACTGGTTACGCAAATCACGGACCCCGCAAATCCGGCTGCCAAACCGATTGTTTGGGAAGGCCTTAAGCTCACAGACCAAGTGAAGGCGTTCAATAAATGGGTAGAAGTAGAAAAGGAGATTATCCTGCCCGACAACGTGACCTACGCCAACAAGATAAGCGTGTACCTGTGGCGCACCGGCGCTCCAGAACCTGCTTTCCTGGATGATCTGACCATCGAAAAAGTCGATTAGGCAGCTGCCTTATTGCCTGTACGGCTCTTCGGGATAAGCTACTGGCTGCCCCGAAGAGCCGTTTTGCTGTCCGCTTGGACCCTTTTGCATGAAATCTTTAGCTAGTTATCTTCTGGTTGTTGCGCTGGCGCTGCTGGTTGTTTTTCAGGCCCGAAAATGGGATGCGCACAACGTATTGGTCTGGGACATGGGCGGCTACTACCAATATCTGCCCAGCTATTTTATCTACGATGATGTAGGGGACGGTTCCTACACAGCGGCTGTGCGCGCCCACTATCGGCCCGACCTCAACAGCCGCTATGGGTTGGTGCCGGCGCCCAACGGGCAGCAGGTAATGAAGTATCCGCCCGGCATGGCGCTGTTCTACACGCCCGCCTTTTTCGTAGCGCACACTTTCTCGCTGTTGCGTGGTTCTCCGGCCGACGGCTATGCCCCGATTTATCAGAAGATGGTTATGCTGCTGTGCCTGGGCTATGCCATGCTGGGTCTGTGGCTGTTGCGGGCCGTGCTGCGCCGGTTCTTCGAAGACACTACCGTGGCGCTTACTATTCTGGCAGTAGGGCTGGCCACCAATTTTTTCTGCTATGCCACTTACGAGTCGCCGATGTCGCACGGCACGCTGTTTCTGCTGAATGCGACTCTGCTGCTGCTCACAATCCGCTGGCTGGCTGCCTTCCGGCAGCGCGATGCCGTGCTGCTCGGGCTTACGCTAGGCTTGCTGGGACTGGTGCGCAACACGGAGCTGTGGATGGGACTAGTGCCGGCACTGTGGGGCCTTACCTCGGGCGTAGCAGTACGGGAACGGGTGCAGCAGCTGTGGCAGCACCGTGGCCAAGTCCTGTTGGTTGGGGTGCTGGCAGTGGCGGTGCTGGCAGTGCAGCCGTTGTTCTGGCACAGTGTAGGCGGCGCCTGGGTTATTGATTCTTATCCGGGCGAGAAATTCGACTTGCGTCATTCGCATCTGCTGGAAGGATTCTTCAGTATGCGCAAGGGCTGGCTGGTTTACACGCCTGTTATGGCGCTGGCCCTGTTGGGCGTCTTTATGCTGCGGCGCCAGGTGCGGGCGGCGCTGCCGGTGTTGGTGGTGTTGCTGCCGCTGGTGCTGTACGTTACTTGGTCGTGGTGGGACTGGGGCTACGGCGGGAGCTTTAGCCAGCGCCCCCTCATCAGCCTGTATCCGCTGTTGGCGCTGCCGTTGGCCAGCGTTTTCGACCGATGCCGCCGTTCCTATGTTTCGCTCTACGGCATTACCCTTGTACTGCTGGGCTGCATTGTGCTCAACCTGTTGCAGACGTGGCAGTATCATCTAACCATTCTGCACTGCTGCGACACTACCTGGGAAATGTATAAAGCGCATTTCTTCTGGCTAGAATGGCCTCCAGCACCCCCGAAATAGTAGTCGAAGCTGCTTTCTCATATCAGGCATTCGACCCTTTTTCGGGTATACAAAGCCACTAAAGCGCATGCCCCCTGGCCTCTTCTTATTGAGGCCAGGGGGCTTGTGTCTGTAAGGAAGGTGTGGAGTTCCTGAAAGGCCTAGCCAAACAGGCCATACTTTATGATGCAGTAGATGGCCCGAAATCCGTCGCGCCAGCCTATTTTCTTGCCCTCGGCGTACGTGCGGCCATAATAGCTGATACCGACTTCGTAAATGCGCACATCCTGCACACGCGACACTTTAGCCGTTACTTCCGGCTCGAAGCCAAAGCGTTTCTCTTCCAGTTTCAGGCGCTGAATAATGTCGCGGCGGAACAGCTTGTAGCAGGTTTCCATGTCGGTCAGGTTCAGATCCGTGAACATGTTCGACAGGAAGGTGAGCATCTTGTTGCCGATGCTGTGCCAGAAAAACAGAATGCGGTGCGGGTTGCCGCCCATGAAGCGCGAGCCAAACACCACATCAGCAAAGCCTTTCAGCACCGGCTTGAGCAGCACATTGTACTCTTCCGGATCATATTCCAAGTCCGCATCCTGAATGATGACGTAGTCGCCGGTGGCCTCGCGGATGCCGGTGTGCAGCGCCGCGCCCTTGCCTTGGTTTACTGTATGCTGCAGCAGGCGCAGGCCCATTTCGGGGTAGCGCTGCATATAGGCCTGGATGGCTTCCACCGAGTTGTCGGAAGAGCAGTCATTGACCAGAATAATCTCCTTCTTTATATCATTGACCAGCTTCAGTTCGCGCAGCAAATCCAGAATTTGATGGATAGTGCGGCCTTCGTTGTAAACGGGAATGACGATGGAAAGCGTGTCGATGTGTACCAAAGCGCGAAAAGGCTTGACGGAAAGTCAGCAAAAATAGGACGGATTGGCCAGTGTTGGCTACCCGCCGCCTGGAATGATCAATAGCGGAAGAAATTAGCTACTATTCTGCCGGCTACTCAAGGGTCTGAAACTGGGAAATGATGGCCTTTTTCTGGCGCTTACAAGCTGCCTGTGCGGCCGCCATCTACGGGCACGTTGATGCCGTTGATGTAGCCCGCCGAGCCGGAAGCCAGAAATACTACTGCCGCCGCCGTTTCCTCGGCCTGCCCAAATCGGCTGGCAGGAATCAGCTTCAGCATACCGGCTTCAATTTCCTCTGCCGACTGCCCGGTCTGAGTGGTTTTCTTCTCGATAAGTGAGGTGTGACGCTGCGTGACGGTGGCGCCCGGCAGCACATTGTTCACGGTGATGCCATGCGGGCCCAGTTCGTTGGCCAGCGTTTTGGCCCAGCTGGCCACCGCTCCCCGGATGGTATTCGACACGCCCAGACCCGGCAGCGGCTGCTTCACGGAAGTACTGATAATGTTGATGATGCGCCCATACTTACGCTGGCGCATGGCCGGCACAACGGCTTGTGCCAGCAGATGATTGCAGACAAGGTGCTGCTCAAATGCTGCCCGGAAGGCATCCACGGGGGCATCCAGAATTGGCCCGCCGGCTGGTCCGCCGGTGTTGTTGATGAGGATATGAAAACCTTCGGGATGCGCCGCCAGATATGCATGCAGGCGTTCGGCCAAGGTAGCGGGCTGCGAAAAATCGGCTACCAGATAGTCGTGCACCTGGCCATGGGGCGTAGGCAGCGCCGCCGCCGTTTCGCGCAGGCGAGCTTCGTCGCGGGCCAGCAGCGTAACGGTGGCTCCCAAGCAAGCCAGTTCCTCGGCTATGGCCCGGCCGATGCCCTGCGTGCTGCCGCCTACCAGGGCGCGTTGGGAAGTAAGATCAAGATTCATGGAAACCAAAGTTGGAAATGAGCTTAAAAGTAGCAAAATGCCTGTCGGGTACTGGTCACGTGTAGCTGGAACAGGCTTTTGCGTAAGTTCGCCGGTAGTTGCAGCGCGGCCAGAACAGGTGCGCCTTTATCCGATTCGTATGTCTTTTGCCGGTTGGCTGCTGGTAGCCGCTTTTGTTGTTGAGTTTCTGCTGTTCACGTTTCTGCGCAATGTATTTGGGGCGGCCCTCAGTCCGGTTGTGCTGTGGCTGGCGGGGGTAGGAGTAGGGATAAGCGGACTGTGGGCGTTCCGGGGCCGTTCACTGCCGGTACTACGCCCTGCTACAAAAGCGCAGTTGATAAGTGCAGCTCTATTGCTTGGCGCATTAGTAGCTTTCGGCCTGCGGGTGGCCCGGATGCTGGGGAAGGTACCCATCGATCCTGCTTTGTCGGATGTAATTCCTTCTATCGAAGTGATGGTGCAACGGTGGCTGGCCCACGAGGCAGTTTATGTGCCCATCCTAGACTTCGGGTACATCATCTATCCCACCTATTTGCCTCTTACCTGGCTGCCCTTCGTACCGGCCGAGCTGCTGCATATCGACTACCGGTGGGTGGCATTTGTTGGGTTTGGGTTGGCGGTTGCGGTAGGTGTCGGGCTGCTGATTCGGCGCCAATTGCCGTTGCCAGCAACGCTGGCATTGGCAGTGGTACCGTTGCTGCTGCTCCAAGCCATTCTGCAAACCGACCCGAATACGCTTACACGCACGATTGAGCTTCTTATCGTGGGGTTCTATTTGCTGCTGGCCTTTAGCCTGTGGCGCGGGCCTTGGTGGGTGCAGGCATTGTGTCTCACGGTCTGCATATTGTCGCGCTTTTCGCTGGTATTCTGGGTGCCGCTGTGGCTAGCAATACTCTGGCAGCAGCAGGGGCGGATGGTGGCATTGCGTGTGACGGGTTTGGTAGCCGCTCTGGTACTGGTCATCTATATCGCGCCCTTCCTGAGCCACGATTGGGGCGCCTTTGCCCGCGCCCAGGACACGTACACCGGCGCTGCCATCGGTGAATGGGAACAGCCTCCCATCGGCCGGCCTGAGCATCTGTACCGCGGAGTTGGGCTGGCCGCATTTTTCCACCGCCTGGCCCCCGGCGACATTGCCCAGCGGGTGCAACTGGTGCGGCTGGTGCACGCAGGCGTGTGTGTAGCGGTAGTAGTGGCGGCCGCGGCTTATTGGTTTGGGCGCCGGCCCCGGCTGGATTACCGCATCTACGGGCTTCTCACGCTGAAAGTCTATCTGGCAACCTTTTATGCCTTTGTACAGGTGCCGTACATCTACCTGACGCTGGTAGGCGTGGCCATGGCTTGGCCAATCCTGCTGCTGCTGCGGGGGCATGGCCCGGACGAAGAGCCAGAGTTGCTGCAGGCCAGTGCTGAAGTGAGTTGATGGGGAATTGGTGCGCGGTTTTGTGTAAGTTCGGCCACGCTGTCCGGCCCCGGCTCGGGGCGGCTATCCTTCACCCAACCACCCCCACGCTATGCCCGTTGCCCGTCCTTTCAACTTCCAGAAATGGATTGACGAACACCGCCACCTGCTCAAGCCTCCGGTCGGCAACCAGCAGGTGTTCAAAGACAACCAGGACTTTATTGTGATGGTAGTAGGCGGCCCCAACGCCCGTAAAGACTACCATTTTGATGAAGGCGAAGAACTGTTTCTGCAGATCGAAGGCGACATTGTGGTAAAGATTATCGAGGATGGCAAGCCAGTCGATATCGAAATAAAACAGGGCGAGATGTTCCTGCTGCCGCCCCGCACGCCCCACTCGCCGCGTCGGCCGGCCGGCACCGTAGGGCTGGTATTGGAGCGCTACCGTACCGCTGGTGAGCTGGACGGCTTCCAGTGGTATTGCGAAAACTGCGGCAACAAGCTCTATGAAGAGTATGCGGAAATCACAGACATCGTGACCCAGCTGCCACCCATCATGAATGCCTTCTGGCAAAACGACGACCTACGCACCTGTAAAAAGTGCGGCACTTACATGCCTGCGCCAGCCCCCGTAGCGCCACCCACCGAGTAACCACCCTTTCCGCCACCCACCCAAGCCCAGTTGCGGCAATGCCTTCTACCACCCCTCACTCCGCCGCCTCGCCACCCGTTTCCGCCTTTCTCGCCAACTCGCTTTCCGTCGATATCCACACCCACATTCTGCCGGAGCGCTGGCCCGACCTGCGCGAACGGTACGGATATGGGGGCTTCATTCGGCTGGACCACCACAAGCCCTGCTGCGCCCGCATGATGCAGGACGACAAGTTCTTCCGCGAAATCCAGGATAACTGCTGGGACCCACAGGTGCGGATGCGCGAATACGACCAGTTTGGGGTGCAGGTGCAGGTGCTCAGCACAGTGCCCGTCATGTTCAGCTACTGGGCCAAGCCGCTGGATGCGCTGGACCTGAGCCAGCTGCTCAACGACCATATTGCCGACGTAGTGCAGCGCTACCCTACGCGCTTCATTGGCCTCGGCACCGTGCCCCTGCAGGCCCCCGACTTGGCCGTGCGGGAGTTGGAACGGTGCATGAAGATCGGGCTGGCCGGCATCCAGATTGGCTCACACGTCAACGACTGGAACCTTGATGCGCCGGAGCTATTTGAGGTATTTGCGGCGGCCGAAGAACTGGGAGCGTGCGTGTTTGTGCATCCCTGGGATATGATGGCGCAGCAGAAAATGCCCAAATACTGGCTTCCCTGGCTGGTGGGTATGCCCGCCGAAAGTACGCTGGCGCTTTGCTCGCTGGTATTTGGAGGCGTGCTGGAGCGGCTGCCGAAACTGCGCGTGGCGGTGGCGCACGGCGGTGGCACCTTCGCCAGTACCATCGGCCGCATCGAGCACGGCTTTCAGGTGCGCCCCGACTTGTGCGCCGTCGACAACAATGTGAATCCGCGTGAGTATCTGGGCCGGTTCTGGGTCGATTCGCTGGTGCACGACCCGCTGATGCTCGACTACCTCATGAAAACCCTGGGGGCCGACAAAATCACGCTCGGCACCGACTATCCGTTTCCGCTGGGCGAGCTGACGCCGGGTGAGCTGATTCATTCCATGCCTTTCCCGGATGAAATGAAAGCCCGCATGCTAGGCCAGAATGCCCTGGACTGGCTGGGGCTGCCCGATGCGAAGGTGGCCCAAATTCTGGCGGGCCGCTAGCCACTCGCCCGCCTATCTTTGCCCCAATGACTTCCTTCCAGCCCACCCCCGACTTTGCCGCCCACCTCGACGCGCAGGATATACTGCGCGACTTCCGTTCCCGCTTTCATATTCCGCCCGGCCCCGATGGGCAGGAAAGTGTGTATCTGTGCGGTAATTCGCTGGGGCTGATGCCAAAAGCTGCCCGCGCGGCCGTGGAGCAGGAGTTTGCCGACTGGGAGCGGCTGGGAGTGGAAGGCCATTTTCATGGCACCTCGCCCTGGATGCACTATCACGAAACCCTCACCGAGGCCAGCGCCCGGCTGGTAGGAGCGAAGCCAGTAGAAGTGGTGGTAATGAATAACCTGACCACTAACCTGCACCTGCTACTGATTTCGTTCTACCGCCCTACAGCCACCCGCTACAAGGTGCTCATGGAAGGTGGCGCGTTTCCGTCGGACCAATATGCGCTGGAAAGCCAGGTGAAGCTGCACGGCTTCGCCCCCGATGATGCCATTGTGGAGCTGGTGCCGCGCTCCGGCGAGCATACGCTGCGCACCGAGGACATCGAGGCGAAGATTCAGGAGCTGGGCGACTCGCTGGCCACCATCATCCTGGGCGGCGTGAACTACTATACGGGCCAGGCCTTTGATATGGCGGCTATTGCGCGGGCCGGCCACGCGGTAGGTGCCATTGTGGGTTTCGACCTGGCCCACGCGGCCGGCAACCTGGAGCTGCAGCTGCACGACTGGGACGTGGATTTCGCCTGCTGGTGCACCTATAAATACCTTAATTCTGGTCCCGGCGGCACAAGCGGCGTATATGTGCACGAGCGGTTCGCTAACCGGCCCGATTTGCCGCGCCTGGCGGGCTGGTGGGGCCACGACCCGTCCGACCGTTTCCAGATGAAAAAGGGCTTCCGGCCCATGGCTGGTGCCGCTGGCTGGCAACTGTCCAACGCCCAGATTTTCCCGATGGCCATTCACCGAGCTGCGTTGGCGCTGGTGGAGGAGGCCGGGGGAATGGCGGTGCTGCGCCGCAAGAGTGAGCAGCTCACGGCGTATCTGGAATTTCTGATTCGGGGGCTGAACCTGCCTGCTAGCCGCTTGGAAATTATTACGCCGCAACGCCCGGAGGCGCGCGGCTGCCAACTGTCCTTGCTTGTGCATCAGCAGGGCCGGGAACTGTTCGATTTCTTGGCCGCGAAAGGCATCATTGCTGATTGGCGTGAGCCTAACGTTATCCGGCTGGCACCAGTGCCGCTCTACAACTCATTTCAGGATGTGCAGCGCGTAGGCGCAGCACTAGCCGGCTGGCTGACCCGCTAGCGACCGGCCTTGTAGTGTTCCGATGAAAATGCAGCCCGTGTAACATTTCGGGCATCATTTCCTTCGGTGCGCTGTTTTACGTTTTACTACCGAACTTCGGTGGTTTCCCTTTCACCCCCAGTGCCATGTCTGAAGAGTACGCGGAAAAAATGAGCCGCAAAAAACTGCCCGAACTTCTCCTGTACGTGCGCAACCGCACGGAATACCAGGAAGAGGCTGTTCTGGCTGCCCTCGAAGAGTTGGAGCTGCGTGGACAGCCCCAGCCCGAAGCGGCGGCCATCCGCACCGAATTTCTACCCGTAGTAGAGCAGCAGCGGCAACAGCAGCAGCTTCGTGAGCGGGAACTGGCGCGCACGCCTGTAGCCGCTCCGGGAGAACCTGAGCCTGCCGCTGTCGATGGTCCTGCGCTGTATTCGCCGGGTACTATCGTGCTGTTTTCGATGCTGCCTATGTCGATGATGATAGGTGGGGGCGTGTTGCTGGGGATGAACCTGTTCCGGCTGGGACACAAGCGTGCTTTGCTCGGCCTGGTGCTGTTTATTGTGGTGTATCTGCTGGTGGCTTCTAATGTGCTGGCCTGGGCCATGATGCAGGGCCTGAACCCGTATCTGGCTATCGTGCTCTTCAATGTGCCCGCCGTACTGGCCTATCTGCTCTGGTTCTGGCCACGCTACGTGCGCACAGCCACTTACCGCAGCCGCAGCCTGATACCGCCCATCGTCATTTGTTTTTTGGTAGTCTGGGGCCTGCAGAAAGCTATGCCCTATATCATTAAGCAGCAGCCGAAGGAGGTGCAGATGCAGGTGGAGCAAATGATGAAGCAATAAGCCGCCTGTAAAGTCCTGTGCCAGTCCAGTCACTTGCCCTGCCCGATGCTGATGTGCTGCTCGATGCGCAGTTTCTGAGCCTGGATGCTGCCGCTGCCCTGCTATCAGAACTGACCACTACCATTGCGTGGCGACAGGAACCCATCAAGCTATTTGGCAAGGAGGTCATGCAACCGCGCCTTACTGCTTGGTATGGCGACCCGTCCGCACGGTATCAGTATTCTGGCCTGGCCCTAGAGCCGTACCCCTGGACTCCGGCTCTGGAGCGGCTCCGGTCACAAGTGGAAGCTGCTACAGGCACCCACTTCAACAGTGTACTGCTTAATCTGTACCGCTCTGGGCAGGATAGTATGGGCTGGCACGCTGATAATGAGCCGGAGTTGGGGCCGACTCCCATCATTGCTTCTGTAAGCCTTGGTGATACCCGCCGGTTCCGCTTGAAGCCCCGCGACCCACAACGTACGCAGCACGCACCGGTTTCACTGGAATTATCGGCAGGAAGTCTGCTCGTCATGCGTGGCTACACGCAGCGCTATTGGCTGCATGCCGTGCCCAAAACGGCCCGGCCTACCGGCCCACGCCTCAACCTGACCTTTCGGGCTGTTACGCCTTCTTCCTGAAGCCGCTGCTATTACAGCAGCAGTACATCTATGCGGTGCGCGTGTACCATCTGCAGCGGCTCCGACCAGGCAAATACCGTGAAATAGCCATCCTGAGAAGCTACTAGTGCCAGTGCATCGTGTTGGTCGTGCACGAACTGGGCGGCGGCTAAGTGCCGGGTGCCACCGTTCTGGGCCGGGTGCATTTCCTGAGCCTCACCACCCACCACGGGGGCCGTCATCACCATTTTTTCTACGGGTACGCTGGAAGCCGCTCGGGTTACTTTCGCCCCGAAAGCCAGCAGATGATACTGCCGGGTGATGACAGTAGCACCATCCACCGCCGTGAAGCCACCCACAATATCAATGGCGCGCAGCAGGGTTTCCTGCCATTCTAGGCTGTCCTTGTTTGTCGGCTTCTGGCTCAGGACTTCTGTAATGGTCGTGTAGGCTGGCACCACCGGGTAGCTCATGGGCTGCACGATAGATGTCCGCCACCGCTCAGAATCGGGCGGAACTATCAGTACCAACCCGCCGCGGCCGTGGGTGCGCATGGCAGCCGCCAGCTCTACCAATACATTATCAGACTGGCCGGTAGAAGGCAGCGTGAAACTCTGCAGCGACTTACGCAGCGCCGGGCAGTCGGCTACGCCTGCGTTGTCCTCGTCTACCACCTGAATCTGGTCGCCGCGCAGAATGGCAACGTTGATAAACTTGCCGAAGCCATCGGCCCGGCGGTGCTTGGCTACCAGCAGGCCCGGTTCTATTACTTCCAGCACAAAGCACAGAGGCGGTACACTGGTGGCCGTTCCCCATACATATAGGCCATCTTCATCGTGCCACACCCCTAAGTGGGTGCCGGGCTGCTCTACAGCCGGGGCCAGCTTAATCAGGTTTGATGGTGTAAGGCGCCGCCGGTGCCCGAATATCAGGGGCTGCGCGGTTTGATCGGGCTGCAGCAGCGCCAGCGAAATTTTGGGTGGCCGGCCTTCTTCCCGGCGCAGGCTCGCCCAGAAAGCCACATCAATAATAGCTTCTACCAACGGCACTTCGGGCGGCGGCGCCAGGTGCGGAATATCATGCTGGCTGGCCAGCGCCCGGTGCTGCGCGAAATGCGTTTCAATGACCGGCGCCACCATGCGGGCCGCCAGATAAGTAGGTTCAGAAAGCATAGGCTGGCCGCCGGTTGTGGCGGCGCAAATTACGGGTTAGCCGGAACACACAAACGGCCGGCTTCCGCGAGGAAACCGGCCGTTTGCAGGGAATGTTTCTGATGCCCGAAGGCAGCTGCAGCTGCTTACTTGATATCGAAGAGTAGCCCCACAAATACCAGACGACCGATGTTCGGGCCGCCGTATACCTGCGTGTTGGTGGCATCAAGCAGGTTGGAGCCACCGGCCTGCACGGTCGTGTACAGCTTCGGAATGGCATACCCAACGTAGGCATCCACCGAGCTGTAGTCGTTCAGTTCGCCCACTGCGAAGGGTAGCTCGTAGAGGTGACCCTGAGCCCAGCGGTAGTTCACGGAGTAGGTCAGGTGGTTGAACGCCACACCGTTGGCACCTACGTTGTACTTATGCTTCGGTGTGTTGAAGAACGTCTGGAATCCTTCGGGCAGATTGCTTTTGTCCAGCACGTTCAGCGAATAGTTAGCAGTGAACGTGAGCGGGCGAGCCACGCTGTAGCTCATGCCAAGTGCCGCGCCATAGGTGCGTACTTCCTGGCGGGCGTTGGTCCATACCTGCAGAATGCGGGTAGGAGAGGTAACATCCTGAAAAGGTTAGGCCTTACCGGATTCTGCAGTCAGTTGGGCAAGCGTTGGGCGGCTGCCGTCGCGGTTGCCAATGAAACGCTGCGCCCCGATAAAGTCGTTGTAGTAGCTCTGGTAGTAGTTCACATCCACGGCCAGCTTCTCACCCAGCGTGCCTTTGTAGCCCGCTTCGTAGGTGCTCAGGCGCTCCAGCTTCAGCGGAGCAGCGTTGTATTCGAATGGAGTCAGTACGGCCGGGTTGCTTTGTGCGGCAATGATGTTTGCCCGCGTGGCAACGCCGGTGCTGTAGCCTTGGAAACCATTATCTACGTTGCCGAGCAGCAGCACCTGGCGCACGTCCAGACGGATGTACTGGTCGAGTTGCGTGGGTGAGCGGAAGGCACGGCCGTACGAGACACGGAAGTTATGCTGCTTGTTCTCACCGGCCGAGTACACTGCCGAAGCCCGGGGAGAGAAGGCGGCATCAAAGTTCTTGAAGGCATCAACGCGGCCGGCTACTGCCAGTTTCAGGCGCTCATTCAGCAGTTTTTGCGTCAGTTGAGCGTAGCCACCCAATTCGTGGTTCTGAATGCGGGCGTTGTCATCGGAATACAGGTTGCCGTTGGAACCCAGACGGAACTTGCGGTACGCACCACCCACAATTAGGTCGGTGCCTTCGGCCAGTGGCAGGTTGTATTGGGCGTTGCCTTCGTTCAGCAAAGAGCTAGGGTTGAGGCGGGCACCGGCGCCAGGAGTCGCATCCGTAATGATGCGCGTCCGCAGCTCCTGGAAGCGTGGATCAGAGGGTTGTAGCTGCGTGGCGTTGGCGGCAGCCTGTGCCTGCTCCAGCGAGCCAGTCGTCTGGAATTTGGTCAGGTACGTCTCGTAGAAGCGACTTGCGTAGGTTTCGGTGGGGCGGCTAGGGTTGTTGGTTGAGGAAGTCTGGAGGAAGGAACCCAGGAAGCCCAAGTCGTACGATTCGCCCCCGAAATCCTGCAGCGACTGGCCCCGCAGAAACCAGCGGTTGCCCTTGATTTCGCCGTGCAGCTGGTTGGTCCCAAATTCCTTGAAACGGTAGCGGCTGCTGCTCTGGTAGCTAGAAGTACCACGGTTATAGCTGAAACCAACCGTCATCTTGATATTGCTGGTCAGCAGGTACGACAGCGACGGGTGAATCTTCACAGACCGAGCCTTGTAGTCATCGGCTACCAGCTCTTTCTCCGTGAAGCCCGGCATAAACACTGTTTTGCCGCGCAGCGCGGCTGGCGTAGTGGCATAAGCCGGCGAGGTCGGGTCGTTGGTGAAGGTAAACCCGCCTACGTCGCCGTAGCGGTTCACGGCATCATAGCCCAGCGCCGAGCCTTCGGCGTTGTTGCGGCCTTCAATGAGTGTGCTGGTAGCCGCGTAGTTACTGGCCAGCCAGTCGTCGGCTGTCAGATACGAGCCTACAACTTTGAAGGCAAACTTCTCGCCCAGCTTCTTGGCGTAGCGAAACTGACCGTCTAACAGATTGCGCTGGCCGCCGCGCAGCCGCACGCTCAGGCCTTCCGTCACAAAGGGGTCTTTGGAGTTGAGTAGCAATACGCCGTTGAAAGCATTGGCTCCGTAGAGTGCCGAAGCCGGGCCGTGGATGATTTCGATGCTTTCCACGTCCAGCTCGGGCAGGCCCGTCAGGTTGCCAGCATTCACGTTAAGGCTCGGCGACTGAGTATCGAAGTAGTCCGTCAGCTGAATCAGGCGCTCCGACTTGGCCGAGTTGAAGCCGCGCGTGCTCAACGAGTTCATCAGCAGGCTGCTGCTGTTTACATCAATGCCTTTGTAGTGGTTCAGGCCCACCTGCAAGTCGGCTGTGGGGATGCGTTCCACTTGCTGCGTGTTGAGCTTTTCCACAGTCACAGGAGCCTGCAGAATCCCTTCCTGCACCCGCGAGGCCGAGGCAATTACCTCATTCGTGAGCGTAGAATTGATTTTGAGCGTCACCTGCACGTTGTTGTCGGGCTGCGCCAGCGAAACTTCCCGGGTTTCGTAGCCCACAAACGATACCGACAGCACAACCGGTGGAGCCGAGAAATCGGCACGTAGCTGGAACCGGCCTTCCCGGTCGGTGCTGCTACCAATAAATGTTCCTTTGATAAACACGGTGGCACCCGGTAGCGGTTCACCGGCATCGGTCTGCACTAGGCCGCTGACCGTAATGGCTTCCTGTGCCCAAGCTGGAGCATAGCTCAGCAGAAGAAGCAGAAAGACAAACAAATGGTAGGTTTTTCTCATGTTAGAGCAAGCAAAAAAAGGGAGTTAGCAAAGGGTAAAAACGCAAATAGCCTGCAAAATTATAGTTGTTATGCATAACAAAAAATAGGGCAAGTATTTGAAAATCATAAGTTTATTGCTAAGTATCTTCTTGTATTTAACCTACATCAAACAGTATATATCCATTTGCTATTGCCTGGAATAGCAAGCCAAGTAGCCTGAGGCCAGTTGCGAGATGAAAAGAGGCAGACACAAAAAAACCGCCCGAAGGCGGTTGGATAGCGAAATAAGAATAGATAGGGAAGCCGTAAACTGAAACCGGCGAATTAGTAGCGAATGTCCGGATGCCCATACAACTGTGGACAATCACCGCTGCCAATAAGATACTCGCCAATCTGCAACTGCTCGGGGCCTGTGCCCGTGAGGTTGGAGGTAACAGCAGTAGAATGCGACATTTCAGGAGTAGGAATTGGAGGCATGGTCAGGGAGATTTTAGGAGAGGAGCAGAGAATGAGTAGGCAAGCGGAAGGAGTTATGCACAGTATCGGCAGTAAATCTTTATTGGACTTTAGATACGAAGACTGTGAAGTATATGGATTCATGGATAAATAAATTCATTGTATAGTTCAAAATTACGCGGCTATTTCAGGCGCTTCAGGAGTTTACGCTGAAGCAGGGGCAGATACCCGACCAACCTCACCATTTGCCAGACTAACTGCTGGGAGTTGGGGCAGCCGAACAAATCCGCTGCCGAACTAGTAGCTTCGTTACCCCTTCCTTACCCACCCACTCCATGTCCGCTACCGTCGCCCCACACTCATCTGATTCCGTTACGCTCATGGGAGCTGGCCTGGTTGGCTCGCTGCTAGCCCTATACATGGCGCGTCGTGGCCATTCCGTAGATGTGTTTGAGCGCCGCCCCGACCCGCGTTTGGCTGGCCCGGTAGAAGGCCGTTCCATCAATCTGGCACTATCGGACCGTGGCTGGCGGGCTTTAGAAGGCGTGGGTATTGGCGACGAAATTCGGCGCGTAGCCATTCCTATGTACCGGCGCGTGATGCACGACGCGAAGGGCCAACTCACCTTCCAACCCTACGGCCAGGATAATCAGGCTATTTATTCTGTGTCGAGAGGCGGCCTGAACCGCACGCTGCTGGAGCTGGCCGAGGCCGAGCCGGGCGTGACGCTGCACTTCAACCAGCAGTGCTTGCACGTGGGCCTGAAGGAGCGTGAGCTGCACCTACGCGATGCCGCTACCGGCCAGGAGCAGGTGCGGCCGTTTCAGCGGCTATTCGGTACTGATGGGGCGTTTTCGGCGGTGCGCACGGCCATGCAGAAGACGGACCGCTACAACTACTCGCAGAGCTACCTAGAGTATGGCTACAAGGAGCTGAACATTGCGCCCGCTGCTGATGGCACGTGGCAGTTGGAGAAGAATGCGCTGCACATCTGGCCCCGCGGCCAGTACATGATGATTGCACTGCCTAACCTCGACGGCTCGTTTACCTGCACCTTGTTTTTTCCCTACGAAGGCAAGCACTCCTTCGCGGCACTGCAAACTCCGGCGCAGGTGCAGGAGTTCTTCGCAGAAGTGTTTCCGGATGCTGCCCCTCTGATGCCGGAACTGATCGAAGACTTTTTCCAGAACCCGACCGGCTCGCTCGTGACGGTGCGCTGCTTTCCGTGGGCGTTTGACGATGATGTGCTGCTACTCGGGGACGCCTCGCACGCCATTGTGCCGTTTTATGGACAAGGCATGAACGCCGGCTTCGAGGATTGCACCGTGCTCAGCCAACTCATGGATGAACACGGCAACGACTGGCACACGATTTTCCAGGAGTTTCAGCGGCAGCGCAAGCCCAACGCCGACGCCATGGCCGACCTAGCCATCTACAACTTCGAGGAGATGCGTGACAGGGTAGCGGACCCGCGCTTCCTGCTGCAGAAGAAAATCGAGAGCAAAATATCGGCGCAGTATCCCGACCAATGGCTGCCGCTCTACTCCCAGGTTACATTCTCGCCCGACACGCCCTACGCTGAGGCCTTGGCCAACGGGCAGCGGCAAGAGCGCATCATGCGCAAACTGATGAAGCACATTGAGGCCGAGGCGGACTTTGATAAGCCGGAAGTGCAGGAACTGGTGCACCACGAAATGGGCCGCATAGCTGACTAAGCCTGCCCGGAGCTACCCCAGCGCCAGCCCTACACCAAACCCCATAACCAGACTGACGCCCAGCCCGAAACCGGCCCAAACCTGTTCCGGCGTGTGTGCATTCAGGGCCAGCCGTGCACTCATGACGGCGCCGCCCAGCACAATGCTGCCCGTCAGCCACCAGATGATGGTGCTGCCGGCCTCGCCTCCCAGATACAAGAGTGTCAGCAGCCCGACCGTGCCGCCCATGCCTACGCCGTGGGCCGATATTTTCCAGCGCAGCGAAATTAATAGGGTAAGAAGCACGGCCAGGGTCATGCCGGCCATCATTTGTACCAACAGCATATCAAACGCCTGCGGATAGCGGCCCATCGTCAGGGTAGCCGTGCTAAACCCAATGACGGCCAGCAACAGGGGCAAGGGCCGCTGGCGCCGCTCCCGCAGCTCCAAGCTGCTTACGTAGCCGCCCCACAGCAGCAGCGCCGTACCCACAGAAGGCAGCACAAACGTGAATAGCAGCACTACGCCCAGCACCAGCCACCGGTCGGGCAGGGCGGGGCGTAGCACCACACCAGGCAGCTGGTAGCAGACCACATAGAACAGGTAGCCGGGCACAAGCAGCGGGTGGCACACCGACGATAAAATGGTGGCGAGCAGGCGGTTCAAAAAAGCAATAGGTAGCGGTAGGGGAGCAGCAATAGCCAAAGCTACCAAAGTGCCGGCCCGCTACCAAAGCAGTGAGCCGGCCGGAAGCAACAACTTCCGGCCGGCTCACCGTTCAATACTCAATAGTAATCTACAGCTCTTTGCGCAGCCGCGCCACCGGAATGTTAAGCTGCTCGCGGTACTTGGCCACTGTGCGGCGTGCAATGTTGTAGCCGCGGGCGTTCAGCATCTTTTCCAGCTTATCGTCGCTGAGTGGCCGGTCTTTCTTCTCGCCCTCGATGATTTCTTTCAGGATGTGCTTCACCTCGCGGCTGCTGGCGTCCTCGCCCGAGTCGGTGGCAATGCCTTCGGAAAAGAAGTACTTAAGCGGGTAAATTCCGAACTCCGTCTGCACCGATTTGGAGTTGGCTACTCGGCTCACGGTGCTGATGTCCATGCCAATTTCGGTGGCTATGTCCTTGAGAATCATGGGGCGCAACTTGCTTTCGTCGCCGTCCAGGAAAAACTCGCGCTGGTAGCGCACAATGGAGTCCATGGTGCGCAGCAGCGTGTTCTGGCGCTGCCGAATGGCATCAATAAACCACTTAGCCGAGTCCAACTTCTGCTTCACGAAGGTCACAGCTTCCTTCAGCTTCTTGTCCTTCTTGGCGCCCTTGTCATAAGCCCGGAACATATCCGTGTAGGCCGGCGACACACGCAAATCTGGGGCGTTGCGCGAGTTGAGCGTGAGGTTCAGAATGCCGTTGTCGTTGGTCAGAATGAAGTCGGGGATGATATACTGCACCTTGCCCATACCCACCGGGCCAGTACCGCCGGGCTTGGGGTTGAGCTTCAGAATCAGGGCAATGGCTTCTTTCAACTCATCGTCTTCAAGGTCAAGGCGCTGCTGGATGCGGGGGTAGTGCTTCTTGGTAAACTCGTCGAATGTTTCGTTAAGAATCCGCTCGGCGTGCTCCGTTACCTCGTCCTGGGGGCGGCGCTCCAATTGTAGCAGCAGGCACTCCTGTAAGTCGCGGGCCGCTATGCCGGCCGGGTCGAAGCTCTGTACCACGTGCAGCACCGCTTCTACTTCTGCCACCGAAGCTTCTACGTTCTGCGCAAAAGCCATGTCGTTGGCAATGGCCGACAGGTCGCGCCGGATGTAGCCGTCGCCGTCAATCGAGCCGATGAGCTGGCGGCCAATGGCTTCCTGCTTCTCGTCTAGGTCAGCGAAGCCCAGCTGGTCGAGCAGGTTATCGATGAGCGAGCCGCTGGTATCGGCCAAAGGCATTTCACGGTCGTCTTCGTCCTCGCCGGGGCCGTCGCCCTGCATCTTGTAGCCGGCTATTTCGTCGTCGTTGAGGTAGTCGCTCAGGTCCAGGTCATCAGCGCTGTCCGACTCTTTCTGGTCCGCCGGCTCGTCCTTCATTGGCAGCTCTATTTCGGGCTGCTCCTCGCTGCGGCTGTCGTCAAAGTCCTCGTCCAGAGTGTTGTCCGGATTGTCGAACTCCGAATCCGGGTCGTCGAAATCATCCGTGTCGTCGCTGGAATCGTCGCCGCCTTCCTGGTCCTCGAAATCGTCGTCCGCGTCGTCGCCTTCCTCCAATGCCGGATTGGCCTCCAACTCCTCCTTAATGCGGGCTTCGAGCTCCACGGTCGGGATTTGCAGCAGCTTAATGAATTGTATCTGTTGGGGTGACAGCTTCTGCGAGAGAAGCTGTTTCATGTCCAGTCGTTGCATACTCAAAAACGCGTACGCCCCGCCTAGGTGAAAACGGGGTGTGGTAGCCAAAGATATGCCTTTCTGTACTTGGGTTAGGGGGAAAATGTTGGCTCAGCATCTGCCATCCTGAGCCAAGCGAAAGACCTTCACACGCCAGACCAAAACCATTTAACAGTAACCCAGACGTGAGAAGGTCCTTCGCTTGGCTCAGGATGACAGATATAAGGGTGAAAACCGGCTAACAAATCTTCTACCTTTGCCATCTTATCTATTCCAAACCCTGAGAACCGAAATCCTGATGTCCGACCTCCGAAAAACCAGCGTGCAGGAGCTGCTCCGTAGCACCGACCTGGACCGCGAAGTGCTGGTGAAAGGCTGGGTACGCACCCGCCGCGGCAACAAATACGTGCAGTTTATTGCCGTGAATGACGGCTCAGGCTTCAATTCTATTCAGGTAGTAGCCAACGCCGAGCAGTTTCCGGAGGAAAAGCTGAAAGCCGACGGCGTAGAAAATGGCGCCGCTATTGCCGTGCGCGGCAAGCTGGTAGCCTCGCAGGGCAAAGGCCAGTCGGTAGAAATTCAGGCCGAGGAAATTACGGTGTATGGCTCTGCCGACCCGACCACGTATCCGTTGCAGAAGAAAGGCCACTCGCTGGAGTTTCTGCGCGAAATAGCCCATCTGCGCCCCCGCACCAACACGTTCGGCGCGGTGCTGCGCATCCGGCACGCCATGTCGTTTGCCATCCATAAGTATTTCAACGACCACGGCTACTTCTACATCCACACGCCCATCATCACCGGCTCCGATGCCGAAGGTGCCGGCCAGATGTTTCGCGTAACCACGCTGTCTGACACCAAGCCGCCTTTGAATGAGGCCGGTGAAGTAGACTACACAGCCGACTTCTTCGGCAAAGCCACCAACCTCACCGTTTCGGGTCAGCTCGAAGGCGAGGTGGCAGCTATGGCGCTGGGCAAGGTCTACACATTCGGCCCCACGTTCCGGGCCGAAAACTCCAATACCGCCCGCCACTTGGCCGAGTTCTGGATGATTGAGCCGGAAGTGGCCTTCAACGATCTGCAGGACAACATGGACTTGGCCGAGGATTTCCTCCGCAGCCTCGTCCGCTATGCCCTGGAGCACTGCCCCGACGACCTGCAGTTCCTCAACGACCAGTACGACAAAGAACTGCTCAATCGTCTGCAGTTCGTGGTGGATAACGAGTTCAAGCGCCTCACTTACACCGAGGCCGTGGAAATTCTGAAATCGGCGAAGCAGAAGTTCGAGTTTACCGTGGACTGGGGCACCGATTTGCAATCGGAGCACGAGCGGTACTTGGTGGAGAAGCACTTCAAGAAGCCCGTTATCCTGACTAACTACCCCAAGGATATCAAGGCGTTCTACATGAAGCTGGACGAGGATGGCCGCACGGTGCGCGCCATGGACGTGCTGTTTCCCGGCATTGGCGAAATCATCGGCGGCTCGCAGCGCGAAGAGGATATGCAGAAGCTTACGCAGCGCATGCAGGAAATGCACGTGCCCGAAGAAGACCTCTGGTGGTACCTCGATACGCGCCGCTATGGCAGCGCCCCGCATGCTGGCTTCGGCCTGGGCTTCGAGCGTCTCATCCTGTTCATCACCGGCATGGCCAACATTCGCGACGTCATTCCCTTCCCCCGCTTCCCGAAAAGCGCGGAGTTTTAACCGTCTGAATTCATCCGGCTCCAACAACAAAACAGGCGGCTCCGTAAGGGCCGCCTGTTTTAGTTTGAGTATTAGCAGTAGTTCCGCAGTTCTTTGTCGTCTACGGCCAGCAGATTATCCAGCCGCAGCTCGAAGCCGTCGGCGAGGCGCAGGTATTCTACTTTGTCCTGAATGTAGAGGTCTTGGATGATGCCGTGGTAGGTGCTGGGGGGCGTGTCGGGCTCGGTGCGGTAGGTGAGGGTGCAGGGCTGGCCGGTGGTGGCGCGGGCTTCCAGCTCGTCGTAGAAGCTGCAGCTGATGGGTTTGTAGGCGGTAGGCATGGTACAGGTGAGTCTGAAGACAACAGATACCCGTAACAACGTCTCTGCCAGGAAGTAGTTATATTCCGCTTTCCTTCACCTTCCACCACCACCCTCAAAACCAGTTGCATGCAGAAATTACTACCCTCCTTCGTTTCCCGGACCTTTTTAAGCCTGTCGTTGCTGGCGCTGGCCACCGGTTTTGCGGAAGCCCAGACTCCGGTAACCGTTACGATTGGCACCGGAACTTCCGCTGGCTCTACCAACGCGCTGCTCAGCACCAGCACCACCACCAACAAGTACGCGCGCACGGTGTCCATCTATTCTGCTGCCGAGCTACAGGCCGCCGGAGCACGGGCCGGCTCCATTACCAAGCTTGCCTGGTATAAGGACGGCACCGGCGAGTATACTTCCGGTAATGCACAACTGCGCATCTACCTCAAGCGCACGACAGCCGCAGCCCTTTCTGCCAACCCGGTGGTATGGGATACGGAAGTGCTGAGCGCCACGCAGGTGTACAGCAACACTACATTGAGCCTGCCGACGGGTACCGGCTGGAAGGATTTCGCCTTCACGGCCCCCTTTGTCTGGAACGGCACCGACAATATTGAAGTACTAGTAGACTGGTTCCGCAACAGTGCTCCCACCGCCGATATCAGCTGGCGCTACACAGCCGTTTCCGCAACCGGCGGTGCCCATGCCACCCAGGTCAACAGTGCCGTAATTCCAACCGTTCGGTGGGCGGCTAACCGTCCGAACGTGCAGTTCCAAGTGGCCATTGTCAATTCCTCCCTCAGCCAGGCGCCTGCCGACTGGGTGCAAGTAGCTCCTAACCCATTCGCGACAGACCTGAAGCTCCTGATTGGGGCCGGCAGCCAGAACCAGCGCCTAGATGTCTCGCTGACCGACGTGCTCGGGCGTAGCCATTTCCAGCAGCAGACAGCCGCCGGAGCAGAGCGCACGTTGCAGTTGCCCGCCGATTTGGCCGCCGGTATTTACTTCTTGACCGTCTGGAACGATAAATGGCAGCAGACCACCCGGCTCGTGCGAGAATAGCGCGAGGATGCCCTAAAACAAGAACAGCCGCTGGGTTTACCAGCGGCTGTTCTTGTTTTAGAAAGCTGGCTTCACGGTCTTACCAACTCGTACTGTTGCAGAGCCTTCTCGCGCAGCAGTTCATTGTAGTCGCGGTTGATGGCGTTGGCCTGCTGCCACAGCGAGTCCTGGAGGGCAGTGGACTGCTTCAGGCGCTCCTCGATGGCCTTGATGCGGGTCTGGTCAGCATCTGTGAGCGGGTAGAAAATGTCGTAGGCATTGGCCGAAAAACCCTGGTCGAAGGCTCCTAGGTTATGCTGCGTGTAAAGCAGCAGAATTACCCGTTGCTTGAGCATTTCGGCTTTGCGGTCTAGTTCCCGCTCCACGGGTGGCCCGCCAGGCTCGGTGGGGTTGCCTTCACCTACTGCCCGGTTGTAGTACCAATACTGGAATTTTTCGTTAAACAGCTTGGGCAGATACGGATAGAAACTAATCAGACTCCAGCCGAAACTGTCGCCAACCAGTAGCAGGTCGGGTTTTTGCTGGCCGGGTTTCGGTTCCTCAAACTCAACGCGCGGGTACGCCATCCGGAAAGGTTTCTGCGGCACTAGTAGATTCATGGCCTTGGCCACGTCGTTGTCGGTGTCGCGGGTGTCATCTAGTACATCCCGGCCCGTAGTTCTGAAATCGGGCAGGTCTAAATTCCCACGCTGCTCAATGTAGCGGAACAGCGTGTCGGCGGCCAGCGTGAGGCCGTAGCCGCTCCAGTGAATACCGCCACGCGGAAACAACGGGTAGGAAGCCGTATCCTTCCACTGCTGAAACACGGCCGCCAAATCTATTAGGTTTACCCCTTTGGCTTGCATTTCGCGGGCATAGGCGGTATAGTTGCTGGTAGAGCGGGGCTGATGCAGGAAGTAGCCGGGAAACTGATCTGCGTAGAAATTTGCCTTGTCCGGCGTGATGGCGAATACGAGCAGAATGTTGTGCTTGGCTAGCGTATCCTGCACAGCCTTCAGGCGGCGCACATTCCGCCGGATTTCGTTTTCGCCCTTAAAATCCTGGCCCAGATAAGCTCGGATGGCCGTCTCATCCAGCAGAATATCGTCGTTGCCAATCAGCACTTTGTTGGCTTTGCTCACCCGAAACACAGAGTAGGCAACTTGGTTTCGAATCCGGATCAGCAGTTCCCGGAAGCCAATCCGGTCTTCAACGTATTTCTCCAGTGCTGGCTGGTAGCTGTTGTCGAGCAGGCCTTCGGAAGTAAAGTCGGGGTGCGGTGCTTTTTCGGCGTAGCCGCCCAGCTCCTCTGTATGTATCAGTTGCAGGCGGCTTTGCAGCGCTGGCAGCAGGAGCATGGCCAGCAACAGCCCTAATAGCACGCGTTTAAGCCACACAGAAACAGAAGAACCCATGTGCTAGAAACGGAAGTAGATAAATGGATTGAATGAGTTGCCGATGATGGCCCCGGCACTGAGAATGAGCAGAATAGCCGTGGCCAGCGTGAGGCTGACAGCACGCGGCAGCGCCAGCTTTTCGCCAAACAGCATGCTCACCTCCCACCGCTCTACGCGCGGCAAGGCTGCCATAAAAGAAAACAAGGCCGCCAGCGCCATAATAGCCCAGAACTCGTTGCTGAGATAGGGCAATTGATCCATGCCTCCGGCAAACATCTGCCGGATGTATTCCAGACCAAAAGAGAGGCTAGGGGCCCGGAACATAACCCAGCCAACCACTGTGATAAGAAAAGTCGGCAGGATGCTGAGTACACCGATTTTCTTGTACAGCTTCAGCAGAAACAGCCGGTCGAGTACCAGAAACAGCCCGTGAAAGGCCCCCCAGACAATGAAGTTCCAGGCCGCCCCGTGCCAGAATCCCGACAGGATAAACACGGTCCAGAGGTTGGCGTAGAGGCGGCCGGTTGTCACCCGATTGCCACCGAGCGGAATGTAGAGGTAGTCGCGCATCCAGCGGCCCAGCGTGATGTGCCAGCGCTGCCAGAACTCGGTGATGGAGCGCGACACATACGGGTTGTTGAAGTTTTCGGGGAACTGAAAGCCCATGATGCGGCCCAGCCCGATGGCCATATCCGAATAGCCAGAGAAGTCGAAATAAATCTGGAAGGTGTAAGCCACTGCGCCCAGCCACGCCAGCGGCGCCGATACTTCCGCCGGATTCAGACCAAAAATTCGGTCGGCTTCCAGGCCCAGTACGTTGGCGATGAGCACTTTCTTACCCAGGCCAACCCCAAAGCGAAACAGGCCAGCGAGTTTATGGTCGATGGTGTCGAAGGCGCGCCGGTCGGTGAGCTGGCCCGCTATTTCGTGAAACCGCACAATGGGGCCGGCAATCATCTTCGGGAACAGCATGATGTAGAGCATGAAGTCCCAGAAGCTGCGTAGCGGCTTGTTCACGCCTCGGTACACGTCAATGGTGTACGTCAGCTTCTCGAAGGTGAAAAAGGAAATGCCGATAGGCAGCACTACCTGCTCCCATTCCAGCGCGGCGCCTCCCGCTGCCTCCCGAACGGCACTGGCGTTTTCCAGAAAGAAGTTGGCGTACTTGAAATAGAAGAGCATAGCCACGTTAATGACAATGCTCATAATCAGATAAATGCGCTTCTTCCAGCCTTCCGACTTGTCCATGAAGCGAATCAGGACGAAGTTGACGACGACCGAGGCTAGAAACAGGGCCAGAAAGTTGAGGCCGCCCCAAGCATAAAAGCCAATGCTGGCTACCAGCGCCACCAGATTTTTCAATCGGTGCGGTGCCAGAAAATAGAGCAGCAGGAAACCCGGCAGGAAATAGAATAGGAATAGCGTACTGCTGAATACCATGCAGGGCGAAATAGCGGGCTACAAAAAAACGCCCGAAAATACAGCTTTGCGTAGTTATTGAGCCAAAAAAAACGTCGGTCCTACATAGGACCGACGTTTGTAACTACTGCTGGATGCAAGGGCTAATGCTTGCCTTTGCCATGGCCTTTGCCATTTCCCTGCCCGCCATATACTTTCTTGGCTTGGCCGGGCGGCAAACCTTTGCCGTTTTCTAGGCGCTTAACCTGGCCAGGCGGTAGGCTGGCCGGATACATAGTGCGGTGGCGGCTTACCAGCGTCCAGGGCTGGTTGCCACGGTAATCAATAGCAACCGGATGGAAGGACGACGGCGTGTAGCCACTAATTGAGCTCAGCCGTTCCCATTTGCCGTTGCGCTCTACGATGTAGCGCTGGTCGCGCAGGTCATAGTAGCCGCCATATTCAGGTACATAGTAGTACTGGGTACCAGCCGGCACGGCCGGGCCCCAGCTAGGAGGCGCAATGTTGATATTCACCTGGGCCTGGGCCGACTGCGTTAGTGCAGTAAGCGAAAGAGCCAACAGGCCTGAAAGGGCAACTTTGGGCAGGAAGTGCATGGTGGAAAGTTGAAGTGAGGAGATAGGA
Source organism: Hymenobacter sediminicola (assembly GCF_014250515.1). Taxonomy (NCBI): domain Bacteria; kingdom Pseudomonadati; phylum Bacteroidota; class Cytophagia; order Cytophagales; family Hymenobacteraceae; genus Hymenobacter; species Hymenobacter sediminicola. The sequence continues at coordinate 4,318,028 of NZ_CP060202.1, read as the reverse complement.
ACAGGAGCAACGAGGCAAGAACGGCGCCAAAGAACAGCTACCATACTGGCCGCGTCCGGAATGCCGTCCTTAACGTGGGTTGGGCTGGTTATGTTGGTTACTTACCAGAGAGCATAAAAAAAGGCTCTCCACATTGTGTGGAAAGCCTTTTTGGCTGATGAAGATGCTACATCACCCGGCCCCGGCCGCGGCCGGTTGAAGAACCATTTGGGCCCTGCTGGCCGCCTTGGTTTTGTGGGCTGCCGGGGCTCGGTAAGTTTCTCGGGTTGCTGTAGGTGCTCTGTTCGTTGCGGCCGTTGCCGCGGCTGTCAGGGCCATTGTCGCGGCCATTCTGGTTGCGGTAGTCGTTGCGGCCACCGTAGCTGTTCTGGTTGCTGCGGTTGTCGTGGTAGTCGTTGCGAACGTAGCCACCCTGGTTAGCAGGTCGGTTGCCATAGTATGCCGGGCCATAGGCGCCATAAGGAGCGGCATTGTAGCCCCGGCCCGGCCAGTTGGCGCCGTAATAACGGCCAGGTGCCACGCCCCAGCGGCCACAATAGGCCCGGTGGTCGCGCAGGTAGCCCCAGGGCTGGCGGCCTACATATTCAATCACGACAGGGTGAAAAAAACGCGGGTCGTAGGAGGCGTAAGCCCGCGGAAGCATCGGCGAGCTGACCCAGGCCCCGAACCCCGGATCATAAAACAGGTACGACTGCGCATACAGATCATAGTAGCCGTCGATTTCCGGGATGTAGTAGTACTGCACATGCGGCGCGACGGCCGGCCCCCAGTACGGGGCATTCACCCAAACCTGGGCTTGGGCCTGCGCGCGGCTGCTATACAGCAACAAGCCCAGTGCCAACGCAATACCCGATTTCAATAGAGTTTTCATGGAAGTAAGACGGAAAAGAAAGTCTGATAACTATAATGCAAAACCTGCACCATAAAATTTTGAAGCATCTGCAGTTAGAACTGCTGGTCAGCAAGAACTTTTGCTTCCGTCGGGACAATTCGGGGCGCGGCCGTGTTACAGACCACCTGCCCCGCTGCGGCCGGGTGGCACCTCTGAGCCAGGCAAGCTAAAACTGCTGGCAAATAAACTATTGGGGGTAGCTGTCCGGGCGCGTTTTGCGTACTTTTGCAGACTTATTCGCTTCGCTGCTGCATGGCCAAAAAAACAACTGCTGCTCCTGTTACTACTTCCACTGCTACCCCCAAGTCTGCGGCAGCTAAGGCTGACCGCCCGGCCAAAGCTCCAAAGGCTGGCCAGGTAGCCCCTATCCTAGCTGCTAAAGCGCCAAAAGCTGGCAAGCCCACCGCAGCTGCCGTAGCCGATGGCGCTACCCGCCACGGCACGGCCGCCGTGCAGGCTGTGCCGCGTAGCGAACAGGTGAGCGAAGCGGTGCTGGAAAATCAGGCGCGTATCAGCGGGCAGCTGCTGGGCCCGGCTGATTTGGAGGCACCCTACATTGAGGTGTACGGTGCCCGGGAGCATAACCTGAAGAACGTATCGGTGCAGATTCCGCGCGGGCGGCTGGTGGTATTCACCGGCATTTCGGGCTCGGGCAAGTCGTCGTTGGCTTTTGACACGATTTACGCCGAGGGACAGCGCCGCTACATGGAGACGTTTTCAGCATACGCCCGCAGCTTTATGGGCGGGCTGGAGCGGCCCGATGTAGACAAGATTGAGGGCCTGTCGCCGGTTATCAGCATCGAGCAGAAGACCACGTCGCGCAACCCTCGCTCTACGGTCGGCACCATCACTGAAATCTACGACTTCCTGCGTCTGCTCTACGCCCGCACCGCCGAGGCGTTCAGCTACGCAACGGGCAAAAAGATGATCCGGCAGTCGGACGACCAGATCATCAACTACATTCTCAAACAGTACGACACCAAAAAGCTGGTGGTGCTGGCACCGGTAGTGAAGGGCCGCAAGGGCCACTATCGGGAGTTATTCCAGCAGATTGCTAAGCTGGGCTTTACCAAAGTGCGCGTGGATGGCGAGTTACTCGACATCACGCCGAAGATGCAGGTGGACCGCTACAAAATCCACGACATTGAAATCGTAATTGATAGGCTCGTCGTGAAAGAGGAAGACCGGTTCCGCCTCTCGGGCTCGGTGCAGAATGCCCTTACACAGGGCAAAGGCACCATGCTGGTGCTGGACCCCGACAAGAAGACCGATAACACGCAGTTCTTCTCGCGCTTCCTCATGGACCCCGTGACGGGCATTGCCTACGACGACCCGGCTCCGAACACCTTTAGCTTTAACTCACCCTACGGTGCCTGCCCTACCTGCAACGGCCTGGGCGAAGTGCAGGAAATAACCGAGGAAACGGTGATGCCGGATAAGAAGCTGAGCATCAGCCGGGGCGGCATTGCGCCGCTGGGCGAATACCGCGACATCTGGATTTTCCAGCAGCTTAGCCTCATCGTCAAGAAAAACAAGGCCAGCCTGAGCACGCCGCTGGAAAAGCTGCCGGCGGAGCTGATTGAGCGTCTGTTGTTTGGGGTGCCCGAGGACGAAGATGCTGACCCCAAAAAAGCAAGCTACGTAGAGCCATTTGAAGGCATTATCCCGTTTTTGCGCCGTCAGATGGAGTCGGAATCCGACAACATTCGGGAGTGGATTCAGCAATACACGCAGGCTAAGGAGTGCCCCGAGTGTCATGGCTACCGTCTCAAGAAAGAGTCGTTGCACTTCAAGCTCGCTGACAAGCACATTGGCGAGCTGTCGGTGATGGATCTGAATGATTTGGCTGACTGGTTTGAAGGGCTGGAAACGCGCCTTTCCGACCGTCAGAACCTGATTGCGCGCGAATTGCTCAAGGAAATTCGCAAGCGTATCGGTTTCCTGCTGGAAGTGGGCCTCGACTACCTGAACCTGCACCGTTCTGTCCGGACGCTTTCGGGCGGCGAAAGCCAGCGCATCCGCTTGGCTACCCAGATTGGTACGCAGCTCGTGGGCGTGCTCTACATCATGGATGAGCCCAGCATCGGCCTGCATCAGCGCGACAACGAGCGGCTTATCAAAGCATTGCAACACCTGCGCGACTTGGGCAACTCAGTAATTGTGGTGGAGCATGACAAAGACATGATCATGCACGCCGACCACGTGCTGGATATTGGCCCCGGCGCCGGTATTCACGGCGGCCAGATTGTGGCGCAGGGCACGCCTACTGAAATCTTCACCTCTGGCTCCCTCACCTCGCAGTACCTTAGTGGGCAGAAGCACATTGAGCTGCGCAAAAAGAAGCGTGCCGGCGAAGGCAATGACTTGGTGCTGAAAGGTGCCAAAGGCCACAACCTCAAAAACGTCACGGCTAAGTTTCCGCTGGGCAAGCTCATTGCCGTCACGGGGGTGTCGGGCTCAGGCAAGTCCTCGCTCATTCATGACACGCTGTACCCGATTCTGAATCAGCATTTTTTCAATGCCAAGCGTGAACCGCTGGCGTATGATAAGATTGAGGGACTGGAGTTTATCGATAAGGTGATTGAGGTAGACCAGTCGCCGATTGGGCGCACGCCACGCTCCAATCCGGCCACCTATACGGGTGTGTTCACCGAGATTCGCCAGTTGTTCTCGTCGTTGCCAGAAGCTAAAATCCGAGGCTATGGGCCGGGCCGCTTCTCATTCAACGTGAAGGGTGGGCGCTGCGAAACCTGCGAGGGCGCCGGTATGCGCACCATCGAAATGAACTTCCTGCCCGACGTGCACGTGCCCTGCGAAACCTGCAAAGGACGCCGCTACAACCGCGAAACGCTGGAAGTACGCTTCAAAGGCAAGAGCATCACCGATGTGCTGGACATGACGGTGGAGAAGGCCGTGGAGTTCTTCGAGTTTCAGCCCCGCATCCTACGTAAGATTCAAACCCTGAATGAAGTAGGGCTAGGCTACCTCACGCTGGGCCAGCAGGCCACCACGCTGTCGGGTGGCGAGGCACAACGCGTGAAGCTGGCCACTGAACTCAGCAAAAAAGACACTGGCAAGACGTTCTACATCTTGGATGAGCCCACCACCGGCCTGCACTTTGAGGACATTAACCATTTGGCTGTGGTGCTGCACAAACTTGCTGATAAGGGCAACACGGTCCTGATCATCGAGCATAACTTGGACCTCATCAAAGTAGCCGACCACCTGATTGATATTGGGCCGGAAGGCGGCGCGGGCGGCGGCAGCATTGTGGCACAGGGCACGCCGGAGCAGGTAGCCAAATCGGGCAAGGGCCACACGAGCCGATTCCTGGCCGAAGAGCTAAAAGTCAGCAAGTACGCCGAGGAGAAATCTGTTAAATCAGACGCTGCTTAAGGCCATCCGCTTTCGGGCACCTAAAAGCTTCCCGTCCCAGCCAAACCGTCGTATGGTTGGCTGGGACGGGAAGCTTTCTTATTCTTATTTTGCTGCCTTCCTCATTTCCCTCCTGAATGAAACTATTGCTATTCCCGTTGCTTCTGGCCGCCGCAATTGCCACCACACCTCCCACGCCTGCTCCGCCTAAACCAACACACTGGACCGGCACGTTCAGCAACGGTATGAAAGGAGCTACAATCAGCTTCGATGTTTCGGCCGATGGCAAAACCCTATCCGAACTGACGTTTCAGGGGTACTGGCGCTGCTCTGGCAAGCTGGAGCTTACCACCGTTGGTCCCACGCACAGCTTCCCCATCACGGGCGGCAAGGTGAGCGGCGTGGTAGTAGACCCGCCGGGTGGCGGCGCTACGGCATGGCGCTTCGAGCTGGATGGTGTGGTAGGAGCGAAGTCGGCACAAGGGACATTCCGCATGAACATTAATGCCCTGGGCTGCGACACGTACAAGTTGCAGTGGACTGCCGCGCCGGCTAAATAAATTGGAGCAAGCAGTCTACGGGGCTACTTACTTTATGGCGTTAGCAAGCTCGAACAGGACGGCCGTCTGTGTTTCGTGGGCTCGTAGCTTGGGTAGCATTTCCGTGACATAAGCCAGCAGTTCTGGGTTGCTGAGCTTAGTTGCGGCTTCGGCATAGCGTTTTATAGTCCGCTCGTGCAGTTCTTTCAGGTCGCGGAGGTATTTCTTGTCGAACCCCAAATACTTGCGGTCATCCACATCCTCGTAGATACGGCGGTCCTCCTCGCTCATCATGTTGGGTAGCGCCAAGCTGTTGCGACTGGCAATGGACTCCAACTGCTGGCCCGCTACAGTGTGTTCCTGCTCCATTTTTTTGCCCCAGTCCTTCACCTCCTGCAGAATGGCTTTCTGCTGAGCTAGCTTGGCCAGTGCTACTTCCAGTGTGTTGGCACTGGCGGCCGCTACCGCGAATTCTGAGTCGTATTTCAGCTGCTCCTTGGTGTAAGGTGAGCTGGCATCCAGTACTTTACTGCGCTTCTTGTTGATCTTTTCAGCGGCTTTGGTTTGGGCCTGGGCAGTACTGCTGATACTGGCAAGGCTGCCTGCGAGAAGCATGACGCCCGCAAAGCGTTTCAGATGTAATTTCATTATCAGGGTAAACTAAGTGAAGTATCTACTCGGAGCTGAGGCAGCCACTGCAGAAGGAGGCTTCCGAACGACTCGTTCTTATACTCGCTCAGACGCAAGTAGTTCCCACGCTCGGGTAAGACTGGGGCCACATTTCGAATCGGCTGGCATACAGCCATTGGTGCGGCTATCAGCGGGGCTCAAAATACCTGCGGTTCCAACTGCTGATAACACCAGAGTCAGCTAGAGCTACATGCAAAAAGCCCGTTCCGACGTACGGAACGGGCTTTTCAGATCAGGCTTAACCTGAAATTACATTGAACTATGCTGCTTGAACATGCTCAGGTGGCTTTGCACAACAGGCAACGTCTGTGTGATGAAGCCTTGCAGGTCCGCATCCTGGGTCATTTTCTGGTGAGCAGCCATAGTATTCGCTGTTTTTTGGTGGTCCAGCGTCATTTGCTCCATGTATTTTTTCTCCAGCTCGGTACCCGAGAGCTTGCCCATCTGCTCGGCAATGGCCTTGTGCTCGGCGTCCATATCAGTGGGTAGCGTCACGTTCTTTTTCTGCGCTATTGGCTTCAGCGCCGCCGTCGATTTGGTGTGGTCCGTAATCATCTGGTTGGCGTGGTCCTTGGCCATGCCGGTTACACCCTTGTCAAGTGCCAGTTTGCTGAGCTGAATCTCATTCTGGTCGCTGTGGGCCGCCGACTTCATAAATTCCGGATCGTCTTTATGCGGCGCGGTAGGGCCATTAGGGTCAGCCATAGCGGCACCGGCAGTGCCGTCCATTGCAGCAGAATCGCCCATAGTTGGTTCGGAGGCAACCCCCATTGTATCAGCACCCGCTACCGATTCGGCATTGGCCATTTCATCGGCTTTGCGCTCATTGGAACAGGCAGTAGTGAAGAGCAGAGTGGCAGCCGTTAGGCTCAAAAAAATGCGTTTCATATAGGATGATATGGTAGGTGGGACAAAAAAAGTACACGCCACAAACGGGTTTGCACCCCGGCGTAGCAAATGCACCGTGTCAAAAACGAACGGCTTCGCCCCAGGAAGGTTGCTAGTGTTCAGCTAGTTGCTAGCGTTAAAATTCCAGCGCCCGACCCCTGTGCAAGACAGAAGCCGGGCGCTGGAGTGCAAGAAATCGAGCTAAAGGCTATGGCCGGGCAGCAGGATCGGCGGCCGCGGCAGAGTCTGCATCAGCCGTAACGGTCGGGCCAGCATCGTTGTCGATGACGGTGGCATCTGCCTGCACACCACCTTCGGCAGCCGCCGAGTCCATATCAGTAACCACGGTGCCAGCCGTGCCGTCAGTGCGTTGAGCAGAATCGCCGCAGCTACCCAGAGTCAGCATAGCAGCTAGTGCTACAAAAGAGAAAAAGCGCGTTTTCATAAGGAAATTGAATTGGTTGGTTTAAAAAACGGGAATGTGAGGTACTACTTGGGAAGCTTATCGGAGAGCTTTTCGGCGGCATCCAGATGGGTTTTGAGCGGTGCCAAGTAATTGGCCGCAAAAGCGCGAATGTCGCCATCATACGCGTCGTCGCTCATGTCATCGAAGTCGTCAATGCTGGTTTTATGGCTGCTTTCCAGCAGTTCCACATATTTACGGTCGAAGGCCGGGCCATTCAGAGCGCCCAACTCACCAAGACGTTTTGCCTGCTCAGCGCCTAACCCCGTAGGCAGCACAATGCTTTTCTGGCTAGCTAGCTGCTGTAGCGCTTTTTGCATAGCAGCATGTTCGCCCGCAATCAGCTGCGCCAGATATTTCACATCCGGCGAAGTGGCTTTGCGCTGTGCCATCTGGCTCATTTCTACGTCCAGCATGCTGTAGCTCGCAACATTTACCAGAAAGCCGGCGTCGCGCTCTTGCTTGCTGGTCACGTCTTCGTTGCCAATGCGCTTTTCGTTTTGAAACTTGGCTTCTGCCACCGGGTCCTTGTTGGTTTCGGCGCCACAGGCTGCTACAAACATGCCGAGCAGCAAAAAGGATGGTACGGGTAAAAAGCGCATGTTTTCAGCAGTTTGGCGGTGGGAGAGGAGTTGCTAAGCCTATACGGCCGGTCTGCTGGCTGGTTCTAAAATGGCCGTGCTAGTACTTTTTGAAAAAAGTTCCCCAGGGGATTAAACTACCAGTAGTCGGCGGCTTCCAAGCAACGAAACCCCGGGAATTCTTTTCATACCTTTTTTGCTCAACCTCTCCATGAAAACCTCTTTCCACACTTTGAGCATAGCGGCCTTAGCAGGCGGCCTGCTGCTTTTCGGTACGGCGGCCTGCAACAAAGACAAAGAGCAGCCTGCTCTTGAAAGCATCGAATCGGCGGAGGATGCTGGTGCTGCTGAAGACGAAACCGGTAGCCTCAACGATTTGGTAGAAGCGGCTGCCCCGGTTGATGCTTCCGTCGCTAATGGGCCAGTAGCAGAGCCAGCTGACATGGCCCGCTTGCTCTCGGCCTGCGCTACCCGCACCTACGACCCCAGCACCCGCACGCTCACTATCGATTTTGGCCTCACCAATTGCATAGGACCAAACGGAGTAGCACACCGTGGCAAAATTGTAGCCGTCTATAGCGGGCCTTTTCGTCAACAAGGCTCCTCGGTTACCATTACGCTTCTGAACTACTTCCGCAACGACAACCAGCATACAGGCACCCGCGTCATCACGAATGCCGGCGACGGTTCCTACACGCTTAGCGTGCGCAATGCCAGCGTCATTACGCCCAACGGCACCCACTCTTGGACTGCGCAGCGCACTTACACCCGCTTGGCTGGCCAGGGTACTCGCACGATTCTGGACGACCGATATTCTGTGACGGGCCAAGCTGGTGGCACCAATCGGCGCGGCGTAGAGTATACTGCTGCCATTCAGCAGCCGCTGCTGAAAGAGTTTACAGTGGGGTGTGCCCGCTTCTTCACGGCCGGAACTGTCAGCATCAGCAATAGCCGAGGCAAAACCATGCTGCTCGACTACGACCCTACCGGTACCCAGGCCTGCGACAATATTGCTTCCGTAACCTGCAACGGCCGCACCCGCACCATTCGTTTGGGGCGCTAGCCTAACCCTGGTACACGCAACCACAGTCCAGCAAAAAGGCCGCTTCTATCCGGAAGCGGCCTTTTTTTGCCGGAAAACGGTGGACTTATCTAAGTGTCTTTGAGTTTTCTGGGCTACTTGGTCGGGGCGGCCGTGAGCAGCGTGTAGCCCATCAGTTTGTCCTTGCGGTAGGTTTCCGACCGCACAGCGCCAACGCCAGGTGCATACCACTCAACTGTACGCATCGTGAACGGAATGGCCAGATTTCCCATGCCGGTCTTCATCAGCACATCCTGCGAAATTTTGGTGCAGGCAAAGCTGCCGGCTTCTGTTTTGATAGTTTCGGAGCCTTCCACGCGGCGGTTACTGATGCTGATAGTAGTGGTAGAAAGGGCGACTCCGCTTTTCTTGTCCCGCATAGCTACCGTCATGGTGCCGTTTTTCAGGGTGGTGCCTTGCTTTGGCTGAGCCGGAATTTCCAGAAAGTCACCGCTTACCTGCACGTCCATATCAGGCTGGGCACCTTGGGCATTGGCCTGCGGATTCATCATGGCGCGCATATCGAGGCGCACTAAGCCAGCTTGGCACTCCACCGTATAGTCGTTGGTGGAGCTAGCCTTGCCTTTCTTATCAAATACCTGCTGATGAATGAGGGCCGTGGTTTTGCCGCCACTCGTTTTGGCTTCGCGTACTTCCTGCACGATGCGCCCACTAGGCTGGTCGCGGTTATCAAACGTGGTCAGTTCGTACACACCGCCTTTGCGAAGATCATAGTAGAGGCCACAATCCTGCGCCACAGTTGCCCGGCTCAAGACCAGCGCAAAAGCTAGAAAAATGATGGGTTTCATACTAGAAGTCGGAAACGGATGGAATATACCCTGAAGGTACCCGTCTATTCGCTTCGGCGGTATCGCATAATAATGTGAGCTGTATGCGCTACTCAGTGCGCAACAGTGCTTCCGCCAGCAGCATATCCTCCGGTGTTGTGATTTTGAGGTTGCGGTAGTCACCTTCCACTATATGGATAGGGTGCAGGTCTTCCACCACACTGGCATCGTCGGTGAAGGTATTGAGCTCCGGAAGTTGATACGCGCGCCGCAGCAGGCTCAACTCGAAACACTGCGGCGTCTGGACCAGGCGTAGGCGGCTACGGTTGAGGGCATAGGAGCCCTGTTGGCTGAGGTTGCGCACCGAGTCTTTGGGTACTACGGCTGCTACAGCGGCACCGTGGTTGTGGGCCGCCTCATATGTAGCTTCAATTACCCGTTCCGGCGTGAGGGGGCGCACGCCATCATGCACGGCTACTGTGCCGGCCGTTTCGTGCCCAAGTTGCGCCAGTCCTTGTTTCACGGAGGCCCAGCGGGTAGTGCCACCAGAAACCAGCTCATGTGGCGGTACGGCAGGATACTGCGCGCACAGCACCTCCCACGTAGCAACCTGGTCGGCGGGTAACACTACTACTAGCCGTTTGATACCCAGTCCCGGAACTGCAAAGCGCCGCAACGTATGCAGCAGCACTGGTTCACCTAGCAAATCCAAAAACTGCTTGGGCCGGTCGGTACCCATGCGTGTGCCGCTGCCTCCGGCCACAATAATGGCGAAACGCGGCTGAAATGACGAAGAAGCAGATGGCACGTGGCAGCAGGAAAATGAGTGCAAAAAAGGATCCGGCGGTAAAAGTAAAAGCCCGGCCGATTATAGCGGCCGGGCTTTTTCAGATGGAGCGAGGATGATTGGTTATCCGGCGCTCAGCACATAGCATCTGCTTTACAAAATCAGCATGGCGTCGCCGTAGCTGAAGAACTTGTACTTCTCTTTGATAGCCGTCCGATATGCTTCAATCAGGAACTCATGACCAGCAAAGGCCGAGGCCATCATCATGAGTGTGCTTTCCGGTGTATGGAAGTTGGTAATCAACGAATTAGCAATCTTGAAATCATACGGAGGGAAGATGAACCGGTCTGTCCAACCCTCGTTGGCTTTCAGACGCGAGTTAGCCGATACCGACGATTCCATGGCGCGCATCGATGTAGTGCCCACAGCACACACACGCTTCTTCGCATCCAGGGCCCGGTTCACTACCACCGCCGACGAACCGGGTACGATGAAGTTTTCGGAGTCCATCTTGTGCTTGGTCAGGTCTTCCACGTCTACTGTCCGGAACGTGCCCAACCCGACGTGCAGCGTTACCGGCACTACTTCCACACCTTTGATTTCCAGGCGCTTCATTACTTCGCGGGTGAAGTGTAGGCCTGCTGATGGGGCGGCTACGGCACCTGTGTGCTTGGCGTAAATAGTCTGGTAGCGTTCCTTGTCGGCCGGCTCCGCTTCGCGGGTAATGGACTCGCGGGGCAGCGGCGTCTCGCCCAGGTTGTGCAGCGCTTTGTAGAACTCCTCATCGGAGCCATCGAACAGAAACTTGATAGTCCGGCCGCGCGAAGTAGTATTGTCGATAACTTCCGCTACCACAATGCCTTCCTCGTCGAAGTAAAGCTTGTTGCCCACCCGGATTTTACGAGCCGGATCGACCAGCACATCCCAGAGGTGAATCTCTTTGTTCAGTTCGCGCAGCAGAAACACTTCGATCTTCGCGCCGGTCTTTTCCTTATTGCCATAAAGGCGTGCTGGAAATACTTTCGTGTCGTTCACCACAAACACGTCGCCTTCACCGAAATATTCAATGATATCCTTGAAAACGCGGTGCTCAATCTTGCCACTGTCGCGGTGCAGCACCATCAGGCGGGACTCGTCGCGGTTCTTGGCAGGGTGTTGCGCGAGGAGAGCTTCGGGCAATTCGAACTTAAACTCGGAGAGCTTCATAGGTGCAGGAAAGGCAATAGCTGGGGAAGCTAAGAAAAATTTGGGTCGGCGAAAGTACGCAACTCCGGCGGATTTATCATTACTTTTCGCCTGGAATCAGTGAGCGAGTATACAACTGAACGAGCAGCCGCCTCGTTCCGGCCACCCACTTATCTGCTCATCCACTCAAGCACTCATTGATGAAAACCATACGCCTGACTCTGGAAAGCTTCCGCTTCGCGTGGCAAGCTCTCAAATCGAACCTGCTGCGTACGGTACTCTCATTGCTGGGCGTGACGGTAGGCATTTTTGCCATCATTGCGGTGCTGACGGTGGTGGACTCGCTGGAAGCCAACGTACGACAAAGCATGAGCTTCGTTGGCGACAAGGTCATCTATGTGATGAAGATGCCCTGGACCTTCGACCAGCCCGACTACCCGTGGTGGCGCTACTTCCAACGCCCTGCGCCTACCGTGCGCGAGTTCCGCGAGTTGCAGCGTATGCTGAGCGACAACCAGAAGGGCGTGGCTGTGTATGCTGCTACGGGCGGCAATACGCTGCGGTCCGGTTCCAACAGCCTCGAAGGCTGTGCTCTAATGGGAGTATCATTTGAATATCGTAACGTGTCGGAGCTGCCTATCGAGGAAGGGCGCTATTTCACGCAGCAGGAGATGGATGCGGCTCGCAATGTGGCCGTGATAGGAGCCGATATTGCCACCAGCCTCTATCCGAATGGTTCGGCGCTAGGAAAGGAGTTTAAGGCCAAAGGCACGACGTTTACCATCATCGGCGTAGTAAAGAAGGAAGGCAAGAAGATTCTGGATACGCCCAGCAACGATACCAACTGCGTTATTCCCTTTGGTTCCTTCACCAAGATGTTTGCCTTGAGCACCAATGGCCTTACCGGCGTGACACCCACTATTGCTGTGAAAGGCCGCGACGAGGATGTGGGCCTGCTCGACTTGGAATACGAGATGAAAGGGCTGCTGCGCAACATCCGCAGCCTCAAGCCCCGCGAAGAAGACAATTTCGCGCTCAACCGCCCCGAAATGCTGACCAACATGGTGGGAAAGCTCTTCTCCGTTATCGGGTTGGCGGGCTGGGTAATTGGCGGGTTTGCTATGGTGGTGGGCGGCTTCGGCATTGCCAACATCATGTTCGTGTCGGTGAAGGAGCGCACCAACATCATCGGTATTCAGAAGTCGTTGGGCGCCAAGAACTACTTTATTTTGTTCCAGTTTCTGTTCGAAGCTGTGTTTCTGTGTCTGCTGGGCGGCTCGGCCGGCATTTTCCTGGTCTGGCTGATCACGCTGGTGCCCCAGGATGCTATGCCGCTCACGCTGTCGGCGTGGAATATCACGCTGGGCCTGACCGTATCCGTGGTGATTGGCGTGTTGGCAGGCATCATCCCGGCTGTGTTGGCCGCCAACCTGGACCCGGTAATTGCTATCCGGAGCAAATGACCGTATGCGCTGCGGAATGGCTTATTGCAGAGCCATGCACTTTATAAACTGTAGCGGTTTGGTCATTTACTGTTAACAAATTGTTAACTTGCCCTTCTGTACTTTTGGTCGCCCCGCTTCGGCGGGGCGGCTTTCTTTTTGTCAAATTCCCCCAATTTCCATGGTGCCTGGCCTTTTGCCTGGTGCCAACAGTAAGTAGCGTACCATGACTAAGCTCAAAAAGACCAGCCGCACCAAGGTGGCTGATGAGGTGCTGAATGCTGGCAGCGGCCAGACTATCATGCAGCCCAACATCAACGACAACAAGGTTAAAACCATTAGTGATATCCGGGAGCAGACGCACGGCGAGCGTACAGTTCAGGTAGACGATGAGCAGCGCATCCGCAAAGCCTTCGTTGATAAAGACTGGAATGAAATCAAGATTGCCGACTCCTGGCAGATTTTCAAGGTGATGGCCGAGTTCGTGGAGGGCTTCGAGAAGATGTCCAAAATTGGCCCGTGCGTATCCATTTTCGGCTCAGCCCGCACCAAGCCCGACAACCCATACTATCAGATGGCCGAGGAAATTGCTGCCAAGCTGGTGCGCCACGGCTACGGCGTTATCACGGGCGGTGGTCCCGGCATTATGGAGGCCGGCAACAAAGGCGCACACTCAGAAGGAGGCCGCTCTGTGGGCCTGAACATTGAGCTGCCGTTCGAGCAGTTCAACAACATCTACATCGACCCCGACAAAATCATCAACTTCGACTACTTCTTCGTGCGGAAGGTGATGTTCGTGAAGTACGCGCAGGGTTTCATTGGTATGCCTGGTGGCTTCGGTACGCTTGATGAGTTGTTTGAGGCTATTACGCTGATTCAGACCAAGAAAATCGGCCGCTTCCCAATTGTATTGGTGGGCACCAAGTACTGGCAGGGCATGTTCGACTGGATTCAGACGGTGATGCTGGAAGACGAGAAGAACATCTCACCTGAGGACATGAACCTCGTGCAACTGGTAGACGATGCCGAGTCGGCGGTGAAAATCATCGACGACTTCTACTCCAAATACCTGCTCTCGCCGAACTTCTAAGCTTGGCAAAAGCTCTAAATTCTAGCACTAAAGCCAGCAGCATCTTCGGAAGCTGCTGGCTTTAGTGCTTTTAAGCATCACTGTAGTTGAGCTAGAATATTAATTATGAAATAGCAGAATCAGGAATGTGAAATTGGATTTATCTTGGTGAATTGTTCAAAATAACCCACGAAGTATGCAGCAAGCAACAACTGCTGAAGAAGTAAAGAAGGTATTTATAGTCCCCCGCTGGGCTGGCGGCCCCCAAGACGACTGGTATCCATGGCTAGGGGAGCAACTGCAGGCCGTTGCCGCGGAAGATGGAGTCAACTACAAGATTCAGGCGCTTGCCATGCCGGCCTGGGACCTGCCCGTTATAGACCGGGCTGTGGAGTATCTGCAGAAGGTGCTGCCACCTGATCAACTGGGGCCCAATGTACTTCTGGTGGGGCATAGTGTGGGGTGTCTGGCCATTTTGCACTACCTGGCCCGCGTAGCCGAAACCCACCCCGAGGCGCAGCCTGTAGGTGGCGTGCTGTGTGTAGCCGGCTGGTTTTCGGTAGACAGCCCCTGGCAGGATATCCTGAATTGGATGGATGCCCCCATCAACTACGAAGCGGCCCGCCGCCTCATTCCGCAGGACAAGCTGATGGTGCTGCTCTCGGATGACGACCCGTATACTTCCGGCTACCAGGAAAACGAGCACCTCTGGGAGGAGCGCCTGCATTCCCGAGTAAGCATTCTGCCCGGTCGCCAGCATTTCAGCGCCCGCCTGGATTTTGATGTGCGTGACGCCGTGCGCGACTTGGCCGGCGCGCTGTCGGGCATGGAAAGCCACTAGCCCGAAGTAGCGCAACTGCCCTAACTTGCAACGGCGGCCCTTTTCAGGCCGCCGTTTCTTGTGGCTGTACCTCCTCTGGATTTCGACTACCTTATTGTGGGCGGCGGCGCGGCTGGCCTCAGCTTGGCGTATCATATCAGCCAGGAGCCACGGCTGGCCAGCAAACGGGTGTTACTGCTGGAGCCCGAAGCCAAAGACCAGAATGACCGCACTTGGTCGTTCTGGTCCGACGAGCCGATGCTGTTTGATAGCATTGTAGTCCATGAATGGTCGAAAATAGCGTTCCGAAGCCCGGGGTATGAGCAGGTGTTTCCGCTAAAGCGGCACCGCTACAAGATGATCCGGGGGCTGGATTTTTACCAATTTGTACGAGCTGCTCTGGCAGAAAATCCCCAGTTTACTCTGCTTCAGGCCAGCGTAGATGCGCTGGAAAATACGCCGCATGGTGCCCGGGCAACCAGTAGTGCCGGCACCTTTACGGCCCGCTATGCCTTCGACAGTCGTCCGCCGCAGATGCACAAGCAGCCGCAGAAGCACCGCTACCTACTGCAGCATTTTGTGGGTTGGGAAGTAGAAACCACCGAAGACGTTTTCGATCCGACAACGGCTGAGTTCATGGATTTTCGAGGCGACCAGCAGCAGCAGGCGCGCTTCATGTACGTGCTGCCCTTCAGTAAGCGCCGCGCGCTGGTAGAATACACCCTGTTTTCGGAGCATGTATTGCCAAAGGAGGAATACGAAGCAGCCCTGCGGGAGTATCTAGCGCAGCTAGGCGCAACAGGGTTTCGCGTAGAGGCCCGGGAAGCAGGGGCTATTCCCATGACTGACCACCCACTGCCCTCGGCTGCGGGCGTAAACATCATCAACCTCGGGACCCGCGCCGGCCGGGCCAAACCCAGTACCGGCTATGCCTTCAAACGCATCCAGGCGCACTCAGCACGGCTGGTGCAGGCACTGGCGGTTACCGGCATGCCGCCGCCAGACCTTACCGGCGACAAATGGCAGTTTCACCTCTTCGATACGTTGCTGCTCGACATCATGCGCCGGCGCGGTGAAACCACTCGCACCATCTTCGCCCAGCTGTTTCGGCGCAATCCGGTGGAGCGCATCTTCGGTTTTCTGGATGAGCAGACGAGCTGGAAGGAAAACCTGCAGATTATGAACTCTGTGACGCCGTGGCCTTTTCTGCGCTCCATCTGGCATGTGGTGCGCGGCCGGCCGGGTCAGCGAGACTAATTCCTGTCGGTTTCTTATAGACTTAATGACGCTTCACTTTCCAGAAACTCGCGGGCGGCACTAACTGTAGCAGCAGTAAGTGGCTCAAGGCTGGGTTGCGGGTGCGACAGGTTGAGCAGGTAGCCGCCCGGCAGCGCCAGCAAGTTGTCAAGGTCGTGGGTAATGCAGAGCACGGTTTTGCGCTCCTGCTCTACCCAACTGGCCAGCAGATCGAACACGCGGCGGCGGTAGTACACATCAAGCTGTTGGGTTGGCTCATCAAGAAGGTACAAAGGAGCGTCCTGCAGGCTCAGTTGGGCCAGCCATACCAGCTGTTGCTCCCCTCCGGAAAGCAGCGTAAAGTCGCGCTGGGCAAGATGCGCGCCTCCCACGCGGGCCAACGCTGCATCAGCCAGTTGGTAGTCAAGCAGAGAGTAAGCACTGAGCAGGCCGTGGTGGCGGTAGCGGCCCATCACTACCAGTTCGCGCACTCTGATTGGGAAGCCAACCGTGGTCCGCTGCGGCAAATAAGCCAGGTGCCCGGCGGTAGCTGGGCGGGCTATCTGGCGCAAGTCCTGGCCGCCGAGTTCTACAGTACCGGTGTAAGGTATTTGTCCCGTCAGGACACGAAAAAGCGTGGTCTTGCCGCAGCCATTATGCCCCACTATGGCTACAAACGCCGGCTCGGGTATGGCAAAAAAAAGGTTGCGGAGTAGAACACGCTGTTCATACCCCGCAACCAAATTTTGGATGTCAAGTGTTGCTTGTTGCTTGTTGACGGGTTGATTACTCAAAGCGGAGTTAGCAGCCTGTATTCGACAAGCAATAGGAACAACCAGCAGTTACCTAGTACTCGTCTTCGTTGAACATAAAGTCCTCCTTAGTCGGGTAGTCAGGCCAAACCTCCTCGATATTCTCGTAGGGCTGACCATCGTCTTCCAGGGCCTGCAGGTTTTCCACTACTTCCATCGGAGCACCCGAGCGGATGGAATAGTCAATCAGTTCATCCTTGGTGGCAGGCCAGGGAGCGTCTTCCAGATACGAAGCGAGTTCCAGCGTCCAGTACATAGTGGTGTGGGCTACTTAAAAAAGGTGGTCGAATGAAAAGTCCGGCTATCAAAAATCCGGCCGGGACGGAATATGCTGACAACGTGGCTCGCCGAGTCACAGTGTATGTGGCAGGCAACGTAAGATAGGCGCTAAGGTTGGGCTACACAACCAGCCGCTGTCGCAATAGCGTAATCAGCTCGTTTTTGGTTCGGATTTTTCGCTCAAATGCACGGATTTTTCCCTGCAGCATCTGCCGGAAGGCATCATTAGCGGGTGTGGCACTGAGCTTACCCAGGTTCTCTTCCAGCGCTTCCTGCTCCTGTTTATCGTATTTGATGAAGTCGCGCAGGGCTTGTACCCGGATGTTTACCTGGTCCTCAGCCGAGCCGCTGGCATTTTCAGGACGTTTACGGATAAAGTGCTCCAGCGCACTCATTTCAAACACCTTATCGCAGGCCAGAATAAACTGCTCCCATACCCGGTCCGATTCTTCGCCGCGCACAGGACCTACCTTTTTCCAAGCGGCCTGCAGCTCTTTGGCGCGCGCTACTGCTTCATGCATGGGCTTGTCCAGTAACGCAACAGCTTCCTCCACGAGGGCCCGCTTGCGCGTCAGGTTATCGTCCATGAAATGCTCCTTGGCATCGGTGCGCTTGCTGTCAATATGCTGCTTGAGACGCTCGAAAAACAGGTTGTGCGCCGCCCGGAACTGCGTCCATAGGTCATTGGCCTGCTTGCGGGGCAATGAGCCGCCCACTTCCTTCCAGGCCTGCTGCAATTCCTTGAGCTTACCAGTAGTGTTTTCGAAGTCGTCGGAATACTGCAGGGCCTCCGACTGCCGAATCAGGGCTTTGTACTGGTCGGCGGCACGGTTGAGCATCGACTTCTTCTCGTTCTGGAAGTTCTTGCGCCGCTGGAAAAATTCGTCTACTGCCACCCGGAACCGGGTTTCCAGCTCGTCGGTGTGCTGCTTGTCTACGGGGCCGGTCTTGATCCAGGCCTGACGCAGCTCATGAATCTGCTCGCCGGCAGTGGTCCAGTCCAGCGTGTTTTGCAGTTCTTCCGCCTGCTGGATAAAGTTGATTTTGGTTGCCAGATTTTTTTCACGGTTGCGTGCTACCGTCTGTTTAATAGCCTCTTCGGCATCCGTAAGCCGCCGATGAATGGCTTCAAAGTCGCCGAGGCCGTCGTAGGAGGCAACCTGCTCTTTGAGGTGCAGGGCCTTCATCAGGAAAGAACCCTTGTTCTCAGAGGTGTCAATCTTATGAAGCAGTTCATCCACCTTCCCGCGGAAGGTTTCGAAGCGGTTGGCGAAGTACAACAGGGAAGCGTCAGCTGACTCCTTTACCTGCCCAACTTGGCGGGCAGGAAGATCCATAAATGGCCGCAGCCACACCTGGTCGCCCTCGATGTAGCCATAATGGCGGGCTTCGGCCAGCAAGTGGTCTTGTTGTTCCATAATGTGATAACGCGGAAGCGAATAGGTGGAGTGGTGAAAATGCGCGGAGGTAATACTCAGAGCGGAAAGATGTGCAAGTTTACAGCTTGTTGCAACATTCGCCGCATGCAGCGAGGGTAGCAAACTCCATCGGGGCTGCCTACCTTTGATGAGGCAGGATGGCCGCCAGACGGTTTTTCTCCGAACGTAAGCCGGATTCTGAAGGTTAGGCCCGGCGTTCAGGGTAAAAGCAAACTGCCTGAAAATAGTGTTTTCCGGTCAACCGCTCTGCGCGTTGGCTATTTGCGTCACGCTTCTACCATTCCTCTTTTCGCATGAGCGACCAGCCCACCATTATTTTCTCGATGGCCGGGGTAAGCAAGATTTACCCGCCTCAGAAACAGGTTCTCAAGAACATTTACCTCTCTTTCTTCTACGGCGCCAAAATCGGGGTGCTGGGCCTCAACGGCTCCGGTAAGTCGTCGCTGCTGAAAATTATTGCCGGCGTCGACAAGCAGATTCAGGGCGACGTGGTATGGTCGCCGGGCTACTCGGTGGGCTATCTGGAGCAGGAGCCGCAGCTCGACCCCACCAAAACGGTACTGGAAGTAGTACAGGAGGGCGTGGCCGAAACCGTAGCCTTGCTCAAGGAATTCGACGAAATCAACGAAGCCTTCGGGGCCGAAGATGCTGATTTCGACAAGCTGCTGGAACGCCAAGGCACCGTGCAGGAACGCCTCGACCAACTTGATGCCTGGAACCTCGACTCCAAGCTGGAGCGCGCCATGGACGCCCTACGCACGCCCGAGGCCGACGCCATCATCGGCAACCTCTCGGGTGGCGAGAAGCGCCGCGTAGCGCTGTGCCGCCTCTTGCTGCAGGAACCCGATGTGCTGCTGCTCGACGAACCCACCAACCACCTCGACGCCGAAAGCGTGCTGTGGCTGGAGCAGCATCTGCAGCAATACAAAGGCACCGTCATTGCCGTAACCCACGACCGGTACTTCCTCGACAACGTGGCCGGCTGGATTCTGGAGTTGGACCGTGGCGAGGGTATTCCGTGGAAAGGCAACTACAGCAGTTGGCTGGAGCAGAAGTCCAACCGCTTGGCCCAGGAAGAGAAAACTGAGAGCAAGCGCCAGAAAACCTTGCAGCGCGAGCTGGAATGGGTGCGCATGGCTCCCAAAGCGCGCCAAGCCAAGAGCAAGGCCCGCCTCGCCGGCTACGACAAGATGGTGAACGAAGACTCCCGCGAGAAGGAGCAGAAACTCGAGCTATTCATTCCGGACGGTCCGCGGCTAGGTTCCCAGGTGATTGAGGCCGAAGGGCTGCGCAAAGCGTTTGGCGACAAGCTGCTGTTCGATGGCCTGAGCTTCTCGCTGCCTCAGGGCGGTATTGTGGGTATCATCGGGCCGAACGGCGCCGGCAAAACCACTCTGTTCCGCCTCATCACCGACCAGATGCAGCCCGACGCGGGCACGTTCGTGGTTGGCCCCACGGTGCAAACCGCCTACGTAGACCAGCAGCACGATACACTCGACCCCAACAAGTCAGTATTCGAAACTATTTCGGGCGGTACCGAAACTATGCTGCTGGCGGGCCGGCAGGTGAACTCGCGGGCCTTCGTGAGCAACTTCAACTTCCGCGGCGGCGACCAGGAAAAGAAGGTAGGCATGCTCTCCGGTGGCGAGCGGAACCGCGTGCACCTAGCCACCACGCTCAAGCAGGGCGCCAACCTGCTACTGCTCGACGAACCGACCAACGACCTCGACGTGAATGCCATCCGGGCGCTGGAAGATGCGCTGGAGAACTTCGCCGGCTGCGCCGTAATTATCAGCCACGACCGGTGGTTCTTGGACCGTCTCGCCACCCACATCCTGGCCTTCGAGGGCGACTCGCAGGTGGTGTGGTTCGAAGGCAACTTCTCTGACTACGAAGAAGCCAAGAAGAAGCGTCTCGGCGATGTGGAGCCCAAGCGGGTTCGGTATCGGAGCTTGAACTAAGGAATAGACAGATAACCGAAAAAGCGCCGCCGGAAGCAGTTCCGGCGGCGCTTTTTCGGTTACGAAAGGTCGAAACAACTGTCCTTAAACATCTACTGCGCGCCCCGCACCCGCATCGGCAGTACGAACACCGCTTCCGAGGCCGTGATAAACAGCGTGCTCCGGTCGGCGCCCCCAAAACAGACGTTGCCGGTCCACTCTTCCGGCACCTCAATATGCTGGATCTGGCGGCCAGCGGCGTCAAACACCGTGACGCCCTTGCCGGTGAGGTACACGTTGCCTTCGTTGTCGAGCGTCATGCCGTCGGAGCCCATTTCCAAGAACAACTGGCGGTCCGTCAGGCGGCCGTCGGTGGCTATCTGGTAGCGATAGGTTTTGTTGGCTTCTATGTCGGCTACATACAGCTGCTTGCCATCGGGCGTGCCGATGATGCCGTTGGGTTGCTGCAGCTTATCATCCACCACAAACGGCTGGCTCTGGCCTTTGGGCAGGCAGTACACCTTCCGGCCGCCCAGGCTGGGGTCGGGCGCGGTACGGGTCCAATAGTCGCGCTGGTAGTAGGGGTCGGTGAAGTAGATGGCGCCGGTGCTGGGGTGTACCCACAGGTCGTTGGGGCCGTTGAGGCGGCGGCCGTCCACGTCGCGGAGCAGAATGGTGCGCTTGCCATTGGGCCCAATCGACCAGAGCTGGTTGTTTTCATCGGCGCAGGCCAGTAGGTTGCCCTGCGCATCAAAATATAGCCCGTTCGCCCGGCCCGACTTCTCCAGAAACACGCTCAGCTGGCCGTTGGTATCGTACTTCCAGATCTTGTTGTTGGGCTGATCCGTGAAAAACACGTTACCCGCCTTGTCCACGGCCGGGCCTTCCGTGAATTTGAACTGCCGTGCCACCAGTTTTGGGATGGCCTCGCCCGCGGCCAGGTTACGCTGCGCCGGCTCACCGGTCGTCTCCGTCGTGGTCGAGGACGACGCACAAGCGCCTACTACAAGCCCGGCAAGTAGCAGCGCCGCCAGTGAAGGATAGCTGATAGGGAGGAAAGAGAGTAAAGGCATTGTCAGGCGGAAGAGTTGCGGATACTAGTACAGACGCAACTCCACGCCCTGTTGTTGTCGGCGACACCACGCCTCCCGAACGGCTTAGCGTAAATTCCGCAGCGAGAACCGTCGGAACGTCACCGTTGCGGTTTCTTTGCCCTGCGCAATCAGCCCGACGCGTACGCCCCGGTCCCAGGGTGGCAAATAGGTCCCGTTGATGGCGTATTCGTCGGCGCGTAGTGGCTGCCAGAGGTTGCCTTGGTTGAGGCTGTAGGAGAAACGGAAGCGACTGCCGCCCCAGCACTCCAGCCGCAGGCCCAACGTAGCGCACGGCTCATCGAAGATGACTTCCAGCAGACGCTGCTTTTTGCCCATGCGCACCAGCCAGAGTTGCAGCATATTGTCGCCAGCTACCAGGGCCAGAGCATTGTATGGGTCGCCGATGGCGCCGAGCCCGGCGAAAGTGCCTTGAGGCAGCGTAGTAGTATCCAGCAGCACGCTGGTGGCATAAGTAGCAGCGTAGGTACGCTGAGCTACCACGGCTCCCAGGCGGGCGGTATTGGCGCCCAGGCGTAGCTCGTTGTCCGCTATTTCGAGGCGTGGCAGGTTGCCTATCGGCCACTGCCAGGCCAAACTTAATGCGTCACCCTCAAAATTGTCGGTTACGTTCATCACCCGCACATCCGCCAGCGGCGCGGCCTGGGGGCTGTTGTTCACAAATTCCGGCCAGCCTTCTGCGTTCCAAGTAAACTCGCTCAGCAAACCCTGGCGTCCCACAAACTCGTGGCTATTAGCGTGGTAGGCGTGGTGCAGCAAAAACCAGCGGCCGTCCTTTTCGGCCACGGTGCCGTGGCCGGGGCATTTCCAGGTGCTGTTGTCGGTGAGGATGGGGTTCTGCGGGCATTTCTCCCACGGGCCCAGCAACGTGCGGGAGCGGGCTACGCCCTCGGCGTAGGTGCAGTACTTGCCGCAGCAAGAATTGCCGGCATAAAACATGTAGAAATAGCCATTGTGGCGCACCATGGCCGAGCCTTCCACCAGCGGTCCTTCCCAGGGCGCGTCGTTGCGGAACAGTTCGTGGCGTGGCCCCACCAACTCCAGCCGTTGCTCATCCAGTTCCTGCGCCCAGAGCGGTGTGGATTCGCCGCGGCTGTTGCCATCGTTTTTCCACACCAGATGCAGCACGCCGTGTTCGTCGTGGATGGGAAATCCGTCGATGGAGCCAGCTTCTTCACCTACCAGCGGGCCGTGGTCGGTGTAGGGTCCTTCGGGGTTGTCGGCGCTGGCCACGGCCACGCAGAGCATGCTGCCGCGCCGGCGGGCCGTGTAATAGAGGTACACCTTGCCGCCTTCCCAGAAGATTTCGGGAGCCCAGAAGTTGGAGTCGCACCACTCGGGCAGGCGGCCCGGAAATACATGGCTCACCAGCTCCCAATGCAGCAGGTCCGTGGATTTGAAAAGCGGAAACACTGCGCCCCATTCCGCCGACGTGGCACTAGCCCAGTACGTATCCCCGATTTTGGCAATGGTTGGGTCGGGGAAGTCGCCGGGCAGCACCAGATGGTCGTAGCTGATGCGGGCCGGCGCCACCGGGGCCGTTGTGGCAGTGCCAGAGAGAAACGGCTGCGGACGGTCGACCAGCAAAGGCACGGCCGGCGTTGGAACGAGAGTTCCGGATTCCAGTTCGAAAGACAAAGCAGAGAAGGGTTAGGTGGGAACGACGCCTACTCAACAAGCAGTTTGATACAGTGCCCACCGCGCAGGTTCATGGTGGATTGGGCGGGCAGAATACAGATTGGCTGCTTGTTTATTTTGGTACTTACAGAAGAAAAGTTGTGCCAGAAGAAAGCGCCTTTCAGCGGTGCGGAAATAAGCCGTGCCCGAAGGAGAAAGCAGCAGACGTCAACAGCAGTAAGTTGCTTAGCTGTTGATTATTCAAAGGTATTGAAAGCTGCAAAAGTCCAATCAACGGCCGCGTGTTTTTTGTCCGGCTGGTCTTCCACAACGATAAAGGCGTGTGTCCGCCCGATGAAAAAAAATTGCACTGAATAGCTATGGCTCAACAGCAAGCCGACTGCTGCGCTACGCTGCCCTACGCAGTTTGCTTGGCCGAGAAGTGCCAAATGTGCGTAGTTTTAGGCCGACCCCGCACCCTCTACGACTCTTAGTTCTATGTCTACCGCCGCCGAAGTTTCCGCTACTTTTCAACAACACTTCGGGTATGCCGCGCCATTGCTGGTGCGGGCTCCCGGCCGGGTCAACCTCATCGGCGAGCATACCGACTATAATCAGGGATTCGTGCTGCCTGCTGCCATCGACAAGGAAATCTACTTCGCCATCGGCCTGACCCAGGGCACCGACATTCGGCTGGTGTCGCATGACCTGCACGACTCCTGCACCATTGCCACCGGCCAAGTGCACCGCACCGAGACGCAGTGGGCCAATTATCTGCTGGGCGTGGTGGCACAGCTGCAAAAGCGCGGCGTGGAGGTACCCGGCTTCGACTGCGTCTTCGGCGGCAATGTGCCCGTTGGGGCCGGTATGTCGTCGTCGGCGGCGGTGGAATGCGGGCTGGCTTTTGCCCTGAATGAGTTGCTGAGCCTGAGCCTCGACAAGATGACGCTAGCCCACGCGGCCCAAAAAGCAGAACACGAGTACGCGGGCGTCATGTGCGGCCTGATGGACCAGTTCGCTAGTCTGTTCGGGCGCCCCGGTTCCGTAGTGCGCCTCGACTGCCGGTCGTTGGACTTCGAATACTATCCTTTCAATACTGAAGCCTGCCGCCTGGTGCTCTGCAACTCCGGCGTGAAGCACAGCCTGGCTGATTCCGAGTATAATAAGCGCCGCCAAGAGTGCGAGCGGGGCGTAGAAATTCTGCGCCGCCACTACCCCAAAGTGCAGAGCCTACGCGACGCCACCATGACCCAGCTGGAAACCCACCGCGACGAGCTGGGTCCCCTGACATTCCGCCGCTGCTCCTATGTGGTGCAGGAAAACCAGCGCGTGATAACCGCCTGCCAGCATCTGGAACAACAGGATCTGGCTGCTTTCGGGCAGCAGATGTACGCCTCACACGCTGGCCTGCGCGACGACTACGAAGTGAGCTGCGAGGAACTGGACGTGCTGGTAGAAGCGGCCCGTACAGTACCCGGTGTATATGGCTCGCGGATGATGGGCGGCGGTTTCGGCGGCTGTACTATCAATCTGGTATCTCCTGACCAGGTGGAAAACTTCATCCGGCAGGTGGGTGCCGTGTATCAGCAGCGCTTCGGCCGCGACCTGGAAACCTACCAGACGAGCATCGTGGGTGGCGTATCGGAAGTAGCAAGCAACGGATAATAAGCAGTGAACAGAAACAGCAGCTTTGGGCTATGGCCGGGCTGTTACTCCTGTTAGCTCATGATTAACACACTACTACATGGCCACTTTCGATAGTACTGAGCACGCACACCGCCGTTTTAATGCCCTCACCGGCGAGTGGGTGCTGGTGTCGCCGCACCGTTCCAAGCGGCCCTGGCAGGGCCAACAGGAAACCCCCGAGCCGGAGGTTCGCCCTGCCTACGACCCCACCTGCTACCTCTGTCCCGGCAACACCCGCGCCGGAGGCATCCTCAATCCTGAATACACCTCCACGTTCGTGTTCGAAAACGACTTCGGGGCGCTGCAGCCCGAGGTGCCGACCGGGGGCATCGATGAAGGCGGACTGCTCCGGGCCGAGGCCGAGTCGGGGGTGTGCCGTGTCATCTGCTTCTCGCCGCGCCACGACCTGACGCTGCCCGAAATGGACACAGCTGCCATTCGGGAAGTGGTGGACCTGTGGGTAGCGCAATACCAAGAGCTGGGCGCCCGGCCTGACATCAATTACGTGCAGATTTTCGAGAACAAAGGCCAAGTGATGGGCTGCTCGAACCCGCACCCGCACGGCCAGATCTGGGCGCAGCGCACCGTGCCTACGGAGCCCGCCAAGGAAACCGTACAGCAACTGGCCTATTTCGAGAAGCACGGCCGCACGCTGCTCAGCGACTATCTGGAAATTGAACTGCGCGAAAAACAACGCGTGGTGCTGGAAAACGAGCATTTTGTGGTGCTGGTGCCGTTCTGGGCCGTGTGGCCCTTCGAAACGCTAGTAGTAGCCCGGCGGCCGGTGCAGGACATAGTGCAACTGACCGAGGAGGAGCGCACCGCACTGGCCGATTTGTTGCGCCGCCTCACCATTCGCTACGACAACCTGTTCCAGATTTCCTTTCCGTATTCGGCCGGCCTGCACCAGCGCCCGACTGATGGAGAGGAGCACCCCGAATGGCATCTGCACATGCATTTCTACCCGCCGCTGCTGCGCTCGGCCACCGTGCGCAAGTTTATGGTGGGCTACGAAATGCTGGGCAACCCGCAGCGCGACATTACGCCGGAGTTTAGCGCAGAGCGCCTGCGCACCCTGCCGGAAGTACATTACAAGTCAGCGGAACAGCCCGAGTAAAGCGCCGTGAAGCAGCCCCTGGCTTGGGCGCAAGACGTTACTTGACACCAGATTTTTGTGGCGCGGTTTCACAACAGCGAACCGCGCCACGACCCACAACCGGCTGACTTTTCGGGCTCCTGCTAGTGCGGCATATGGCTGATTTTGGCTTCGTCCAGGTCGAGCTGTGCTTCCTGATGGCGCAGCATTTCGTCCTCGAATACTCCTTCCCGGCGCAGCGCAAACAGCTCTTTCCGCTGCACCTGCAGCACATCAAGTAGCACTTGGTGGTAGCGCTGCAATGCCAGCCGCTTCGACTCATCGTAGTCGAGGGCTTCAAGCAGGTTGCCGGTGCGCTGGGCTTCGGCATGCATGCGCTGGTGCAATGCCCTGATCAGCTCGTTTTCCTGCATATCAGAGGTATAGTGCTGCCCCATGTGGGCCAGCGCTACGGTGCGCAGCCGTAGCCGGATACCCGCTTCCTGCTCGTCGGTCGGTATGGCCTGGGTGTCGTATTCGGAGATGCGCGTGAAGCGGATGATAGCCGGCAGCGTAAGGCCCTGGAACACCAGCGTGACGAGAATGACGACAAAGGTGATAAACAGAATCAGGTTGCGCTGCGGAAATGCTTGGCCATTGGCCAGCAGTAGCGGCACCGACAGCGCCGAGGCCAGTGACACCACGCCCCGCATGCCGGCCCACCCAAGAATGAGCGTGCCCTGCCAGCCAGGACTGGGCTCCGAGGTGCGGATACTGCGGCTGAGCCAGCGTGGCACGAACGCCGCCGGATACATCCACAGCAGCCGGATAATGATGACGATGCCACTGATACTCAGGCCATAGGTAATGGCTTGTTTCAGAGAATAGTTGCCCAGCCCTTCCACCGCTACCCGCAGTTCCAGCCCAATCAGAATGAATACCAGCCCGTTCAGAACGAAGCCTACGCTGGCCCACACGCTGGTAGACTGCAGGCGGGTGGCGGCATCGAAGACGCGGTGCGAGTGGTAGGACATCAACAGCCCGCCGCTTACTACGGCTAGCACACCGGAAAAGTGAAATTCCTCAGCCAGCAGATACATCGAATAGGGCGCAATAAACGTCAGGGCCGTGTTGATGCTGGGTGTGGTGGGCAGGTAGCGGTGGATGAGGTAGAATCCCTGGCCAACTACCAGCCCTACCAATAGACCCATTCCGCTCACCAGCAAAAACGTGGCGGCGGCCTGCTGCCACACAAACGTACCCGACACTACTGCCGCCAGCGCAAACCGAAACACAATAAGGCTGCTGGCATCGTTGATCAGGCTTTCACCCTGCAGAATGGCCGTCACGCGGCGCGGCACTTTCACGCCTTTGAGAACCGACGTGGCCGCTACGGCATCAGGCGGCGAAATGATGCCGCCCAGCAGAAACCCCAGCGGCAGCGTGAAACCCGGAATCATGGCCCGCGACACGTAGGCGACGATAGTGGACGTGAAGAATACCAGCCCGAATGCCAAGAGCCCTATGGGGCGTTTCCAGCGCCAGAAGTCCTGCCACGAGGTGTACCAGGCCGCTTCGTAGAGCAGTGGCGGCAAGAAAATCAGGAAGATCAGCTCATGGTCGATGACGATGTGCGGCAAGCCGGGTACCAAACTCAGCCCCAGACCGCCCAGCACCAGGAAAATAGGGTAGGAGATACGCAGCTTCTGCCCCAGCATCACGAGCAGGAGCATCACGAACAGCAGACTCAAAACAAGCAGTACAGTTTCTTGCATAAATAGCGGGGCGCCGGCTGGGCGAAGAATCAGAAGTATTCTGCCCGAAAAGGTAGCGGTTCGTAGGGAAAGAAGGCGGCTCTAAACGGCACTTGCCACTGGCCGGGAATGTTTTTGTGTAGCTACATGTAGTTTACTGCTACCAGGTGTGGCAAGCTCCTCGGTATTCTCTTTTTAGCTGATACCGAATGGTGTGGTAAGCAGAAAGGCCGCTTTTTTATGCAGTTAGAGTACATACTTCAAACCGAAGGGCTCGTCATCGGCTACGACCACGACAACCAGTGGCTGTACGTTGACTGGCGGGGGGAACACACGAAGGAAAGCTCCTGGGCTGCCTGCCTGCAGATGCTGGAAGTGATGCAGCTGTGGCACTGCGAAAAAATTCTCAACGACAACAGCTCCATCACGCACCAGACGGCGGAGCTTTCGGAGAGGTCGTTTGGGTGGCTGGAGCAAATGCGGCTGTCCGGCCTGCGCTACATGGCCTGGGTATATCCACGCAACTTTCCGGCCCGCAAGCCGTCCGAAGAATCGTTGCAACTCATCCGCCGTCCGCTGGTTGCTACCTTCGACGACGTGGCCTCGGCCTGCCTCTGGCTCCGGCGGCAGCAAAACACGTTGCGGTAAAAATGCCTGTTGCCTGGCTCCGTATTGCGCCCCCCTTATCTTGCACTTGATGCACGGTGGTCAGGTGCTTCCTTTGGGAGTGCCCGTGCAGGCATACGCCTCTGATTACAAGTTCTACCCCCACCAGACGAGCTGCTCCGCCAGCAGAATTTTCGCCCCATGCTAGACTTTTCCACGCTGTTCCGTCCGCTCGCCGAACATAGCCAACTGCTTTACTTTGTCTATCATCTTGAGGCGCAGAAATTTCTCTACGTCAGTCCGGCTTACGAAACCATACTGGGCCGGCCAGCTACGGCCGTGAATGAGGAATGGCCGAATCTGCTGGCCCTGGTGCACCCCGACGACCAAGCCTACGCCGAGGGGTGTTTCCGGCATTTGCTGCATGGCACTTTTCTGGAAGATGTGGAGCTGCGCCTGCTGCATCCCGATGGCCGTGTGCAACATCTGTGCTTCGCGGTGTCGCGGGTGAGCGAAAGCGCTGGCTGCAGCTACCTAAGTGGTACCGTGCATGACTACA
This sequence comes from Hymenobacter sediminicola, assembly GCF_014250515.1. Lineage (NCBI taxonomy): Bacteria > Pseudomonadati > Bacteroidota > Cytophagia > Cytophagales > Hymenobacteraceae > Hymenobacter > Hymenobacter sediminicola. Next base: position 4,289,313 of record NZ_CP060202.1, on the reverse strand, counting down.
CCAGCACCCGCGAGTACATGGATAACGCGGACCGTTTCAACAAAAAGAAAAACGCAACGCTCGAAATTCTCTCCCACGATCTGGCCGGCCCCTTCGTCATGATGGAGCAGCTGGCCGGCTATGTTGGGGAGAAAATACTGCCGCTGCAGGATACCAAGCTCGATGAGCTGCTACGCGTGATGAAAACGACCTGCCAGGACAGTATCAGCCTGATTCGGGACTTCGTGGACAACGAGTTTATGGAATCTTCGCATGTGGAGCTGAAGATTGAGCGGGTGGATATGGTAGCTGAATTGCGCGAAATGCTGGAGGAGTACCAGCGTTCCGAGGAGCATCTGTCCAAAAACTTCCTGTTTCGCCCCGAGAGTCCCAGCGCCTACATCGAGGTGGATAATAACAAGTTCATGCAGGTGATTAACAACTTGATTTCTAACGCTATAAAATTCACTCCGGACGGTGGGCAGATTGAGGTAAGCGTAGTCGAAGAGCCGGGCCGCGTGTTGGTTTCCGTCGCCGATAACGGGATTGGTATTCCGAAGCAGCTGATGCCCGTTCTGTTCGACCGGTTTACACCCGCGCGGCGACCAGGCCTGCGCGGCGAAAAAACCACTGGCTTGGGCATGTCCATTATCAAAACCATTGTAGAGTTGCACAAAGGCCACATTCATTGCCAGAGCGTGGAGCAGCAAGGCACTACCTTCACGATAGAGCTGCCGCGCAAAGAGCCTGCCTAGCGCACGGAAGCCAGGGCAACCCCACTTTTTCGGGTGTGGGCCGTTTAACTGCGGATGAGAAAACTGCTTTTTGTGTGCTGCCTGTTGCTGGCAGCCAATAGCTACGCGCAGCCCACCCCACGCCAACTGTTTCCGGGCCTCTTTGAAGCTGTGCAGCTTGGCCGGGTGTTTCCGGATAACAAGACGTTTGTAGATGCCGTGCCCCTACAGCCGCCACGTGTTATTCTGGCCGCCTGGCAGCAGCAGAAAGGCAACCCTGGCTTCCGGCTGGAGCAGTTTATACAGACTTACTTCCGGTTGCCCGAAGAAAGTGCTGCCACATACCGCAGCAACGTAGCCGCGGGCCTGCGTCTTCACCTCGATACGCTCTGGACCGTGCTGCAGCGCCCGGCGCAACGTACTGCTGAGCCGTACAGTTCGCTGTTGCCGCTTCCTAAGGCTTACGTGGTGCCGGGCGGGCGTTTCCGGGAAGTATACTACTGGGACTCCTACTTCACGATGCTGGGTTTGCAACAGGCTGGCCGCACGGCGCTGGTGCGCAGCATGACCGATAATTTCGCCTACCTGATAAACCGCTACGGCTTTATCCCGAACGGCAACCGCACCTACTACCTCACCCGCTCGCAGCCGCCCTTTTTCGCCCTGATGGTACAGCTGCTGGCCCAGGCCCAGTCAGATACGGTGCTGCGCCGCTACCAGCCGGCTCTGTTGCGCGAGCATGCCTACTGGATGGCGGGAGCCGACTCGCTGAGTTCTGGTAAAGCCACGCGCCGTGTAGTGCGCCTGCCCGGCGGCGAACTACTCAACCGCTACTGGGACGACAGTACGGAGCCGCGAGAAGAGTCGTATGTAGAGGATGTGGAGGCTGCCCGCCAGAGCAAGCAGCCGGCTCCGCAGTTCTACCGCAACATTCGGGCGGCGGCAGCTTCCGGCTGGGACTTCAGCACCCGCTGGTTTGGGCCCGAAAACACGCTGGCCTCCATCCGCACCACCGAACTGGCGCCCGTAGACCTGAACTGTCTGCTTCTGACGCTGGAAGAAACCATTGCCCGCACCTATGCCGTGCAGGGCAAGCGGCAAACAGCGCGCCAGTGGGAGCAGAAAGTCCGGCAGCGCCGCCAGGCCATCCAGCTATACTGCTGGAACCCCACAGTCGGCTGGTTCACCGACTACGACTTGGTGCAGCGCCGCCCAGCCGCTATCCGGACGCTGGCTGGAGTATTTCCACTGGCATTTGATGTAGCCACGCCCCAACAGGCCCGCCAGGTTGGCGCGGGGTTGCAGCGGGACTTTCTGAAAGACGGCGGCCTGCTCACTACACTCACGGCCAGCGGCCAGCAGTGGGATGCGCCCAATGCCTGGGCTCCGCTACAGTATATAGCCGTACAGGGACTTGCTCGCACGGGCCAGCAGGCTCTGGCCGATACGGTCACCAGCCGCTGGGTACGTTTGAACGCACGTGTGTTTCAGCAAACAGGCAAACTGCTGGAGAAATACAACGTGGTAGACACGCATCTGCCTGCCGGGGGCGGCGAATACCCACTACAAGACGGTTTTGGCTGGACGAACGGGGTGCTGCTGAAATTTCTGGACAGCAAAAAGTAAAAGGGTGTCTACTAGGCTACAGATTCTTGAGCCAGGCCTGGCGCAACGCCAGCTGGGCGGGCGTGGGGCTGGGCATAGCTGTGAGTTGGTAGCGTTTCACTTCCTCTTTGCCCTGTAGCTTGCACTTGATTTTCTTATCGGTTCCTTCCCGTCGCACCGTTAGCTCGTATTCCTGGCCGGGCTTGCCGGCTTTGGCTTTGCTCATCAGTGCGTTCAGGTTGTCTGGCGTTATGGTTTCGCCTTGGTAGGCCACAAGCAGGTCGCCTTCGGCCACACCGCAGGCTTTCAGCGCCGGGCTCACCTGCTCGAACACGATGACGTTTGGTCCTCCGTTGAAGCTGGCGCCTAAGCTGGCAATCTGCCGGCCGGTGCGCAGCACCGGCGAGTATTGCACGCCTACTTTTGCATAGTACTCGGCCAGCGGGAGCGGCTGTGCCTGCTGCACATAGCGCGCAAAAAAGTCGCCGATTTCTGGGTAAGTGAGCTGGGTGAAATCCTGGAAAAAAGTCTTTTCCGAGAACGGCTTATCGGGACCGTAGCGCTTGGTGAGGTCCAGTATCACTTCGCGCAGTCCGCGCTTTCCGCCAGACAGTTCCAGCAGGCGCAAATCCAGCAGAGCGGCCGTGACGGCGCCGCGCTGATAGATGTTGCCATACTGGCGCTGGCCTTCATCAGAAAAGGAGTTGAGGCCGAGGCGACTGAGCGAGTAAGTAGTGTCGGCGTACTGGTGGTCGTAGGCAATCTTGCCGCTCATTTCCTGCAGATATTCGTCCAGCGGCATCAGGCCACCGCGCAGTTGCATCATGCCGGCCGCCCACTCCGTGGTGCCCTCATACAGCCACAAATGCTCCGAGCCGGTAGGCTGCACAAAGTTGAACTGCTGAATGATTTCGGAGTGAATGTTGAGCGGCGTCACGACGTGGAAGAACTCGTGGGCCGCAATGCTCGTGACGCGGGCTGCCAAGTCGGGTGTGAAGGGCGCTTCACGCAGCACATATTCGGAGCTGTAAGAATGCTCCCAGGCGCCGTTGCTCACGTCATCGAAGTGGTATAGGAAGGTGTAGCGCTGTACCGGCAGCTGCACTAGAAACTGCTGGGCGGCGTTCAGCATCTGCTGCATTTCTTTCAGCAGCGGCTCGGCCTGCACCTGGTCGGTCTTTGAGTAGCAGAGCAGGTCAACTTCGGTAGTGCCAATCATGGTTTTGGCCTCCGTGAGGCGGCCCAGCAGAAACGGCGAATCCACGGCTTGGTCGTATGTTTTGGCCGTATAGTAGCCCTGCGCGTCGGCCGTCAGGGCCGTCCCGATTTTCCAGCCCTGCGGGTAGTTCAGCTTGATGCGCAGCGGCCGGGCCTGCCAGCCCTGCGGATAGCCCAATATGGTCTGGCCGTTGAGCAGCGCATGGTCGGTTTCTAAAGACGAGCCGCACATCCGGTACACCGTATGCTCCTTCACCGGCGTGTCCCAGGTTTCGGCAATGGTGTAGCGGATTTCGCGGGTTTTTTCGGGTTTCAGTAGCTGCCACTGGTTGGTAGAAAGCTGCTTCACTTCCAACGGTTTTCCCTTCTTGTCGAAGGCCTCGAACTTGCGCACGAAGCGGCCAATGTCCATTACCTGGTAGGTGCCCGGCGCGGTAGCGGCAAACTGATATACACCCTGCTCTTTCTTCAGCTCTGGCAGCTCCAGCTTCACCTGAAACGCGTCACTGTCGGTGGCCGGGTCCATGCTGATGGTATAGGTGAGCGGGGCCTGGGCCAGCGCGGCTGCCAATGGGGCCGTGAGCAGAGCGGCCAGAACTGCAAGGCGTGGGAAGAGTTTCATAGACCAGAAAGATAGGAACAGACTAAGGGATGCAGAAAAACGACAACCGTTGCGCCTCGGCTTGTGGGTGGTGCGAGGTGTGAAATTATGTCTTTCGGCAGCTTCCTTCCGGAAGCGGTATCTTTGGGCTTCGCTCTGCTACTACACACCTGTTACAACATGCTGAAACCCATTGCGCTTCTCCTGGCCCTGTGCGGCTGGGCGACGCTGGCGCGCGCGCAAACGCCCACCGCCTACAACTTCTACTACGGCAACCTGCACGCCCACTCCAGCTACTCCGATGGCAACCAGGACGAGGCCCGCACCGGCTATGCCACGCCTTACCAGAACTATGGCTTTGCCGATGCCTCGCTGCATCTGGACTTCCTGGGTATTTCGGAGCACAACCATAGCCAGGCCGGTATGCAACTCCCTAACTATGCCCGTGGCCTGCGCCAAGCCGACAGCGCCACCGTGGATGGCTCCTTTGTAGCACTGTATGGCATGGAGTGGGGCGTTATTTCGGGCGGCGGCCACGTGCTGGTATATGGCGTAGATCAGCTGCTGGGCTGGGAAGCCGGCAACTTCAACGTCTTCGTGCCCAAGAACAACTATCAGGCGCTGTTCAAGGAAATCAATCGGCGGCCGGGTGCGTTTGCCATGCTGGCCCATCCCCAAACCGGCGACTACGGCAACCTGGCTAGCGGTACGTTCAGCCCCACTGCCGACAGTGCCATCGTAAGCACCGTGTTGCGCTCTGGCCCGGCCACGTCCACCAATATCACCTATTCCAACCCCAGCACCAGCTCCTACGAAAGCACCTATCAGCGGCTGCTGGCCCGCGGCTACCACATCGGTATTAGCCTCGACCACGACAACCACAACACCACCTTCGGGCGTACCACGCCGGGCCGCCTGGTGGTGCTGGCTCCTTCGCTCACCAAGGCCAGTCTGATGCAGGCGCTGCGCGCCCGCCGCTTCTACGCTTCCGACGACTGGAACGCGCAAGTGAGCTTCACGCTGAATGGCGAGCCGATGGGCAGCGTGCTACAGGGCGGCACCAATGCCGATATTAACGTGTCGGTTGCGGATGGCGACAACGAAGCTGTCCGGTCCCTGACGCTGATGCGCGGCGTGCCCGGAAACGGCGTCAATGCTATAGCCTTGGTCAACGCTCCTGCAGGCGCGGCGGCTCTCACCTTCACCGATACCAACGTTCCGAATTCGGCCTATTACTATTACGCCGTTATCATTCAGAATGACGGCAACCGCATCGTCACGTCGCCTATCTGGTACAACCGCACGTCGGTGCTGTCGGCAGCGGCGGGCCACGAGCTGGCTCAGCTGGATGTATTTCCGAACCCTGTGAGCGGCGGCACAGCCACGCTGTCCTACTCGTTGCCAGCCACCTCCAGCGTCACGTTGGAAGTGCTGGATGCTTTGGGCCGCCCGGTATATACGCTGGCCCGCGGTGAGCGGCAGGCTGCCGGCCCACACGCCTACGAACTCAACACAGTGCAGAGCCAACTGGCCGCCGGCCTCTACACTGTCCGGCTGACGCAGGATGGCACTACCACGTACCGCAAGTTGGTAGTAGCGCAATAAAGCGCCCAAAGCGGCTCTCATTTTCGATGACGCCCCGGCCCCCAAAGGCCGGGGCTTTTTGCTGCTGGAAATGAGCCGGCTCATGCCCCAGAAGCCGAACTCAGGCTTTCAATATGGCGTTACTAGAAAGGCAAGTTATCTGTCTTCTGAACCACTAATCTTCTGCAGCTTATGTGTGGCCGCTATACTACCACTGCCCCTCGCCCTGTACTCGAAAAGCGCTTCGAGGCTACCTTCAAAGCGGAGGCCGCGCCGAACTACAATGCCGCCCCGTCGCAGCAGCTCCCGGTGATTCTGAACACCGAGCCCGGCCAGATTCAGCTGTTGCAGTGGGGCCTGATTCCGGGCTGGGTGAAAGATCTGAAAGCCGCACCTAAACCTATTAATGCCCGCGCCGAAACACTGGCCGATAAGCCTTCATTCCGGCAGTTGCTGCAGCGCCGCCGCTGCCTTGTGCCCGCCGATAGTTTTTATGAGTGGCAGGTGACGGCCGCTGGCAAAGTGCCCCACCGCATTTTGCTGCAGCAGGAGGAGACGTTTGCCTTTGCCGGCCTCTGGGACGAGTGGATAGACCGCCAGACTGGAGAAGTGCGTCCTACGTTCACCATCATCACCACCGAGCCCAACGAGTTGATGGCTTCCATCCACAACCGTATGCCCGTGATTCTGCAGGGACGCGAGGCAGAGCTAGCCTGGCTGGATGATAGAGTGAGCCTATCTGACCATCAGCACCTGCTCCAGCCTTATCCTACGGATCTGATGCGCGAATACGCTGTGACAACCCGTGTGAACTCACCCGCTCACAACGACCCGGACGTACTGGCCGCCGCCTGATAAGCACATTGTATAGACACAAAAAAGCCCCTCATTTAAAATATGAGGGGCTTTTTTGTGGAGCCTACCAGCATTACGCTGGTTTGGCGCTAGTGTGTTTGTGGTCTTCGGAAGTGTCGGTGTCATCGTCAGAAATGGCATCAGCAGCCTTTTTGGCAGCAATAATGGCAATCACAGCAATACCCGCAATACCGAGAATAAGCTGGGTAGTAGTGAAGCGCTGTGACGCTTTTTTCAGCAGGATGCCACTGTGTTTAATCAAGTCGTCGAGTTGGTCGGACTCTCCCTGGAATACTTTGTAGCCGCTTTGCAGGGCGTTGATGATGTCTTCGGGCAGAATCTTCTCGATTTCTTTTTCCACGTTTGAGAGTTGGTTTGCCATAAAGCGGAGGGTCGAAAGAACGATGAAACAAACTGAAGCCGCTGGCGGCTTCGGAGGGACTATACGCGAAAACCCGCCGCCGGGCTGCCCCGGTAGCGGGTTTTTCAACCGAAAAAATAAAAAAATCAAACCCCCTAACTCGTTGACTTCTTACAAGGTCAACAGTAGTGAAAGCATACTGGGTAGTTCGGCTATTCCACTACCACCAGCCGGGAGCTGACCCGCTGGCCTTCCTGCACGTGGCAATGATAGGAACCGGCTGCCAGGGCGCTGGCATCAAGTGGAATCTGGCGCAGGCCGGCAGGGAGTTTTCGGTCGAGCAGGCGCGCTACTTCGCGGCCCAGCGCATCGTAAAGCACCACCTGCACGTGGCCACCTTCACTTTCAAATTCTACCGTGGCCCGTTCCCGTACCGGATTTGGATACACACTGAACGCCGCCACACTAGTGTTGGCGGCGCTGGTGCCTGCCACCACACTGGGCCGGATGATGGGCATGTACGGAAACTGCCCGATGCTGGAGGGGAGCAGGGCATTGAGCGTAGCCTGTGGCACCCGGAACCAGTCTTTGAGCAGGCTGGCATACACGGCCCGGAAGTCAAACTGCATCTGTACCTGGTCGTTCACGCCGGCATTAGCAGGTAGTACTGGATTGGCACCGTGAATGACGGGGTTGACACTGGTGCCAAACACGATGAGCGGAGCCGCTGCGCCGTGGTCGGTGCCTTTGCTGGAATTTGCCTTGATGCGGCGCCCAAACTCCGAAAACGTCATGCCCACCACCCGGTCCTGCACCGTCAGGCGGCGCAAATCATCCTGGAACGCCTCCAGCGCCTGCGAGATTTTGCCGAGCAATGTAGCGTGGGTGCCTGTTGTGGTGCTGCCCGTGGTAGGAACCTGGGTGGCGTGCGTATCGAAGCCGCCGAGGTTGCAGACGTAGATGCGGGTTTGCAGGCCGCCCGCCACTAGCTGCGCCACTATTTTGAGCTGATCGGCGAGGGAGTTTTGGCCAGCCGTGGGGTAGAGCGGCGAAAGGTTGCGGGCACGGGCTGCTGCTGCCTGAATGGCAGTGGTATACACCTGCGTCTGCGAAATCACCTGCCGGATGAAGGTCAGCTCGTGCCCGGCTGGTGTGTTGGGCGCCACATCCACTCCACCCGACAGCAGCTGGTAGAACGAGGCCGTGCTGGCAATGGCCATGCCCATGTTCACGGCGGGGCCCTGCACACAGTTGCTGACTACCGACCCAATGCTGATAGCCAGTGGATCGGGGTTGGTGGCGCTGGGGTAGCCGGTGGGGTAGTTGGCATACTCCGAGTTGAGGTAGCGCCCGGCCCAGCCCGAGGTGATAGTGACATTGGAGTCGGAAGCGGAAGTCCAGATGTCGGTGGCGCGGAAGTGCGAGTAATTGGGGTTGGGGTAACCCACGCTCTGTACCACGCCTATTTTGCCATCATCGAATAGGTTTTTCACGCCTGCCATGGCCGGATGAATGCCTGTTACGGCACTCAATGGCAATACCTGGTTTTGCGGAATGGCAATGTCGGCGCGGGCATTCATGAGGGCCGCGTACTGGTCAGTCGGGATAATCGTGTTCAGCCCGTCGTTGCCGCCGTTCAGCTGAATCAGCACTAGTACCCGGTCGGTTTGTGTCGCGCCGCCCGTTATGTCGAACAGCTCCGGCGAGAAGCCATAGGCCCCAATGGGCAGACCGCCGAGCAGCGTGGGAAGCACCGTAGCCGTGGCAGTAGTCTGGAGGAAATGTCTGCGTTTCATACGTCGTCTGGTAACTGAGTAAGAGAGTAACGGAGTAAAAGGTGGCGGCTGCTCTGCCCAATTGGCCTGTGCCTGGCACGGACCTGCGCAGGAGCAATTCCTCGGTTACTCCTCAGCTAAGATGGTATTCTGCCAGGCCCATCAACTGGCGTAGCAGGGCCTGTAGCTTGGTCCTGACGGCAGCTTTTTTGGTGGCATTGGTAGGGGCAGCCAGGTATTCCTGCCACTCCACGGTCCATTCAAAATCGGGCAAACCCGGCAGGAGCGTGTCGTTGAGAAAGGTGAGCTGATTGGTAGTCAGTTCAATGGGCGTGAGTAGCCGGGCCAGTTCCGCAATCAGCAAGTTAGGGTCAGCAGCCGTGGCAGGCGGCAGCGTAAGAACCAGCTCAATTGGGTCTATCTTGATGGTGGCGCCGCTGGTAGTGTAGCCGTTGGTGCTGATCATCAGGTCCGTGAACTGGTTGCGGCGGGGCAGCGTCACGGCATTTATCCACATTTCGTAGTACTGCGGCGTCTGCCAGTAAGCAGGCCAGCCCGCTACGTTCGGCGGGTCGCCGAGGTACTGCTGCTGCAGATTCGTGACGCTGTTCAGGTAGTTCCACATAGCGTATTGCCCCGTGAGACTGGTGCTGGCCGGAAAGGCTATTTGCAGCTGCCGGGCAGTACCCACCGTAAAGTCGAGCGGGCTTTTGATAACGCAGCCCATGTTCACGGCATCAAAGAAATGCTCACTCGACAGCAACGTCCGTAGCACTGGGGCCACGTTGTAGTTGTTTTGCATGAGCAGCTGCGCCAGCGGCTGAATCACCTGGGCCTCGGCCGTGGCATCAATAACATAGTACACAAACCAACGGTAGAGCTTGCGGCACAGGAAACGCGCCGTTTCTACCTGCGCGAAAATCAGCGCAATCAACGCCTTATACTCCTGGTCGCCTTGGTTAGTGATGGTGGTATTCTGGAAAGCGCTGCTGAAGAGCTTGGTCGTGGTGCTGTGCCGCGAGGCCGTGAAGTAGCCTGCCTGCGTGGTGGCATTGTCGCGCCAGCCCGTGAGCACGCGGGCGGCGGCCTGCACGTCGTCCTCGGTATAGGTAGTATAGTTGCCGGGACCAATCAACGGGCCTTTGCCCACCGTAAACAGCTCCAGTAGCTCACGGCCGTAGTTTTCGTTGGGGGCCGTAGCCGTGCTTTGGTTGCCGTTGAGGTAGCGCAGCATGGCCGGAGCCACAGTAATGTCCTCGGTCAGACGCTGAATGTTGCCCAACGCATGCTGCCGCAGCAAGGCACAGTACTGATAGCCGTAGCGCGCGTCGTTGATGTCGCCCAGTTCAATTACGAAATGGTTGTGCCAGAACAGCGTCATCTTCTCCACCAGCGAAGGCCCTTGCCCCAGCAGCTGGCCCATCCACCAGGAGCGGAGCGACGTACGGCGCACGCCCTCAAAATTCTGATCAAACGGCTGGGCCACCCAGGTCTGCCCGATAGCCACGCTAGTATCGGTAGCAGATACGTTGAGTGGCGGAGCAGGTGCGGGCGGTGCAGTCAGTAATGTGTTTATCACCTGTACCAGATTCTGGCTGGCAGCCGTCGTAATTTCGGTACGAGTGGGGCCAAATAGGCAACGCCGAAGCAGATGTGCCGCCTGCGCGTAGCCCCAGGGGCCAACATATGGGCTGAGGCCCGCCGTAGAACGAGCAGCCGTGGGCAGCTTGGTATTGGCATATCGGCTTACCGTTTCGTCGTCGCCTGTTGGGGTGCCGGAAGGTTGAGGCCGCTCCAGTACGGCGGCAGCCGAAGTAGTAAGCGTGGTGGCCGGCTTGCGGAGGAAAGCTCTGCGGTCCATAGGCGGGAAGTGGAAAAGTGTAGTGGTAAAGTCAGAACGGGAACGGCTTGGTACTAGGCAGGTAAGTTCGTTGTTTTCAAGGCTCTATCCTAAGGACTTGCGCATATAGTGAAAGTTTAATGAAGCAGGCTTTTTTTCTGCGTAAGCTCACACAGCTGACTGCTAGAATGCACGCTGCCGGTCGGCTGTGTCACAAAAAAAGCCCTGCCGAAGAGGCAGGGCTTTCTATTGTATTTCAGGCTGCATCAGCGAGAAATATCATTCGTACACTTTCACCACGAACACGTAATCCTGTAGCTTCCGGATCTGCTGGGGGCGGGAGCTGCCGGCCAGCTGGTTGGTGCGTGGCAGGTTGTAGGGCTGCACCGAGTTCATGGAACTCAGCGAGTCCACCAGCTTCATCAGGTACGACGACTTAGTGGCGAATGCCGCGCTCTGCACGTCCATTTGCCGGCCGCTGATGATGCCAATCAGGTTGCCCCGGTCATCAAGCAGCGGGCCGCCCGAGTTGCCGGGGTTCACCGGAATGCTGATCTGATAGAAAGCTGAGTCGCCTTCGAAACCCGTGCGGGCACTCAAGGAGCCGTCGTTGTATACTTGGTCTTCACGTGGATAGCCCAGCGTGTAGATTTTCTCGCCCAGCTCAGCTGTGCCACGCTTAAACGAGTAAGGCAGGCGGCCAAAACCGCTGAAGTTTCGGTCTTTGATGCGCAGTATAGCCAAGTCGTGGGCGACATCGGAGAAGACCGGCTCGGCGCGGTACCGTTGCCGGTCGCGGCCCTCAATCAGCAGAGAATCAGCCCCCTGAATGACGTGGTAGCTCGTCACGATATAACCATCTGAGGTGAGGGCAAAGCCTGTGCCGCTGAATTTGCCGGGGTTGATGGCTGCCGGCAACGCGCCAATCTGATTGATGGCCTTGTTCATCACGCGCTGGGTGCGCTTGATACGGTCCACGTCGCGGCGCAGCACTGTGTAACCGTATTGGGTTGGCTGCTGGCGGGCTTTCCACCATTCCAGACCCAAGAGCGTAGTGAATACAGCCAGCACTGCTACCGAAGCAGCTACCATCATGGTAGCCCGGTGTCCATGCCAGAATTCACGCAGCTTTTGCTCGGTGCGCGAAATGTGGAGTTGCGGCATCTGTGGATTGCCGGTTTCCACTACCTCGTCGTCAGCTGTCAGCTTCACCGCCCGCTCAGCATCCAGATCGGCTTGGATGGCGCGCAGCTTGCGGCGCGTGCTCAGGCGCTGGCCGTAGCTGCTCAGCGTAGAGGTCAGGTCCGTAAAATCGGCGTAGCGTTGCGCCAGCACCGGGTCAGCCGACAGGCGGCGCTCCAAGTCAGTGCGCGCCGGAGCAGCTAGCTCGCCGTGCTGGTAAGCCTCAAATAAAGCGTAATAGTCAGCTTCAGTCATCATGGGGTAAGGCGGGTGGGTGAGGCCCGCATTGGCAGGTCAGGGGCGAGATGTCAGAACGATTCTTCTTCCTTGTAATGGGTGAAAAACAGTTTTTTCAAACGCACCAGACACTTGTATTTCTGATTCTTGGCATTGTCGGCGTTGGTGTAGCCGAAGTCTGCCGTAAGTTGCTGCATCGACTTGTCGAGCAGGTAAAAGCCTTCCAAAAGCGAACGGCAGGGCTCCCCGAGTCGTTCCAGCGCCTCGCCCATGGTGGCAAAGCGCCGGTCGCGTTCCTCCGCTTCCAGCAGGTCGGCTTCAGCGCCGGTTTCCAGATACGGCTCGTGGTCATCGAGGCGGCCGCCGAAACGGGTTTTCTCGGTGAGACGCTTGAGCCAGAGCCGGCGGCAGACAGCATACAGGTAGGTTTTGATCTGGCAGCTGAGCTCCAGCGAGCCGTCGCGTACTTTCTCATAAAACACCATGATGCCCTCCTGATAGACGTCCTTGGCTTCGTCTTCGGTGCCGCTGTTCTGCAGCACGTAGTGCGAAACCATGGGCAGGTGCAGCCGGTAGAGCTGAGCCAGGGCCCGGTCGTCGCCGCGGCGGATGGCCGCCACGAATTCGTCATCGGTGTAGGAAGCAGTGGCCTTCGCCATTCACTTTGGTCTTTAATACATTGAGCAGGGTGAAGTAACCCGCTCAAAAAAATATTTATGTTCTGGGTTACCTTCTTCCTTCAGGAGTATGAAGGGGGTTTTCAGACAAATTTTTCAAACTTACCACAACCATGAAGAACCTTCTCAAGGTATCTGCTCTGTTTTTCGCTGTAGCTCTGTCGTCTTGCGAGTCGAAGCCCGCTACGACCGAAGAAACCACTACCACTGAAACCGGTACCGTAGAAACCACGACTCCTGCTACTACGGACTCGACGGCTATGTCGGCTGACACCACGGCTGCTGCTACCACGGCTCCCGCTGCTACCACCGAGGCTTCGTCGACCACGACGACTACCACCACTGAGCAGAAGTAATTGCCAGAAACTGACCGTAGTCAGTTTCTCATAGAAGGGCCGGTTTCCTGCTGGAAACCGGCCTTTTTTTGGATATGTTCAAAATCGGAGTGCAAATAGTCATTGAATATTAAAGTATTTGATATTTAAAATGCAATCTTTGTGCGACGTTCCTTCAATAAACTGCTAGTGGCAGTTTCTTTATATCGTCATATCGTGTCAGGCGCTCTACCTCATCCCAGCTCATCCAATCCCGTTGAGGGAGCAGATGCTACCACTACGCCCACGCCCACAGCAGCGGTTGAAAGTGAGCAAATGCTAGTGCCTGTAACCAATACGGTCTATAAAGTCGGGGATTACCTGATCGGAGACACTGAAGATGCGAAACTAGGCGGCCACCCTGACATCCGTTACTAGCCAACTTGCAATGCATTCCAAGCAAAAACGGCCTTTGAAGGCCGTTTTGCGTTTGTGGAAGGCGCTACTGATGGAAACTAGAGCTTTTCCTCCAGCCACAAAAAACCGGCTGCCAGTACAAACAGCGCAAAAAACCACCCCACTGGCCAAGCAACAGTCACTGCCAACAGTACCGGCTTGCTGGAAACGCTCTGCGCCGACAAAGCCATCTGCGCCCAGCTTTGTTGCTGCGGCCCCAGCCAGTGATTCTTACCAAAAACATAGACCCACTGATTTACCTGTCCTGGGCGCTGCAGCTGCTGCCAGCCCGTTTGTGCGGGCCAGTAGGTGGCTGTATTCCACTCCGGAAGGCCGGTATCCTGCAGCAGTGCCAACTGTGCCAAAGGTTTTCCGGTAGCATCGGAAACCACTGGCGCTCGGGTTGGCCGGACAGTAGCGCTAAGCTGCACCGTGACTGGCAAACCCAAGCGCGGCCACGGCGTAACCACGGTCCAACGGGAGGAGTACTCGGCCGGGCGGGCAGCGGCAGTCAGCAGCCGGCTCCAGTAGGTGTTGTAGGGTGCAGGCGTGTTTTGCAGCAGCCACGGATACGTTTCAGGCAAAGTAGTCACCACTACAGTTCCTTGGCCCAGGCGCTGAGCGGCTGCTACCGGCCGTACTAAACCAGCCACCGAAAACAGGGGCTGCGCCGTGTCATTGAGTTGTAGCGTAGCAGGCACCACTGCGGTAGCGGCCACTTCTGCTAAGCGGCGCGGCCGGTCAATACCGGCGCCCGGTTGCATCTGCACCCTAATGCCCGGAGCAAGTGCTGCTTTGGGTAAAGTAGCCGATTCAGCCAGTAGGATGAGCCCTAAGCCGCCGGTGCGCTGCGCTGAACGTAGCGCCTGCGTCTCTGAAGGTGCACAACTAGCTAATACGGCTGCATCGGCTATCAGCACATCAAAGCGGGCAAGCAGGGCAGAAGTAAGGCGGTTGAGGTCGGTGGTGGGGTGGTTGCTGAATTCAGTTTGAGTAAGCCCCCGACTAATACCAGCCCGCCATGCTACCGCGTGTTGCTGCACCGCCAAGTGGTTTTTCAGGAATTTCAGCTCGAAGGAAGGTGTAGCCGCCAGCAACAGCACCCGAAGCGGCCTAGTAGGCAGCACTTCGGCTGGTACCGGCTCTTGGGCCAGTAGACGCGCAGTAGGGCCAGCCGACAGTGTGGCGACTAAGCGTCCGGCCGTTTTGGGAGTGTAGCGCAGCCGAAAAGCACCCCGCCCGCCCGGCAGCCGCACCGAATCCTGAGTGGCGCCGGCCGATTGCAAGCGCACCCAGACAGCAGTCCGGGCCGAGCTGGTAAAAAAACCTTCCAGCAGTAGCGGCTGCCCCAACTCTACGCTCCGGTTCCAGTAGGCTGTCTGGAAGCCCGTAAAAGCGGGTGGTGTATGCGGTATCACGCGTATCGAACCCAGTTCCGGCATTACGGCCGGCGGAAGCCCGGTGCCCAGCACGTGCAGCTGGCGTAACACAGGCTGCTGCTCGCGCAAAATGCCGAGACGGGCAACTGAAGGCGTGTCTGAGCGAACGGCAGCAGACGTATTAGGCTGATAGCGCCAGATGCGGGTGGCAGGGCCAAGTCGGCGTAGCAGGGCACTGAGCGTATCAGGCTGATAACCGGAAGTGAGTAGGATGGCTTCGGCCTGCGGAACAGTGCTGGTCCTGTGAGGCGGGTATGCCGTTAGCCAGAGCGCCGCCACAGCTAGTATACTGGCCACTACGCGGGCCGCCCGACGGCGTGGGTCGGGGCGTTTCCAGGCGGCCACGGCTAGGCCTAGTGCCAGCAGCAAGCAGGCTATCAGGAGGGTATACACTATCATAGTGCTTGCAGGTAGCGTTGGCCCAGCCGGTCGGGGCGGGGAGGGCGAGCCGGTGCAGCGGGTGGAGCCGGCAGCAAAGTCGCCAGTGCCTTCTCAGAAGGAGCAAAGCAGTGTTGGCAGACCGCTCTTCCGGCACGAATGTCGGTGGTGAGTTGGCGTAAGGCACGCAAGGCGGGTAGATAGGCTCCCGGGCGCTGCAGGGCCGCCTGCGCCACGGCCTGCCCGGCCCGTTCCAGCACCAGTGCATCGGCAGGAGTGGCTGCCTGGCCTGCCTGCAGAGCAGCCAGCAACCGTACCGCTGCTCTTATTTCCGGCTGGCCTGCCGGCGCAGGAAGCTGCCGGGAAATGCGCGGTACTGCTGTGCCGGCCAGGTCGCCGGAAAGGCGCAGGGTAGCTTCGGGCAGCACGGGTGGCTCGTAGCCCGACTTCCGAACGAAGGCCCGAGTTTGCTGCTGCACCTGCTTCAGAAGTCGCAGCGCGCGGTATTCAAATGGGCGGGCTTCGGCAGGCTTGGCCAGTCGCAACCGTAGCTCTGCCTCCCACATCTGGTTCAGCACGCCTCGCAGCTTGGCTTTCACGGCCGGCTCCAGAAAATCGGCCGTTTCCGAGTCGTCGTGCTTGTGGATGTACGGGTCCATCAGCTCCTGCGTGTTGCTGGAGCCGCTAGGTGAGCTGTGGTCATCGGTGCCATGGTTGTGGGCGGCATGTTCGGCGGGGTTTTCGTTGGCGTGCTCGTCGTGTTCCTCCGTCGTGTCTTTTTCAGCCGCTGGCGGAGCGGCTGTTTCTCCAATGCTGCCTTCAAACTCCTCACCCAGAAACTTGCCGTAGCGCAGGCGCAGAATTTTCTGGTCGTGGCCCAGGTTATTGGCACGGTCGGTGAAGGTGGCGGCCGGCAAAGTAGCGCGCTCGGCCATCAGCTTTTCCGTGTCGATGATGATCTGGCGCTGGCTGCGGAAATAGGCCGGCACCACGTTCACGCTCAGCGACAGATCTGTGAGGCCGTCTTGCACGGTCGTATCCTCCCACTGCACGAGGTAGGTATCGGAGCGGGTGAGGTGACGGGCATTGTCGTGGGCGCGCACATAAAAATACACCTCGTCGCCGTAGGTGAGGCCCAGCGCTGGCAACCGCAGTAGGGAAGACAGCGTGGCTTGGCGTGGCTGGCCGCGCAGGCCACTGCTCAGGTCCGTCACTACTTCCCTGAATTTCACGGCCTCGCCCTGGCCCTGCGCTACGGTAGCGACCAACTGCGCGTCCTGCAGACCGTATTCGTCGCGCAGCGCCACCCGGATGGCTACCTGAGGGCGTTGGCCGAATTCGATGAGAGTATAAGGTTTTGGGGTTTGAATCTGGATGACGGGCGGCTGGTCGGGTAGCACTTCCAGCGCGTAATCATCAGACGTCTTGCCCGCGAACCGCAGCCGATACAGGCCTGAGGCTGCCACTGGCAGTTCTACGGCATACTCCAGCGGCTGGCCTGCTACTGGCTGAAATGTCAGGCGCTGCCGGCCCAGCTCCAGCACTGGCGCCGCTGCACCGGCCCGCGAAACACGCACCGTCCAGCGGACCCGTGAACCAGCCGGGCAACTGAACGACAGGCTGGCGGGCGTGAAAGCCGGGCGGCGGGTGTAAGCTGGCGGCTGCACCCGAATGCGGGTTTCAAGGAGCTGTGGAGGAGTGGGTTTGCCGGGCTGAACGGGTGTTGGGGTATCCGGGAAATGCACCACCAGCTTCGGTACTGTTGCTTCTGCTTTGTTCGGCCTGTATAGCCAGCTGCTTGCTGCTACCAGTAACAAGATACCCGTGAGCCAGCCCGTCAACCGCCACGAAAACGGTAGCAGTTGCAGTTCACTCTGCTGCAGTTCCAACAGTCGGGTGTGCACACGCTGCTGCTGCAACTGTTCCAGCAGGTTCAGGGGCGGCTCCGTTGAGCTGTGCAGAAGCAAACCGGTGCTGTCTTCCAGCGCCGGATGCAGCCGGTCGAGGCGGCGGGCTACGGCCGCCAGCCGCGGCTGACGCAAACGGTAAATGCCATACGCGGTGCCCAAAAGCACCAGCAGAATTCCTGTGCCGACAGCCGGCCACATCTGCGGCCAGTGCCGTGCCCAAGCCAGAACGGCCAGCAGTCCTGCGCCTACTGGCACCAGCAACGTCCCTGAGCGCCGGTTCGCCTCCAGGCGGGCTATGCTCTGCAGCACCTGAGAGCCAGCTGGAATAGAAGTAGCAACCGTGCTCATAGCGACGAGGAAGATAAGGAAACTGATCTGCGACGCGCCAGCCAGCGTTCCAGCGCAAACAACAACAACGCCGCCAGTAGCAGCCCGGGCCGTAGCTCTACTGCCTGAGGAGCGGGTTGGATAGTGACCGGATTGCTTGAAACAGGAGCCACTACAGAAGCCAGAGCACCGAGCTGACGCGGATCAAGTTGCCGCAAGTCGTGAGCGGTAATACCTACGGCGGGTTCCGATTCGGAGCGGAGCAACTGCAGGAGCAGTACGGGCAGCACGGAGCTTTCCGGCAGGCTGGTCCAGTCAGATTGCAAACGGGTGCGCAACTGGTAGCGGCTGCCCTGGCCCAGCGGCTGGCGCAGCAAAACGGGTTGTCCGGTTCCGGTCTGCCAGATGATGGTCTGGCGTGCTACCACACCGGTATCGAGCCGCCGAACAGCAACAGCGGTTTCATCAGCCAGTCCGTTTAGAGCCAACCGGGCTTCTACGGGGCTGCCTTTTAGGGCTTCATGCCAAAGATTTCCGCCCTGCCGGGCCTGCAATAGCCAACTGGCCGGGACTGGCTGGTCGCTCAGCCAGAAAAACCAGTCGGTTTGGTTCGGCAGCGGGGCGGTGGGCGTGGCGGTGCGCAGATCCAGAGGCCGGTGTAGGCCCAGCGCGGCGGCCCGTAGCGCCGCCCGCAGATAGCGCCCGGCTGCAGCATGTGCGGCATCAGCATACAAGACTACCCGTAGCGGTGCTGTGTGGATGGCAACAGCTGGCTGGCCGGCGAGTTGTAGCACAGGTTTCGGGCCTGGCACGTATTCCAAACCGGGCAGGGCAGCTACCGACAGGCGACCGGCAGTGCGAGGATGGCGCAGGGCTACAGTACGAAAGACAGTGCCTTCTTCCTGGCTGCGGCCAACGAGCAGCCGCAAGGTGTCGGGGTGAGGCTGCCAAGCCTGCGCCAGCCAGACGGCCGAATCGGGTAAAGGCACAGTTTGCCACGTCAGGCGAGCCGGTAGCGCTGGGCGAGCCCCGATGAAATACGGCAACGCGGCCCCGGTAATAAGGTGCAGTGGTCGGCCCGGAAACGAGTCAGCTGCCTGCCGGGCACGGGCCCAGTAATCGTCAGCCACAGTTGTAGCAGAATCGGCAACACGAGCTAAAGTGAGCAGTTGCCGTAAGGAGTCTGGCTGATTCCAGGCATGAGCAGAAACCGGCCGGAAGCCTGGTGCAAACAGCCGCAACGAGTAGCCTTGCCGCCGCAACGAATCGAGAGAAGGGCGCAGGGCCGGCAGCACATCGGGCCGCAGCAGTTGGGGGGCCAGCAATACCACTCCGCGTGCCACCTGCGCTGGCCGGGGCCGCATCCAGACTGGATCCGCTACCACCAACGCCAGCAACGCCACCAAGGCAGCCCGAAGCAGCAACAGCCACACCTGTTCGAGCCGCAGATTGCGCAGGCGGCGGTTGGCGGCAGCCTCCAGCCAGCGCACACTGCCCACTCGTACCGTGCGCCCCGGCCGCCGGTTCCAGAGGTGAATGGCCACTGGTACCGCCAGCCCCAACAGGGCCAGCAATCCGGCGGTGGCATGGTGAAAGAGAAACGCGGGCAAGGAAAGATGAATAAGTTGCTGGTAGAAAGGTCGGAAGTAAGGGACTAAGGCTGCGCGAACTGCAGGTAACTCACAAAAGGAAGCGCCATTAGGAGAGGATGTTCTAGTGCAATAACCCAGCGGCTGGCGCTACATAAGGGCCTTGTCGCGTCGGCGCAGGAACTCGCGCAGAGCCTGGGTGAGGGGTTCGGCAGTGCTGAGCTGATGGTAATCGAAGCCGTGGCGGCGCGCCTGCCGGGCCGTTTCGCGCAGCCACTCCTGCAGCTGCTGCTGCCAGCCGGCACGCTGCTGGTCGGCGTTGAGCTGCAGGCGCTGGCCGGTTTCCAGATCCTCAAACGTCACGGCGCCACGGAAGCTGAACTCCAGTTCGTTGCGGGCCATCAGGTGCAGGAGTAAGACTTCGCCAGAAGCCGCCCGCAGCCGCGTGAGCAAGCTATTTATTTCCGCATCCGTCTCGTACAGGTCGCTTACGCAAATGGTCAGGGCACGCTGGCGGCGGGCCGTGAGGGGGGCAAGGGTTTCGAGGGAAGGAAAAGAGCCGGTAGCCTCCGCCGTTTCGAGGGCATGGTAGAGGCGCGGCAACTGACGGGCATCGGCACGGGGCGGCAGATGGCGCAGGCCCGCCGGGTGCAGAATGGTGAGGCCCACGGCATCGCCTTGCTGCGTAGCCAGGTAGGCCAAGGCCGCCAGCAGCAGCCGGGCGTAGTCGAGCTTGGTGAGGCCATTGTCGTCGGCGTGATTCATGCTGGCGGTAGCATCCAGCACAAGATGTACGGTCAGGCTTGTGTCCACTTCCGATTCGCGCAGATAATACCTATCCGAGCGGGCCGCTAGGCGCCAGTCGAGGCGGCGCAGTTCGTCGCCGGGCTGGTAGGGGCGGTATTGGCTGAACTCCATGCCCGCGCCTTTGCGCCGGCTCAAGTGCTGGCCGTGCAGAAACCCTTCAGCCGCCTGCCGGGCCGCTAGCGGCAGATTCTGTAAGGCGTACAGGAGTTCGGGGCTAAGCATTGGTTAAGTTAGAATTAGTGAACGTCATGCTGAGCTTGCCAAAGCATCTCTACCGCTGGCTTGCCTCAGCATGACGGGCTATTGTGCCTTCTAGTCTATACCGCTACTGCCTTCAGCAGCTCCCGCACGGCATCATCGGCGGTCAGGTTTTCGGCTTCAGCATTGAAGTTGAGCAATACGCGGTGGCGCAGCACGGCCGGAGCCAGCGCCCGAATATCGTCGAGGGTAGCCGCGAACCGGCCCTGCAGCAGGGCGCGGGCTTTGGCGCACAGAATCAGCGCCTGGCCGGCCCGCGGGCCCGCACCCCAGCGGCCATAGTCCTTAATGAACTTTACTTCCGACGTGGCCGGGCGCGTAGCTCGCACCAGCCGGTTCACAAAGCCCAGCAACTCGGGACTCAAGCTCACTTGCCGCACCAGTTGCTGCAGTTGCCGTACGTCCTCGCCGGCCAGCACCGGGCGCACTTCGGGCCGCGCCGTGCCGGTCGTGCCGCTCAGCACCGCCAGCTCCTCCTGCTCCGTAGGGTAGCCAATGCGGATGTAGAGCAGAAACCGGTCGAGCTGGGCCTCGGGCAGCGGGTAGGTGCCGCTTTGCTCGATGGGGTTTTGGGTGGCCAGCAGGAAGAACGGCTTGGGCAACGCGTGCTCCTGGCCGGCATAGGTCACATGGCCCTCTTGCATAGCTTCCAGCAGTGCCGCCTGCGTTTTGGGTGGCGTCCGGTTGATTTCATCGGCCAGCACGAGGCTGGCGAAAATGGGGCCTTCGTTGAACTTGAACGAACGGTGGCCGGTGCCATGGTCTTCCTCCAGAATCTCGGTGCCGAGAATATCAGTCGGCATCAGGTCGGGCGTAAACTGAATGCGGCGGAAGGGCAGGTCGGTGGCCTGGGCTAGCGTGCGTACGAGCAGTGTTTTGGCCAGGCCTGGCACGCCTTCCAGCAGCGCGTGGCCGCCAGCGAGCAGCGCCACCAGCACCTCATCCAGCACGGCTTCCTGCCCCACAATTACTTTGGCAATTTCCTGGCGTAGCGGCGGCAGCTTGGCAAGCAGGCGGGTAACGTCTTGTTCGGTTGAAATCACGAAAAGAGGAAGGTAAAAGAAGGCGTGTAAAGTCTGATTATAGGGGCTGTTTGCCGTTCTGAAAGGCGTTTTGGGGCAGAAGGCGAGAAAAATGAAAAGTCTGATTCAGGGCGAGAATGGTTTGCCGACTGGCTGCCACTCGCGCACATTTGACTCATCCTTATCCACTCTCTCTGTCTCGTGTCATGAACTCATTTACCAATTTCCGGCAGCACTCCTACAAACGGCTTTTCATACTAGTGGCTGCATCACTGCCCGCCTTTGCAGCTTTGGCGCAGGAGCACGAACCAGCCAATCCGCGTGTACTGGGCCAGCGGTTGCCAAGCCAGGAGCTGGCAGCCGCCAGTTTCGGCTCTGAAACCAGCGCTGGTCTGCTGGCTAGCGCCAGTCCAGTGGCCCCGGCGCAACTAAGATACGAGCAGCCAACAGACCAGCTGCTTCTGCTCAGCAGCAACACACCCGATTCTCTCAAGGCCAAACCGATGGCTCCGGCCGAGGGTTTCCACAATGCCGTGCGGTTTGATGTAGGCGGGGTACTGGCCAGTAATTTCGCCAATGCAGCCATGGGCAACAGTGGAGCGCTATTCCCGTTTCTGGCTTCCTACGAGCGGCAGGTAGGCGCTCGATTTAGCGTGGTGGGCGAGGGCCTCCTGAATGGGGGCAGTTACTCGGAGCGCAAAGCGGGCGTATCGGTGCAGGGGCGCTACTATTTCCGCCCGCAGCGGGGCACGCAGGCCCTGGCCGGTTTCTATTTGGCCCCGGCTGTGGCTTTTCGCAGCGTGAAACTGTCGGGCCGTTACGAGCCAACGCAGCAGCGGCGGTTTGTGGGTGCCGGGGCGTTGCTAGGGTGGCAGGGTTCGTTTAAATCCGGCAGCCGGTTCTTCCTGGATGTGTCGGCCGGCCTGATGAACTGGCAGCACGTGGGGCAGGACAAGTTTAAAGCATCGCCCTATGGTGGCTACCAGACCGAGCAAAAGGCCTACTACGACACGCACCAGACCGATTTTGACGGACGCCTGGGGCTGGGCTTCCGGTTTTAAACAAGCCGAAATTTTCCGTTACGCCGTGAGAGCATAGAGCAGGATGTTCACGCCGAATTTGGTGTTGTCTTCAGCCAGAAAGCGCTTGTTGCGGAAGTCGTAGTCCCACTCGCAGCCGTAGTCTTTGTTGGAGTAGAGCACGCCCAGCCGGCCGTTGATTTCGATGCCTTTCAGGTAGTCGTGCACCAGGTCGTCGCCCCAGCCGTTTAGCTCGAACGAGGTGGGCGGCGGTCCATCCGGAAACTTGAAAAACTGCGAGTAGATGGCGTGCGTTTTGGGCAGCTTCTTGAGCGCGCCGGCCCCGAAACACTGGCGCATCTGCTCCTCGAAGGAGCGCGCAAACAGCCCGTCAATGTCGTGGTTGCAGTCATCCACGAACACGAAGCCGCCGTTGCGCACGTACTGGGTGAAGTTCTTTTTCTCCTGCGCTGAAAACTGCACCAGCTTGTGCCCCGACAGGTAGCAGAACGGGTAGCGAAACAGCTCGGCCGAGTCCAATGCTACTACTTTCTCCTTCTGGTTCACCGGAATTTTGGTGTACTGAATCAGAGAATGGAGCAGGTTGGTGGGCATCCGCTCGTCCACGCCGTCCCAGTCGCCGGAGCGGTATTGCAGGCGCACGAAGGTGAAAGGAGCAGGCATTAGGAGCGGACAGAGAGAAGACGATACAGGCAGGCGAAGAACACCGGAGCTACAGACACAGCAGTGGCGGCAAGGTGGCTTCGGTGGCAAAATACTCTCCGAATGGTGCTTGGGAAGTTATTGACCAAAAGTTATAGGGCTATTCTGTATGCGTAGGGCGGCTGTTTTACGTTAAGAGCTTCTGCAACAGCAAACTGCTCAACGCTATGAAAGCACACTCTCTCTTATTTCTGCTGCCGCTGCTGGCCGCTACCAGCGCCCAGGCACAGTTCGGAATCAAAGCCGGTATCAATGGGGCGATACTCGATGGACAAAACATTGAGATGGAAACGCGCTACAAAACCACATTCCACGCCGGTGTCTTTGCCCGGATTCCGGTGCTGGGTCCGTTGTCCATTCAGCCGGAAGTATTGTATTCGCTGCAAGGTTCGGAGTTCCGCTCTACACTAGCCAACTACGAAACCAAGCTGCACTACCTCAACGTGCCGGTGCTGGCCCGCGTGAAAGTAGGCCCTGTGTTTGCCGAAGCCGGCCCGCAGTTTGGCGTGCTGCTTGGGGCGCGTGAAGATGGCACCCTGCGCATCAGCGCCGCCGATGGCTATGGCCCCGTAGACCGCTCGGCCGACAGCAACTACAAGAAAACCGACTTCGCCCTTGCAGCCGGAGCCGGCATCGAAGTCGGCCACCTGATTCTAGGGGCGCGCTATACGGCCGGCCTCAACGATATCAATGATGTGCGAGACCTGAACGGTGCCAACGACCCACGCCTGAAAAACCGCGTCATCCAAGGCTATATCGGCATTCGGTTCGGCGACGAATAACCCTAGGCAGATACAGTAAATAGAAGCCCCGCTTTCCAGCCGGAAAGCGGGGCTTCTATTTACTGTATCTGCCCAACGTTTGCTACACCGCGTCGGAGAGGCTCGTGAACGTAAAGTCGCGCACTTTGAGCGGGGGCACCATATTACCGCCCAAGCGTTGTGGTTTGCCGATGGCCTCTATGTTGTTGAGCATAATCACCGGGCTTTCGTTGAAGCGCATGTTTTTGATGGGGTGCTTGATCTTGCCGTTCTCGATGTAGAACGTGCCGTCGCGCGTGAGACCCGTCACGAGCAGCGTCTGCGGATCAACGTCGCGGATGTACCACAGGCGCGTAATCAGGATGCCCTTGGCCGTGCCCTTTATCAGATCCTCGACGCTTTGCGTGCCGCCTTCCATTACGAATCCGCTGGGAAAAGCCGTGGCTGGCTTTTTGTTCTTTTCGGCCCAGAAACGGGAGTAGTAGAGGTTCTTCATCACCCCTTTTTCTATCCACGTCATGCGCTTCACGGGCAGGCCGTCGCCGTCGAACACGCGGCCGGGGGCGCTAGCGTTCAGCGGGTCGGAGTAGATAGTCACGCGCGAGTCGAACATTTTCTCGCCGAGCTTATTGCCACCTCCTTTCTTGCTCAGAAATGAACGGCCTTCGTCGGCTTCCCGCGCGTCCAGCGCATAGATAAGTCGGTTCAGAATGCCCTCGTCGGATACCAGTGCGGCGGGCTCCAGAATTACGGTGTACTTGCCGGGCTCAATGGCTTTGGCTCCCACCGAACCGGCCGCTTTGTCGGCTGCACGCTTGGTCATGGCTTTGGTATCGAACTTCGCGGCGTCCGTGAAGTCGCCCACGGCGTAGCCCGAGCCGGTGCCATCGGCGGTGCGCACGGTCACGGAAAAGTCGAGGTTGGTCGACTGCTGGTAGCCTTCGAGTCCCTTGTTGTTGCGGATGGCCACAAACCGGGGCCCGTCTTCGAGGTAGCCAGCGGCTGTGAGCTTGCGGCTCTCGCACAGCGCAATGCTGTCGGCCGCTACCTGGGCCCGGAAATCGGGGCTGATGGCGGCGGTGCTGGCGGCGTAGGTGATGGGCGTCAGAAACTGCTGTGGGCCTAGCATGGGCACGTATTCCGGGTCTTCGGGGGCGAGGCGCGCAATTTCCTCAGCCCGCTGTACGCAGCGGCGCAGTGTAGCGTCATCGAACTGGTTGCAGGTAGCCACGCCGGCTCGCTTGCCGAATCGTGCCTCTACCACCATACTCACGTCGCTGGAAGAGCCGGCTGTGCTTACCGCATTGCGGGCGTAGCGGATATTGCCGGTAGTGCTGCCATTGAGCTGGGCGGCGCACTCGTCGGCAGTCGAGAAGCTGAGGACTTTTTTGAGGATAGCCTGGGCTTCGTCTTTGGAAAGAATTGCCATTGTGAATGAGCTGAATACTTAAATTTTGCGGGCCGTATTGATGACGTTGACGCCGTTGAAGCGCGTGGTGCTGGAGCCGTGGCTCACGGCGGATATCTGGCTGGGCTGGCCTTTGCCATCGAAGAAGGTGCCCAAGAACCGATAATCGGAGGCGTCGCATATGGCGGCGCAGCTGTTCCAGAATTCCTGCGTGTTGGCCTGGTAGGCCACGTCCTCTATCATCCCCGTGATTTTGCCTTTCTCAATGGCATAGAAGACTTTGCCACCGAACTGGAAGTTGTAGCGCTGCTGGTCGATGGAGTAGGAGCCTTCGCCGGCAATGTAGATGCCCTTGTCCACCTTGCTGATCATCTCATCCACGCTCAGTTTCTCCTTGCCGGGCTGCAGGCTCACGTTGGGCATGCGCTGAAACTGCACGCTGCTCCAGGAGTCGGCGTAGCAGCAGCCATCCGACTCGGTCTGGCCCACGATGTGCGCCTGGTCCCGAATCTTCTCATAGTTCACCAGTTTGCCTTCCTTTATCAGGTCCCACTCTTTGGTTTTCACGCCTTCATCGTCGTAGCCCACCGCACCCAGCGAGCCGGGCTGCAGCTTGTCGGCCACAATGTTCACGAGCTTCGACCCATACGGTGCGCCTTTGGCTTTCCACTCCAGCGTAGCGAAGCTGGTACCGGCATAGTTGGCTTCGTAGCCCAGCACGCGGTCCAGCTCCAACGGATGGCCTACCGATTCGTGAATCGTGAGGCCCAGGTGCGACGGGTCGAGCACCAGGTCGTACTTGCCGGGTACCACGCTCTTGCAAGTGAGTTTTTCCTTCACCTGTTTAGCAGCCAGGGCAGCATCTTCCAGGATGTCGTAGCGCTGCTTGTAGCCGATGACACTGGTGCCCTGCGGGCCGGCCATTTTATCACTGGCGCGGGGCGTCAGGTACTCATAGCCCAGTCCCATCGGCGAGGCCATGGCGCCGCGCGAGCGGAACTTGCCCGTGGTCCGGTCTACCACCGTCACATCGAACGTGGGCCAGATGCGGTGCACGTCTTGGTCGATGTAGGAGCCGTCGGTGCTGGCGAAATACTTCTGCTCGTTGATCTGGAACAGTGCCGAATTCACGAACGAAGCGCCGTTTTCCAGGGCTTTGCCGTTGGCGGCCAGCAGCAAGTCCACTTTTTCCTTCACGGGCACCTCAAAGAAGTTCTTCTCAATCGGGGTTTTCCAGGATACCTCGCCGTAGCCTTTCTGTGGCGCCAGCTGCACCGGGGCTTTCTGGACCTTCTGGTTGGCTTTGGCAATGGCTACGGCGGTGCGGGCGGCTTCCGCCAGGCCGGCCTCCGTCACGGTATTGGTGGCCGCAAATCCCCAGGCGCCGTTTACCAGCGCCCGTACGCCTGCCCCAAAACTCTCCGTGCTAACAATGTTCTGCACCTGCTTCTCACGCGTGAAAACGTACTGATTCAGGTAGCGTCCAATCCGCACATCGGTGTAACTGGCCCCGGCCGACTTTGCCGCATTCAGGGCCGCATCGGCCAGCCGCTTCTTCAGGGCCGGGTCGATGACGTCGAGTAGCTGTTCGGGCTCCACGAAGATGCCACCCATGCCGGGCAGGCTCGGGAGCAACAGGCCCCCAGCCGCCAGACCGGTAAGCCCCACAAAATCACGTCTTCTCAAGGTGGTTGGGGTGAAAAGTGATAAGAAAGAAAGTGGGCCCGGCAGGGCCGCAAAGCAGAATCGACCGACAGATGCGCTATAGCCGGTAAGGGTTGTGCGGAGGGTTGATAAATATTAGAAAAACCAGATGATAAAGCAACGGCCTGCCGGATAGATTCCAGCAGGCCGTTGTAGCATGAGCAGCATCAGCGGCGCCTAAATCTTGCGGGCCGTGTTGATGACGTTGACGCCGTTGAAGCGCGTGGTGCTGGAGCCGTGGCTCACGGCCGAGCTTTGCGAAGGCTGGCCCTTGCCGTCGTTGAAGAAGCCCGCAAACCGATAGTCGGAGGCGTCGCAGCTGCCGGCGCAGCTGTTCCAGAACTCCAGCGTGTTGGTCTGGTAGGCCACATCTTCCAGCATGCCCGTGATTTTGCCTTTGTCGATGGCATAGAACACCTGCCCGCCGAACTGCGAGTTGTAGCGCTGCTGGTCGATGGAGAACGAACCGTTGCCGGCAATGTAGATGCCTTTGTCCACGCCTTTCACTAGGTCGTCTACGCTCATTTTGGTGGCGCTGGGCTTGAGGCTGATGTTGGCCATGCGCTGGAACTGCACATCCTGCCATGACTGCGAGTAGCAGCAGCCATCCGACTCCTTCTGGCCCACAATGTGCGCCTGGTCCCGGATTTTTTGGTAGTCCACCAGCTTGCCTTCCTTTATCAGGTCCCACTCTTTGGTTTTCACGCCTTCATCGTCGTAACCAACCGCGCCCAGCGAGCCAGGCTGCAGCTTGTCGGCTATGATATTGACCTGCTTCGAGCCATACGGCGTACCCTTAGCCTTCCACTCCATCGTCGCGAAGGAAGTACCGGCGTAGTTGGCCTCGTAGCCCAGCACGCGGTCCAGCTCCAGCGGGTGGCCTACCGATTCGTGAATTGTGAGGCCCAGGTGGTGCGGGTCAAGCACCAGGTCGTATTTGCCGGGCACCACGCTCTTGGCGGTCAGCTTTTCCTTCACCTGCTTGGTTGCGCGCACAATGTCCTCCAGCATGTCGTAGCTGTTGCGGTAGCCGAACACATCGGAGCCGGCCGGGCCGGCAATTTTGTCGGCAGCCTTGGGTATGAGGTACTCGTAGCCAAGGCCCATCGGGGCGCTCAGGGCCTGGCGTGAGCGGAACTTGCCCGATGCTCTATCAATAGCCGTGACGCCGAACGTGGGCCAGATGCGGTGAATGTCCTGGTCGATGTAGGAGCCGTCGGTGCTGGCGAAATACTTCTGCTCGTTCACCTGAAACAGCACCGAATTCACGAACGAAGCGCCATTTTCCAGCGCTTTGGCGTTGGCATTCAGCAGCAGGTCCACTTTGTCCTTGATGGGCACTGTGAAGGCGTTCTGCTGAATAGGAGCCTTCCAGCTCACCTCGCCAAACCCCTGCTGCGGGGCCAGCTGCACCTTCTCCTTCTGCACCACCGAGTTGGCCTTGGCAATCTGCACGGCCAGTTGGGCGGCTTTGGCCATGCCGGCCTCCGTCACGATGTTGGTGGAAGCAAAGCCCCAGGTGCCGTTGGCAATAACCCGAATGCCCGCGCCGTAGCTCTCCGTGCTGACGATGTTCTGTACCTGCTTTTCGCGGGTGAACACGCCCTGGTTGAGGTAGCGCCCGATGCGCACATCGGTGTAGGTGGCGCCGGCGGCTTTGGCAGCATTCAGAGCCGCATCGGCTAGGCGCTTCTTGATGGCTGGGTCATCGGCTGCGTCCAGCAGGCGCAGCGTGTCTACGCTAGTGCCGTTGCCGAAGCCCGGAATACTGGGCACAAACAGGGCACCAGTGGCCAGGCCGGTAAGGCCTACAAAATCACGTCTTTTCATACGAAGAAGGGTATTCAGATAGGTTGGGTTGGGTGGCACAGATTGCGCTGTGCGCTACACGGCTTCTGAAGGCTGATGAAAGAGAAGCCACGGATGTTGAACAAAGGGTAGCGGGCCCCGGCTTACCAATGGCTTTCGAGTTGATGGGTATGATGTCAGCGTTAGCAACACTTATTGGCCAGTGCCCGAGGTACTACCGATATGAGCGTTGAACTCCGTGATAATAGAAATCATGTTGCGGTAGTGATAGTCTTTTTCGCCTGCCCGCACCTTGGCAGCCAGCTCAGGGTAGTCCTGCAGATACTGACTCATCACCTCTTTAAAGGAGCCCCGATATACCTGCATCAGAAAGCCGTTGCGCCGGACGAAAAAGTGGCTGTTGGTGTAGGGTATGGCCGCGCCCAAAATAGAGCCGGCCACGGGTATGGGTACCGGTATGCTCTGTGCTTCGGCCTGCAGAAACACTTCTACCGGCCCATTCACAAACCGCTCAGCCAATATTTCTTGGTCATATAGTTCGTCGGAGCCGTCAGGCAGCAACATTGTCTCTAAATAATGGGCTCCGGCCGTTATGCTATGCACCCGGGAAATTTCCACCGTCTGCTTCTTTGGCTTAGGTTTGCTTTTAGGGTGAGCCCGATAGTAGATGAAGTCAGTGCCAATACCGGGGTACATAGTTGGGATGGGCACATACCCCTGAATAAGGTGCCCATCGAGCAGACGAATAGTGCCGGGTAGGAAGGATAC
The DNA here is from genome assembly GCF_014250515.1 of Hymenobacter sediminicola. Classification (NCBI taxonomy): domain Bacteria; kingdom Pseudomonadati; phylum Bacteroidota; class Cytophagia; order Cytophagales; family Hymenobacteraceae; genus Hymenobacter; species Hymenobacter sediminicola. The sequence goes on along the minus strand of NZ_CP060202.1, from coordinate 4,259,973 downwards.
GTAGTTGTTTTCGCGGTATACAGCCTTAGCAGAAGCTTCGGCAGCAGATGAGTCAGGCTGCTGAGCAGTGCTTGCGAAAGGCAGTAGAAAAGCGGTTGCGTAAAGAAATTGCTTCATGCGGATATATTTAAAAAAGAAATAAAACGACGTCCTCCGACCCGAAGGACGCCGTTTTATTCCGAAAATAAATCCAGACGTTACACGGCGTCGGAAAGGCTCGTGAAGGTGAAGTCGCGGATTTTCAGCGGCGGAACGAGGTTGCCGCCCACGCGCACCGGCTTGCCAATGGCTTCCAGGTTATTGAGCATGATAATCGGCGACTCGTTGAAGCGGAAGTTCTTCACCGGATGCTTGATCTTGCCGTTCTCGATGTAGAACGTTCCGTCGCGGGTGAGGCCGGTGTAAAGCAGCGTCTGCGGGTCAACGGGGCGGATGTACCACAGGCGCGTCACGAGGATGCCTTTGGCCGTGCCTTTGATCATGTCCTGCAGGCTTTGCGTGCCGCCTTCCATCACCCAGCCGCTGGGGCGCGGCAGATCCGGAATACCGGCTTTTTGGGCCCAGAAGCGCGAAGTGTAGAGGTTTTTTACCACACCTTTCTCAATCCAGGTGGTCTTTTTCTGCGGCCGTCCGTCGCCGGAGAACGTCAGGGTAGCCACCTCGGGCATGGTCGGGTCGGAGTAGATGGTCACCCGCTCGTCGAAGAGCTTTTCGCCCTTCTTGTTTCCGCCTCCTTTTTTGCTCAGGAACGAGCGTCCTTCGTCGGCGTTGCGGGCGTCCAGAGCGCCCATCAGTGCCTGCAGCAGCGACGCATCGGAGTTGGCAACCAAGGCCGCCGGCTCCAGAATTACGGTGTATTTGCCGGGCTCCAATGCTTTGGCATTGCGCGACATGGCGGCCTTATCGGCAGCAGTGCGCGTAAGGGCGGCGGCGTCGAACTTGCTGGAATCGTTGTAGTCGGCGGTAGCGTAGCCGGAGCCGGTGCCGTCGGGCGTGCGCACCGTAATGCTGAATTCCAGATTGGTGAGCTGCTGGTAGGCTTCCAAGCCTTTGCTGTTGCGCTTGGCCACGAAACCGGCCTCATCATTCAGGAAAGCAGCCGAAGACAGCTTCTTCTCGTCGCAGATTTTCATGCTGGCCCCCACCTGCTGGGCGCGGTAGTCGGGCGTGATGCCGGCCGTGCTTTTGGCAAACGCCTGGGGTGCGGCTGAGTACTGCTGCGGGCCCAGCAGCGGCATGTATTCGGGGCTCTCGGGAGCGAGACGCGCAATTTCTTCGGCCCGCTGCACACAACGGCGCAATGTAGCATCGTCAAATTCATTGCAGGTAGCCACGCCGGAGCGTTTGCCAAAGCGCGACTCCACTACCAAGCTCACATTATCGACGGCGCCACTGGTGCTGATGGAGTTACGGGCTGAGCGGACGTTGCCGCCAGTTTCACCATTAAGTGTGACTTCACACTCGTCGGCGGTAGAAAAGCTGAGGACCTTTTTGAGGATGGCCTGGGCTTCATCCTGGGAAAGAATTGCCATTGTTGATGGGCTGAGTTTGGATGACTAGATATGCTGGTGGGCGCCCAGCCGGCTCTAACTGGGTCAGGCGGCTGGGCAGAGGGCACAGAGGCCCATCAACCAATTTTGCGGGCCGTGTTGATAACGTTGACGCCGTTGAAGCGCGTGGTGCTGGAGCCGTGGCTCACCGCCGAAACCTGGCTGGGCTGGCCTTTGCCATCGAAGAACGAGCCGAACAACCGGTAATCCGACTGGTCGCAGATAGCGGCGCAGCTGTTCCAGAACTCTACGGTGTTGGTCTGGTAGGCTACGTCTTCAAGCATACCGGCAATCTTGCCTTTCTCGATGGCATAGAACACCGTGCCACCAAACTGCGAGTTGTAGCGCTGCTGGTCGATGGAGAACGAGCCGCGGCCGGCAATGTAGATGCCCTTGTCCACCTTGCTGATCATTTCATCCACGCTCAGTTTCTCCTTGCCAGGCTGCAGGCTGATGTTGGCCATGCGCTGGAACTGCACATCCTGCCACGACTGCGAATAGGAGCACCCATCGGAGTGGTCCTGGTTCACGATGTGCGCTTGGTCGCGGGTTTTCTGGTAATCCACCAGCTTACCTTCTTTAATGATGTCCCACTGGCCGGTTTTGACTCCTTCATCATCGTAGCCGACGGCGCCGAGGCTGCCGGGCTGCGTTTTGTCGGCCACAATATTCACCAGTTTGGAGCCGTACGGCGCGTTCTTGGCCTTCCACTCCAGCGTGGCGAACGAAGTGCCGGCGTAGTTGGCTTCGTAGCCCAGCACGCGGTCCAGTTCCGTCGCGTGCCCGATGCTTTCGTGAATGGTCAGGCCTAGGTGGTTGGGGTCGAGCACCAGGTCGTATTTGCCGGGCACCACGCTTTTTGCCGTCAGCTTTTCCTTGGCCTGTTTGGCAGCCAGAGCTGCATCTTCCAGCATGTCGTAGGAGTTGCGGTAGCCCACCAAGCCCGTGCCGGCGGGCCCATTGATCCGGTCGGCGGCTTTGGGCGTGAGGTACTCGTAGCCGAGGCCCATCGGTGCGCTCAGGCCCTCCCGGGTGCGGAACTTGCCGGTAGTCCGGTCAATGGCCGTAACGCCGAGCGTGGGCCAGATACGGTGAATGTCCTGGTCGATGTAGGAGCCGTCGGTGCTGGCGAAATACTTCTGCTCGTTGATCTGGAACAGTGCCGAATTCACGAACGAAGCGCCATTGTCCAAGGCTTTAGCGTTGGCGGCTAGCAGCAGATCTACCTTCTCCTTCACGGGCACCTCAAAAGAGTTTTTCTCAATCGGGGTTTTCCAGGATACCTCGCCGTAGCCTTTCTGCGGGGCCAGTTTTACCTGGTCTTTCTGCACTTTAGCGTTGGCTTTGGCAATCTGCACGGCCAGTTGGGCAGCTTTGGCCATGCCGGCTTCCGTTACGGTATTGGTAGCCGCGAAGCCCCAGGTACCATTGGCAATAACCCGAATGCCTGCGCCATAGCTTTCTCCGCTGGCAATGTTTTGCACCTGCTTTTCGCGGGTGAAAATGCTCTGATTCAGATAGCGCCCAATACGTACGTCGGCGTAGGATGCACCCGCAGATTTAGCGGCGTTCAGAGCGGCATCAGCTAGGCGCTTCTTGATGGCCGGGTCCACGGCCTCAAGCAAGCGGGCCGGGTCTACGGGCGAGCTGGCCAACCCCGGGATGGAGGGCAGGAACAGGGCGCCGGTTGCCAGGCCGGTGAGGCCCACAAATTCGCGTCGTTTCAAAAGAGTAGAAGTTTGGTGATGGAGTTGGAACGGAGGGGTAGTTTAGGCAGAATAGCCCCGAATTGCAACCTACTGACGCAACTGACGTAGCGGGGCTGCACAAATGCAGAAAACTGCCTGCTATGTTATGAAATTCTCAATCCAGAAGCGCCAGCAGGGCCGCTGAAATCTGTGGCCAGGGCTGCGCCAGGTCTACCGTAACAATGCGGACGGGGTGGCCGCCCAGGGTGTAGCGTACATCCACAAACTGCGTGGCGGCCGGGTAAAGCAGAATGCCTTCCAACTGCTGGCCGGGCTGCGTGGGCTGGTTCTGGAGGTAAGCGTAGAGTTGGTAGAGGTGGGGCGAAATCAGCTTTTGCTGGTCGTAGCGGGTGCGAAGTGCCGCGGTATAGTACTTCGTGTCGAGGATGATTTTGTGGTCCGGCGCTTCCAGCGACGTATCCGTAACCATAGCGGGCAGCAGCGCCAGCGCTTCCGCCGACTCGGCCTCCACTTGCCACTGAATGACTTCCGAGGCCACCCGAAACCGGCGCTGCTCCAGACGATAAAAGTTGCGGACAAACTGCTCAAACAGGCGCGCCATCAGCGCCTCGTCGCGGCGAAAGTCACGGAAGCGGGGGCGGCCAGTAGCCTCCGGCGACGGCAGAGCACTGTGGTAAATCAACTCGCATACATTCAGCAGAAACGCCGACAACCCAGTTGGCCGCAGTCGGCGCACCGCGCGCAGACTGGATGCAGAAAGCGGCTGCGGCGCCATGGCAGCCGGAAACCGGCGTAGCGTCAGCTTCAGGTCGTGGCGGAGGGCAATGGGCAGTGTACGGCTGCGGGCCAGTTGGTGCAAGGTGCCCAGCAGTAGCTGGCTGAAGGGCGTATCGGGTCCTAGTTCATCAAACTGGCACACGGCCCGGCCTTTAGATAACAGCTGTTGCGTCAAGGTAGGCGCCAGCAGCAGGCGCCCGCGCAACTCGGCCAGTTCTTCCGTGCGCTCTGTGTAGGCTACCGGCAGGCCCTGTTGCAAAAGCCGTCGGGTACCAGTCAGTAGCACATGAGCCAGCAGTTCCAGCGGCCGATGAAACGGGACGGCTTCTACGGCCAGAAGCTCTGCTCGCTCCGGCAACCGATTCCAAGCGTAGCAGAGCAGGTAGTAGAGGTTCTGGATGGGAATCAGCATAGCTACCGGGCCAGCAGCTTTTTCTTTTGAGCCGTAGCCCTGGCCGGCTGGTCGAGCCAGTACTCATCCAGCAACGGTGCAATTTCCTGCTCCAGAATCAGGGTCAGCCACTCCTCAGCCGCAGCCGGGGCTGCTGGCGGCGCGCAGAAGTAGCTGTGCCCAACTTGAAAATTGGCCCCCAGGTCGGGGTCGTCGGTGATGGTCTGGTTCAGGTCGGTGAGACGCTGGGTGAGGCGCTTCACTACAGCGGCGGGCACGCCTTTTTCGGTTAGGTATTCCTGCAGCGGTGGCCCAAACTCGGGCGTCATTTCCACGAAGGCGAAACGGCGGCGCAACGCGTAGTCCAGCGGCGCAAGGCTGCGGTCGGCTAGGTTCATAGTCCCGATGAAAAACACGTTTTCGGGCACGAAGAATCGTGGAGCGTCGGCAGGAGCGTAGGGCAGGCGTACAGCGTGGGCGGGGCCGCGCTTATCGGCCTCCAATAATAGCAGCAGTTCGCCGAAAATGCGGCTTAGGTTGCCTCGGTTTAGCTCGTCAATCAGCAGAAAATAAGGATGCTCCGGCTCCTGGGCAGCCCGGCGGCAAAAGTCAAGCAGCACGCCGTCCTGCAGCCGGAATGTGCCCTGCGCATCGGGCCGGAAGCCCTGCACAAAGTCTTCGTAGCTGTAGCTGGGATGAAACTGCACCAGCTCCACGCGGGCGGCATCGGTAGCGCCCAGTTCCAGCCAGGCCAGCCGCCGCGCCAGAAACGTTTTGCCCGTGCCCGGCGGACCCTGCAGAATCAGGTTGTGGCGTCGGCGCAGGGCAGACAGGGCTGCACCAAGGCGAGCCTCTGAAATAAAAAGCTCCTGTAACGCCTGTGCCCGTTGGTAGGGCTGAGAAGGGGGCATGGAGTACGCAAAAGCCGGCTCGCTCACGGCATCAGCTTCTGGCTTCACTGCTTGCTTTGGCTGCTTCGGTACTGTTTCGCGGCCGGTGTAAAGCGCCTGCATGGCCTCTTGGGCGGCTACGTCGCCATCGAGCGGTGAGTTGGCGAGGGTAGGACGCTTGGTGGCAATGGTGAAATCGAGCTGCTCCAGAACCCGGTTTGTAGCTGCACCAGCCGGCAGGGGCCACGCAGCATCCGGCTGGCCAATAGCCAACTGATAAGCCAGCTTTGCTACAGCGCGCGGGGCATAGCGCCGACCCCGGTACACCAGGTCGTAGACGGTGCTAAGCGGCATACGCGGCCCTTCACGGTCCATCTGGCGCAGGGCGCGCAGCACCTGTTCGCGGGTGAGCTGAGTGGGGTCGAAGTCAGGAATGGGCATTCGGCTAAAAGTACGGGCAAAACGCATTCGTGGCACGTTTAGCTCCCGAACCACATAATTCACTGGCCCAAAAAAGCCCGGCCACGCAAGTGGCCGGGCTTTTCATTAGGCAGAAGCTGATTACTTCTGCTGCGTAGTTTTCTTTTTGCCGTCGGGCTTGTCCTTCACGGTTTCTTCGTTCTTTTTCTCGTCGCGCTTGGTGGCGGGGTCGGTATGCTGGGGCGTGGTGGCAGGTTGAGCCATAGTTGCTGGAGCTTAAGTGGATGGATGCTGCTGTGTACGGGAACGGTGGAAGAAGGGCTGCCGGAACGGCTGGTATCCGGTCTTGAATAGTGCTGCTGTGTGCTTGTGCTTACCTTGTGCACTAGTAATAAAGGTGCTCATTCTTATTTTTCTAAGTATATGATTTCACGGATTTTTAGCATGCTGATTTGCCTGTTGCTGACGCGTGCCGCCATAGGGCAGCAACTCCATTTCGAAACTGATTCGCTGGGGAAAGTGCTGCAGCGGGCCCGGCAACTACAGAAGCCCGTATTTCTGCTTTTTGAATCATTGCCGCCGTCCACGGGCCTAACGAAACAGGAAATAGCACAACGCTACCGTTCTGGCCTCAATGAGGTAACTGTAGTGCGGGTATTGCAGCAGGACTTCTTGTCGGTGAAGGTCAGTATCTCCAACCCTGAGGGCCGGCGTCTGGCTCGGCAGTACCGCATCACTACCTTTCCCACTTACCTCTATCTGCATCCCGACGGCACGGTGCTTCACCGCAGCTTCGGCAACACAAGTGAGGCTTCCCGCTACCTGCTCGACATCGATACATTTCGCCGGAAACTGACTGCCCCCGATAACCTAAGCGTGCTGGAACAGCGCTACGCACAGGGAGAGCGGAATATGAGCTTTCTGCGCCAGTACATAGAGGCGCGGCGTAGTGTAGGTGCCTTTATCAGCCCTGAGCTGCTGGACAGCTATGTGCGCGAGCTGCCTGTAAAGGCTTTTGAGGAGTTTGCGCAGGTGCTTTTTGTGTACCAGTGCGGCCCCCTGGTAGATAGCCGTGCCTATCGGCTGGCTCGCCTCAACCAGCGTCTCATCGACAGTATCTATACTACGTTGCCTTTGGCAAGCCGCACAGCTCTCAACGATGCCATCATTTCCAACACGATGCAGGCGGCCATCAAAGGCAAGGATGAGCGGCTGGCTCAGCGAGGTGCTGATTTTGCACGGGGCAGCTGGAGGTCCTCGCGCAGCTATGTGCTGGCCCAGCATGCCTACAGCCAGAATATGCTGTTCTACTACCGCGCTGTGAATGACACTGCGCGTTACTTACCGCTGTTGAGCAGTTTCTACGAACAGTATTACATGGCTATGCCTGCTGATTCTGTCCGGAAATGGCAAAAGCTCCTGCAGGACAACCGCACACAGTTCAGGGCTGCCACGCCTTATCCCAATCTGTCACAGTCAGATGCATCCGTTACTACGCAGCTAATTGCCAATCCGCGCAGCCCCGATCCACTGGCCGCTGACCTTAACAACGGCGCGTGGGCAGTATACAAGTCGGGCACCCGGCGTAGCACCTATCTCACGCAGGCGTTGCGCTGGAGCCAACGCTCCGTGGCTTTGCAGCCACAAGCCGCCTACTACGATACGCTGGCGCACTTGCTCTATGCCCTACGCCTGCATGCCGAAGCGGAGGCAACAGAACAGCAGGCTATTGCCCAAGCCAAAAAAGAGGGACGGCCAATCGAAGGTTTTCAGCAAGCCTTACGCAAAATAAAGACTCGAACTTTATAATACCTATACGGAGAGGGGCACTGGTTGCTATGAATGAGTAGTGTGCTGGTAGGGAGTGATAAGGGCATGTTATACTATATATGCCCTTTTTTCAACTGTTTACTCTCAGCGTGACGGCGCTCCTGTCAGCCGTATCTAAGTCTATATAATGAAATCCGACTATTTATTTCAATAGTACCTTGTTTTGCATAGTACCGATTGGTATGTTTGCCACAGGTAATCCGGCACCCCAATAATACTTCCAGCAATTGCAACCCTCACGCTAGCTGGATGCCCTTAGTGTCTCTCTTCCCCATTCTTCAACCTATGAAACACCTGCTTACTGCGGCTGGCTGCTTGCTGGCTACTGCCACCTTGGCCCAACAAACCCCACCAGCGGCCCCCGCCAATCCGGCACTACAGATTTACCGCGCCTCGGCCACCAAATCCAACGACTTAGTGCACACCAAGCTGGATGTGCGGTTTGACTATGCCAAGCGCTACCTCTACGGCAAAGAGTGGGTTACACTAAAGCCACACGCCTACGCTACCGATTCGCTACGTCTCGATGCCAAGGGCATGGACATCAAATCGGTAGCTCTGGTGAATGGCCAGCAGCTGCAGCCGCTGAAATTCGACTACTCCGACAAGAATAACCTGCGCATTTACCTGGGCAAAGCCATGGCGCCCGGTACTAGCTACACCATCTACATTGAGTATACAGCTAAGCCGGATGAGCTGAAAGCGGAAGGCAGCGCGGCTATTTCCGATGCCAAAGGCCTGTACTTTATTAACCCAGATAGTGCCGTAGCGGGCAAGCCAGTCCAGATCTGGACGCAGGGCGAGACGGAAGCTTCATCGGCCTGGTTCCCAACGATTGATAGGCCCAACCAGAAAACCACCTCGGAAATCAGCCTGACGGTACCCAGCAAGTATGTCACGCTCAGCAACGGCGCCTTGGTAAGCCAGACGCCGGCCGGCCCCGGTCTGCGCACCGATACCTGGAAGATGGAGCTGCCCCACGCGCCCTACCTGTTTATGATGGCCGTCGGCGACTTCAAAATTCATAAGGAAATGTGGCGCGGCAAGGAAGTCAGCTACTACCTCGAACCGAAGTACGCGCCTTTCGCCAAGCAGATTTTCGGCAACACGCCCGATATGCTGGAGTTCTTTTCTAACCGCCTCGGCGTGGACTACCCATGGAACAAGTACGCCCAGATTGTGGTGCGCGACTACGTGAGCGGGGCCATGGAAAACACGTCGGCGACGTTGCACGGTGATTTTGTGCAGATGACGGACCGCCAGCTGCTGGACCGCGAATACCAAAACGAATCGGTTATTGCCCACGAACTGTTTCACCAGTGGTTTGGCGACTACGTGACAGCCGAAAGCTGGAGCAACCTGACCGTGAACGAGTCGATGGCGGACTTCTCAGAAGGGCTCTATGCGGAGCATAAATACGGTGCCGACGCCGGCGACTCGCACAACCACCGCAACCTGCGCAACTACCTGCGCAGCCCGGCCGAGGCGCAGAAAAACCTAGTGCGTTTCCACTACGCCACGCAAGAGGACATGTTTGATTTGGTGAGCTACCAGAAGGGCGGTGCCATTCTGGACATGCTGCGCACTTACCTCGGCGACGACGTATTCTTTGCCGGTCTGCAAAAATACCTGCAGGACAACAAGTTCGGTAACGGCGAGGCCCACCAGCAGCGCCTGGCAATGGAAGCCGTGTCGGGCCAAGATCTGAACTGGTTCTACAACCAGTGGTACTTCGGCACCGGCCACCCAGTCGTCAGCATCGATTATGCCTGGGATGCGGCCAAAAAGGTGCAATCCGTGACGGTGAAACAGACTCAGCCGGGCCAGCCATTCCAGCTGCCCTTCGCTATCGATTACTACGTGAATGGCAAGCCACAGCGCCAGCGCGTGATGATGACCCAAGCCACCCAAACCTTCACGATGCCTCTGACCGCCAAGCCCGACTTGGTGGACGTGGACGCCGAGAAAACGCTGGTGTGGCAGCAAACCGATGCTAAACCCCTCGCAGAGTTTGCCTACCAGTATGCCCACGCGCCGCTCTATGTGGCACGCCGTGAAGCCCTGCTGGCTGCTGCTGCCAAGCAGGATACCGATGCGGCTGCTCGCAAGCTGCTGGTTGCTGGCCTCAGCGACAAGTTCAACAACTTGCGCATGGTGGCTGCCGAGCGGCTTAAGCTCGATAACAAGGAGGTTGCTAAAGCGGCGCTGCCCACGCTTCGTAAGCTAGCCGCTACCGAGAAAGACCCGCACGCCTTGGCTACGATGCTGACTGCTTTGGCCAAAACCAAAGACAAGCGTGATGAGAAGCTGTTCGCGCAGCTGCTGGCGGGCAGCCAGTCGTACGCGGTGCAAGGAGCGGCCTTGCAGGCGCTGGCTCAGGTGAACCCGAAGCTGGCTCTAAGCAAAGCCCAAGCGCTGGAAACTTCAGACCAGAACAGCCTGATTCTGGCAGTAGTGGATGTATACGCCAAAAACGGAGGCCAACCTCAGTGGAAGTTTGTCCGTGATAAATTCGACGCTGCTACCGGCCGCGAGAAGGGCAACTTCTTTGAAGGCATGGGCATCATGCTGGCCCGTCTCACCGATACGGCGGCTTTCACCGAAGACGTGGACCGTCTCAAAGGCCTAGCCATTCAGTACAAGCGGTTCGGGGCCGATGAGCCTATTATCGGGATGATGCAGGCAGCTGTGAAGCAACAGGCAGGCACTGCTACTGCTGCTGCCAATCAGCAGATTGCCGAAAAGGCAATTGCTGAAATTCAGGCAGCTAAATAGTAGGTTTCAACCCACATAAAAAGGCCCTGCAGATTCTTTCTGTAGGGCCTTTTTATGTAGCATTCCAGCTACTCTCCTGCCGTAATTGTGCGCCGGATGTTCAGTTTCTTCATGCGGGCTTCCAGCGTTTTGGGGTTGATGTCGAGTAATGCCGCAGCGCCGTTCGGGCCACTTACGCGGCCGCCGGTACGCTGAAGTGCCGCCAGAATATGGTCGCGTTCCTGCTCTTTCAGCGACTTAAGCGGCCCGCCGGCTTCCGGAGCAGCGGGTGTGGACAGCGCCGCCGCCGAGAAACCCGCAAACTCCAGAAAAGGCCCCTGGCTTACGATAACCGCCTGCTCCAGCACGTGCTCCAGTTCGCGCACGTTGCCAGGCCAGCCGTATTGGCGCAACGCCTGCAGGTCCCGCTCGCGCAGGCCACGCACCGGCTTGCCCATACGCTTGGTGAAACGCTCCAGAAAATGCCGCATTAGTGGCTCGATGTCTTCGGGCCGCTCGCGCAGAGCTGGGAGCTTAATCGGAAACACGTTGAGGCGGTAGTACAGGTCGGCGCGGAAATGCCCAGCTGCTACCTCCTCTTCTAGCACCCGGTTGGTGGCCGCAATAACGCGCACATCGGTCTGGATTACCCGCCGCCCGCCAATACGTTCAAACTCTTTTTCCTGCAGTACCCGCAGCAGCTTGGCTTGCAGGTCGAGAGGCAATTCGCCCACCTCATCCAGGAAAATAGTGCCGCCGTCAGCCATTTCAAACTTGCCGATGCGCCGGTCGTGGGCCCCGGTAAACGCGCCTTTTTCGTGTCCGAATAGCTCACTTTCGATAAGCTGAGCCGGCAGTGCCGCGCAATTTAGCTTGATCAGGGCCCGCTCGCGCCGTGGTGAAAGGTTGTGCAGTGCTCTGGCTACCAGTTCTTTGCCGGTGCCGGTCTCGCCGGTGATGAGTACTGTGGTATCGGTGGGCGCCACTTGGCCCAGCCGGGTATAGACTTGCTGCATGACGCTGCTGCCGCCCACAAAATCATCGAGGCGGTCGGCAACCGAGGTGTTAATTTCGTCGATCAGGTAAGTCCGTTCCCGTTCCAGCTGCGCCCGGAGCGCGTCAATCTGCTCAAAGGCAAACACGTTCTGGATAGCCAGCCGAATCTGCGGCACCAGGCTCAGGATGAGCTGCAGCATTTCATTGGTGAATGCCTGCGGTTGATGGCTGGCCAGAATAAGCGCGGCCGCCTGCTCATCGCCGGTTTCCAGAAGCGGGGCGCATAGTATCGACTGGGTGCCGCGCGTGTCCCTGATATGGCGCAGCATGGCGTACTGCTCCACCAGCTTTTCAAACTCGGGGCCTACATACACACCCGGCTGCGAGAAAAGCTCTGCTACCGCCTTTTTAGCCGCTTCAGAGTCGGGCATACCACCATACCGGCCTTCATCGAGTGGCGCGAAAGTACCGTCTGGCTGCTTGCTGAATTCGGCAATAGCCCGCATCGGCGAATCAGGTTCGCGTGCCCGCACTCCGAAGTAGTCGCAGGGTACCACTTGGTTAATCTCGGTAGCAATAGCTCGAAAAAGCTCGCCCCGCTCTTTGATGCTGAGCAGCGCATTGTTCAGGGCCAGTTGCATGGTTTTCTCCTGCTCGCGCCGCGCAATTTCCTCGAATGCCAAAGCATTGGTAACGGCCACAGCTACCAGACTGCCAATCTTTTCGAGCAAGTCAGCATCCATATCCGACAGCTCAGGGCGGCGGCGGGCAACCAAGGACAGCAGCCCTACCAACCGGCCACCCGTGCGTAGCGGCACTACGGTAAAATACCGGAGCTGCTCGCTCAGAAGGGCATTAAAAGGCTGGTGGTCCGGATAGTCTTGTAGAAGTTCCTGCAGGTCGTATTGCTGCAGATGGCGGGAATGGATGAACTGCTCGATGGGGTTGCCAGCTACCGGAGCACGCTCTGGCTTGGAGCCGGGATAATCGGGAAGAAGGATTTCACCCAAGTAGTCGCGCAGAAACACACGGCGGTATTGATGGTCAGCATCAAGCGTAATGATAGTAATAGCATCGAACGGAAAAATGAGGCGTAGCTTTTCCGTCACGCTTCGGAACAAACCTTCCTTATCCCGTGACGTGGCAATGGCATCATTCAGATACAGCAATAAAGAGTCGTCTTGGTCCGGCATAGTATGGATTTCCTCAAATAACAGGAATAAAAACGAGTAATTCCTGTTATTTGAGGAGAAACGGTGGTGTATACTAGCGTGCTTTTTATGCTCTCAAAAAATATTTTCCTTGTTTGGAGTTAATGAGGGTCTATTCTTACCGACATTAAAACGGTTTTAACGTGTTGGCACACGGTTGGGTAGGTGGCGGGCACTACCAAGTCGTACATCAGTATGCTTTCCCGACCAAAATTTACCGTGCCACTCATAGCTCTAGGGCTGCTGACAACCGGTGTGGCCCATGCTCAGCAGGGGCCGATTATTTCTGATTCTCTTTCGCTCGACGGCACTATCCGTTCGGTGCTGGATGCCAATCCGGCCATCACCACGCTGGAAGAAGAAGTGAATGCTGCCACCAGCCGCGTTACGCAGAGCAAGGGTGGTTTCCTGCCGCAGGTTACTGGCACCGCCACCTACACCCGCATCGACCCAGTGGTGAAGCTGCAACTGAGCCCGGAAGCTCCGGCGTTCCAGTTTGCGCCCAACAACAACTATGATGCGCACATTACGCTGCAATATGGGCTGCTCGATTTCGGCAAGAAAGACGCTACCTACAACTTGGCAGAAAGCCGCCGTCTGACGGCCGTCGACCAGATAAACGTGACGCGCCGCGACCTGGCGTATTCGGCGGTGCAGGCCTACTACAACATTCTGTTTGTGCGGGAGAGCATCAAGGTGCAGGACGCCCAGATTACTTCTTTGCAGCAGCACCAGCGCGAAATGGAGAAGCGGGTAGAAGGTGGCGTCAGCACACGCTTTGATGTGACGACCACGCAAGTGCGCATCACGCAGGCCCGGAACACGAAAATTGACCTGCAGAACCAGCTACGCAACCAACAGGTGCAGCTAGCTCGCCTATTACACAAACCGGAGTACGTGGATGTGCCGGTTCGCGGCGTGTTTGCCTACCAACCGCAATCAGTAGACCTGAACGGTGCGCTGACCCAGGCTACTGCCAACCGGCCGGAAATAAAGCTGGCCCGCGACGCTGAACAGACGGCCAACCTGAATCTGAAGCTTATTGAGCGGAGCAACATGCCGCTACTGGGCGTTGGAGCGCAGCTAGGCGCTAAAAATGGCTACCAACCCGAGCTGGACCGGATTCGTCCGAACTCGGTGGGAGTGGTGCAGCTGTCGGTGCCTATCTACGATGGCAATAAGAACAAAAACCAGCGGGTAGAAGCACTAGCTAACATCCGAGGCTCTCAGGCCCGCATTCAGGACACAGAAGAGCAGGTGCGGTCCGATGTGCGGCAGGCAGCCAACAACATGGAGTCAAGCACTGCCCGCTACGACAACGCCCTGCAGCAGATCAGCCAGGCCAGTGATGCGCTTACCCGTGCGAAGGCCCGCTACCGCTATGGCGTAGGCAACAACCTGGATGTGCTGGACGCCGAAACGTCGTTGTCGCAGGCCCGGCTGGCACGCTTGCAGGCTATCTATAACTACACGCTCGGCCAGTATCAGCTCAAGCGCGCCACAGGCGAGCAAATCTGGTAAGCAACGGCAACTTATCTGGCTGAACCCGCCAGCACAGTGCCAGGAGTACTACCAGTATCCGTGAATCTGCTCTTAATCACCTCCTCATGACCATCCTCTGTCCAATTGATTTTTCTGTTGCCACGGAGGCGCTGGTAACGTACTCGGCGGCGCTGGCGGCCGGTACGGGAGGGGAGCTACGCTTGTTGCACGTGCTGGAACCCCAACCCGCTCCGGCCTCCGAAACGGCCGCTGATACTGAACTGAAACAACGGCTGCAGTTCTATCAAGACGCGGCAACGGCTGCCGGTGCCTCGGTCACGACGGCCGTTACTAGGGGCAATGCGGCCCAGGAAATAGTAGAAGAAGCTCGGCGCTATCCTGCCGATATTATTGTGATTGGGGCGCACGGCCAAACCGGCCTGACCCGCTTCCTTATGGGTAGCACCGCCGAAACCGTAGTCCGCACGGCCACCTGCGTAACGCTTCTGGTGAAGCCAGGCTGCCCCAACAAGTACCGTCAATCGGCCTGACCCAACCGGCCGGCTGACCAGTCTGTTCTGAACAGACACCCACTCTCCCTCACCAACTGACAACGAACAACCAAGTACCCATATGGCAACTCCCGTTCAACACGATCCGGCCGTAGCGCCAACGCATTCCGCCGCCTACGAGCCGGTGGCGGAGGAGCAAGCAGGCCGCTCTAAACGTCCTATCATCTTTATCGTTCTCGCGTTGGTATTGCTGCTGGGCGGCTACTATGGCTGGCAGCGCTACCAATTCGGCCAGACCCACGAAGAAACCGACGATGCCCAGGTAGAAGGCGACATCTATCCTATTCTGCCGCGTGTCAGTGGTCCGGTACTGGAAGTGAAAGTAGAAGATAACCAGCCCGTGAAGAAAGGCGACGTGCTGCTGACCGTAGACCCCGCTGATTACCAGCAGCGCGTGAATGCTGCCGAGGCCGCTTTAGCTTCTGCTCAGGCCAATGTAGTGGCGGCCCGTGCCGCCGTTGGTACGGCCTCGGCTAATGTGAGCACCGCCCAAGCCACTATTGGGGTGAGCGACGCTAACCAAGCTCGCCTGCAGAAAGACTTGAAACGCAGTGAGTTTCTGCGCAAAGAAGATATCATTCCGCAGAGCGAGTATGATGCTGTGCAGGCTAATCTGAAATCGACTAGTGCCCAGCGCAACACGGCCCAGCAGCAGGTGAAAGTAGCCCAGCAGCAGGTAGAAGCTGCTCGCCAGCAAGTAGCCGTAGCAGAAGCGGTAGTAAAGCAGCGCCAAGCCGACCTCGAAAATGCCAAGTTGCAGCTCAGCTACACGACTCTGGTAGCGCCCGTGAACGGGTTTGTGAGCAAAAAATCGGTGCAGCCGGGCCAGTTGGTGACCCCCAATCAGCAGTTGATGGGCCTTGTGGCTTCGGAAAGAACCTGGGTGGTAGCCAACTTCAAGGAAACCCAACTGGGAAATATGAAAGTGGGCCAGCCGGTGGAAGTAGAGGTGGATGCCTACCCCAATCAGGAGTTTGCCGGCCATATCGAGTCGCTGTCGGCGGCTACTGGCGCCCGGTTTGCACTACTGCCTCCTGACAACGCCAGCGGCAACTTCGTGAAAGTAACCCAGCGTGTGCCCGTCAAAATTGTGCTCGACAAAGCAGATCCTGAGCACCCGCTACGCGCCGGTATGAGCGTGGTAGCGACGGTGAAGACCAAGTAAATTTTCAGACATGAGAATTGCGGAGTGAGAACCAGGACTTGTTCGTGAAGCCCAGGCCAAACGGAAAGTCTCAGTTCTCACTTCCTTTTTCTCACATCTCAGCAACGAATGGAAACCGGATTTACCAAGTGGATCATCGTCGTTACGGTGGTGATGTGCTGCTTGCTGGAGCTTATTGATACCAGCATCGTGAACGTGGCCCTGACCCAAATGATGGGCAACCTGTCGGCCACGCAGCAGGAGGTGACTTGGGTAATTGCCTCCTACGGCATTGCCAACGTTATTGTGATTCCGATGACGGGTTTTCTGGCTGAGCAGTTTGGCCGCAGAAACTACTACCTCGTATCGGTCATTCTCTTCACGTTGGCCTCTATTGCCTGCGGGCAAAGCACCAATATCTGGGAGCTAGTGGCCTTCCGCTTCGTGCAGGGCATCGGTGGGGGCGCCCTGATGGCCACTTCGCAGTCAATTCTTATCGACACGTTTCCGCCTAAGCAACTGCCGTTGGGCCAGGCGTTGTTTGGCATGGGCGTCATCATCGGCCCCACCATCGGCCCTACGTTGGGCGGCTATATCGTAGACAATTACGACTGGCCCTGGATTTTCTACGTGAACGTGCCAGTAGGTATCCTGGCTTCTATCTTCACCATTTTGTTCATTCGGGACCCGGAGCGCATCAAAAATGCTATTCCTCGGCCCTTGCGCGAAATCGACTGGGCTGGTATCATTCTGCTGATTATGGGCGTAGGCTCGTTGCAGTTGGTACTGGAGCAGGGCGAAACGGAAGACTGGTTTGAAAGTGCCTACATCAACAGCTTCACCGTGCTGGCAGTCATCGGCCTGGTGGGGTTCGTGTGGCGCGAGCTTACCGCTAAGCAACCCATTGTAGACCTGCGGGTGCTGGGCAAGAGCCGTAACCTAGCCGTGGGGGGCATCCTGTCGTTTGTGCTGGGCTTCGGCATGTTTGCCTCAGTATTTATCTTCCCGATCTTCACCCAGCGCATCCTCGGCTTCAGTGCGGCCCAAACGGGCTACATTTTACTGCCCGGTGCCCTGGCCTCGGGTCTGATGATGCCCGTTATCGGCAAGATGCTACAGGCGGGTGTGCCCCAGAAGTACATGATTCCGGTAGGATTTTTCATCTTCTTCGTCTTTACCTTCTGGATGGCAAACATTATTTCGCCCACGGCCGGCGAAGATGACTTCTTTTGGCCACTGATGGTGCGTGGCTTGGGCATGGGCCTGATTTTCCTGCCCATCACCACCATGAGTCTGGCTGGCTTGTCGGGCAAAGATGCGGGCCAGGCGGCTGGCCTCACCGGCATGATTCGCCAGCTCGGGGGCTCATTTGGGGTAGCCATTGTGGGTACGTACTTGGAGCGCAGTATTGCCCAGAACCGTATCAGCCCGCTGGCGCACATCTCGCTCTACGATACCAACACCGTGCAGCGTATTCAGGCCTTCACGGCCAACTTTATGGCACGCGGCTTTTCCTTCGATCAAGCGCAAAAACAAGCGTATGCAGCTCTGGAAGGTATTTTGATGAAGCAGGTTTCCATCATTACCTATTCGCAGGTTTTTTCGATGATCGGCCTGTTCTTCATTATCTGTCTGCCACTGGTACTGTTCATCAAGCGGGCTAAGCGTGGTGAAGCTATCGACCTGAACGCCGCGCACTAGCGGCACATTGGCTTATACAACGCAACACGGCCAGTCTACTGAGTAAGCTGGCCGTGTTGCGTTAGCCGGTTTTGGATGCAGAAGGTGTTTGGCAGGCAAAAGAAGGTGTTCATCTATCATTTATAGACGTTTGTCCTAAAATGAGAATTTATTTAGGATAATATTTTCTGTGAAAAGTTAAAATAAGTAATATTGTAACACTCAAAACCTGAATAAGTCAACAAATTACTATCCTACGGTTGTACGAACTGCATTGAAACGGGCGTCTGACTTACTCAGCGCTTTTCCTCTATAGTTCTGCATACCTGCTACTGCTCATGTCTGCTCTGTACACTTTCTTTGCTGCTCCCTCTTCAATCATTTTGGTGCGTCGGTATTTCGTTGCGCTGGGTCTGGCCTCAGGCCTGATGCTGGCGGGCCCTGCCTTTGCTGACGGTAAGAGCGGCGTCTCGGAACCCACAGCCACAAGTCCTACTGCTACGGCCGTCAGAGGCCGAGTTCTGAATGAGGAAGGCAAGCCGCTGGTAGGAGCCACAGTAGTCTGGAAAGGCAGCCCTTACGGAGTCAGCACCGATTCCGATGGGCGCTACCAGCTACCACTGGCCGCGGGCCGCACGGTCATTCTGGTGGGCTATGCCGGCTACACCGACGAAGAAATAACAGTTCGCGGCGGCGGCATCCAGAACGTTACGCTGCTGCCCACCGAGCCGGCAGTAGCTTCGCCTCAGGTAGCTGGGGCCGCGCGCCGTGCCCAACGCTCAATCAAATAACCCGCTCTACTAACACACCTATGCAACAAGCCCCGCCAGCTACCAGCTGGCGGGGCTTTGTGTTTGTTGCTGGGGGGAGCACCGGGCCTACTGGTACTGAATGTACAGCGGTGAGGGTTTCAGGGCAATTACCTCGGCGGGCGTCATGATGTGGTGAGGCTTGGGGCGGGCGTCGTACTCGTAAAACAGCTTAAAGCCGGTGTACTGCACGGGCTCGTTCACGATGTAATGCTGGTAGGAATCCTTTTTGAGGGTGGGGTCGCCGTGGCCGTCCATGTGCATTACAATCTGCACGCGCGGATCGAGCTTGATGTTCTTGTAGTTGGAAATCATTTTCCGCGTGAAGCGGTGCACCGTCAGAACCTTGGGCGGCAGCTTGTTTTCGCTCACGATGCGGGCCAGAAAGTTCACCGTGAAGTTTACGTCTTTGGCGTCGAGGGTGCCGATGCGCTGGTTGGGGCGTACGCCGGGCATGGTAGACAGCGAAAACTCGGGGTCGATACCCAGGTGTACGATAGGGTCTTTGAGGTATTGTTCCAGCTTAGGCAGCTCGGCCTGCAGGGTGCTGTGGCCAGGCTGCACATCCAGGAAAATAATGCAATTGTGCTCCTTGGCCCAGCCAATTACCTCCTCAATGGTTGCCTTGGAGTTCATCAGGCGCCATTTGCCGTCTTTGCCGGGAGTGCCCTGGGCCGTGATTGTCACGTTATGCAAGGCCGCCTGCACGGGTCGGCTGGGGTCGGCCGCCTGCCACTCCTTCAGCACACCGGCAAACTTGCGGAACATCTGTTCTTTGGGCTCGCGGCCCAGAATGCCCATGCCCTTGGAGCGAATGTTGCCATAGAACGCCACGATGCGCTTGCCCGGCAGAATGGCGCCCGGCAGCTGGCCGCTCTTTTTCACAATCGAGTCGGCCTTGAGCGAGTCGCGGCGCATGGCTTCGCGCTTGAGCTGGATGGTATCAACCACCACAGGCTTGGCAACGGTATCGGCAACGGCGGTGGCATTCTCCGAGTCGGTGCCGGAGCGGGAGCCGCAGCCCGGCAGGGTGGTGAGAGTAAGGGCAAGACCTAACGAGGTGAGCCCAAGGCTGAGAGAAGAAAGATACCGCACTGACAAGCTGAATGGAAAGGGTTTTCCGAAAGTTACGTTTTCCCGGTGCAGCTACGGTAAGAGCACTGGGATTTTTGTTTGCTCTGAAACGAAATCTAACCTGGCTTTTGCAGCTGTAATCTGCTAGGGTTAAGTGTAACTGACTGATATAAAGATGGTAATGCGGCAAGGCGCGGACAGGTTACTTCTTGAAGTATCCAGCAGAACTTGCTTTCAGCCCGTGACGACAGTGACTTCTGCACAATGCTTCTACCGGCCGGAGGGGGCGAAGGCCAGTGGGACGGTAAAGGATACGGCAACAGCTTTTCCGTTCTGACGCCCGGCCTGCCACTTCTTTTTTAGGCGCTGAACGGCTGCTACAGCCGCCTCATTCAGCGCCTGCGCTGCTGCCTCCTGGCCGGGACCGGATACGATGCCTTTGTTCAGCTTGACCTCATAGATGCGCCCATTGGGAGCTACAATAAAATCGACTAATACGTTGCCGCCAACGTTCGTCCCAACGGCAACTTCCGGATACACAACGCTGGCTGTCAGGTCCCGGAGCAGTTGGGTTGGTCCTCCAGGGTATACCGGCATTTGCTCCACGTATGAGTAGACTGTGCCATAGGGAGCAGCGGTTTCTTCAGAAGTAGAGTGGGTTTGAGCTGTTGCTTGGCGGGAGAAAAAAGTTCCCAGTAGTAGAATGCCGACAGATAGCGCCCGCCTCATTTTTCGATGGCGCGCAGATAGATAAGAAAGAAGCATAATCAGTAAATGGCGACGTCCGAAATCAGGAAGGCGGGATGCTGGATAAAGTTAGTGCAGAATTCGAAGGGTTGCACCGTGGCTTGCGTTACATGAATCGGGGCGGCAGCGAATTATTTGGATTGGTGCGTGTTATGTGGCTGTCATCAACAGCAGTAGTCTACTATGCTCATCGAAAAAATCAAATTATGGGCAGCGCGCGGACTCCTGGTTTCATGGGCCGCCTTGGGGCTTACGGCCAGCACCAGCTGCATCAAAGAAGACACGCCGCTTGCGCAAGCTCCCGCAGCTCCCGAAACGCATTTAGTAAGCAGCACGCTACTTGGCGAGTACAGTACCACCATGCTGGCCAGCCGGGTGCCGGAAATCCCGCTGGCCGGCGCGTTGGTCCGCTACCCTATTCGGGCGTATAAACTGACATATACCACCCGAAACCCCGATGGGCAGATGGTTGCGGCCTCAGGCGTGCTGCTGGTGCCCGTCACTACGCAGGCCCTGCCGCTGCTCAGCTACCAGCACGGCACTATCCGGCCCGATGATGAGAGCCGGGCGCCTTCGTACTACAGATCCGGCAGCGAAGTGTATTCGGCGGTATCGGTGCTGGCTTCCACAGGCTACATCGTGTCGGCGCCCGACTACATTGGCTACGGCGTTTCAAAAGCCCTGCCGCATCCGTACGAGCATGCCGCCTCGCTGGCTTCCGCTTCGCTGGATATGCTACGGGCGGCGAAGGAATTCTGCCAGAAGGAAAACGTAGCCCTTAACCAGAAAAACTTTCTGCTGGGTTATTCGGAAGGTGGTTTTGCCACGATGGCGCTGCACAAGCTGATGCAGGAAACAGCCGCCGACGAATTTACTGTGACAGCCAGTGCACCGGGCGCCGGAGCCTATCATAAAACAGCCTTTGCCCGCTATATTCTTGAGTCGACGCAGCCCCTGAGTTTCCTGAGTACTTACGTGTGGGTGCTCGACACCTACAACCGCGTGTACAGCATCAACCGGCCGTATAGCTACTACTTCAACCAGCCCTGGGCCAGCCAGTTGCAGGCTAACCCGTTTGGCGAGGTGCCCACGCAGGCCAGCCAGCTATTTGCCAGCTCATTCCGCGCCAGCGTGCTGAACAACTCGGATACGCAGATGTTGGCCGCTTTCCGCGACAATGACATTTATGACTGGAAGCCCACGGCGCCGCTAGCCCTCTTCCACGGCACCGCCGATGACTATGTGCCTTATTTCAACTCGCAGGACGCCTACAACGCCATGCGGGCCCGCGGCGCAACACAGGTAGAACTGCGCCCAATCCAGGGTGGCAACCACTTTTCATCGGTGACGGTGTATACGCTGGAAGCATTAGGCTTCATCACGAGATACTACTAAGTGCTACTTCTGCAAAGGATTCCAGGGCAGAGTTAGTTGGCTAGTCGTTTCTTGGGCGTGAAAAAGGCAAAGCGGCACCACGCTCCGGCCAGAGTAGCTAGGCCACCAACCAGCCCACCCAAGATGGTTGTGACGAGTAGCAGCAGCCAGCCGTGGCCACCCAACGGGAGCAACTGCGCCACCCTGTGGGCCAGTAGGCCTTCGTTGCGGACGCTCAGCCAGCTAGCCAGCACCAGCCACCCCAATCCGATGCCTATAAACCCTGCCAGAAAAGCCTTTCCGCCACTCACAGGCCAGATAAAAGCCAGGACCAGGCAAAGTGGCGTGATGACCCACCACGGCAGAAAAATCTGCAGGCCGGCACTCGAAACCAATATCAGCAGCAGCAACCAGGCAAAGGATTTCATAAAGAAGCGGGCAGGGCAGAAGTGGCGGCCGGAACCAAAATGAAAGCGGTGTGCCCAATGCTGCTACCCCAACGAATGCTGCCGGTACTGCCACGCGGAGCTACCGGAACGGCGGGCATCGGGATGATAACCTGCTGGCGTACCGAAACCGGCTGGCCGGCTGCATTGCGGGCCGGCGTCCAGCGAGGCATGTCGCGCACGAGGCGAAGTGCTTCTTCGTCGCAGCTGCGGCAGAGGGGGCGCACTATTTCTGTGGCACCGATACGGCCATCGGCCTGCACCACAAACCGCACTTCTACAGCGCCGCGCAGGTTTTCCTGCTTCAGTACTTTCGGTTCTTTCAGCTTATCGGTGAGGTATTCGCGTAGTGCGGTGCCGCCGCCCGGAAAGCTAGCCTGCGTTGCGACCTGGCCGCCTTCAAACACATGGTTGGGACCGTACAGTAGCACCGGCACCGTTAGTTGCACCGACACCACACGGCCATTTTGCTTGCCCGGTTCAAAGCGTGGCAAGGCCCGCACGGCGGCAAGTGCCGCGGCATTGCAGGCGTCGCTGAGGCCCCGCACCACTTTCTCGTCGCTCACGCGTCCGTCGGGGCGCACTACGAAGTTCACATACACCTGCCCTTCGGTACGGCCTTCACGGACTTCAGCAGGAAGCTGCAACGCGGCCTGCAACGCCTGCGATACGCCGCTGACGGAGCCGCCCAGCGTTGGCATCTGCTCCACGTAAGTATAGATTTTATCCTCAACCGCGGGGGGCGTGGGGGCATCCGTCGCTCCGGGCAACGGCATTAGGTCAGAGCTAGTGGTGAGGCGGAAGGTGATAGGCACCGTGTAGCTGACCATTACTACACGGCCGTTTTGCTTGCCCGGTGCCCAGGCCGGCATGTTCTTTATCAACCGAAGCGCTTCTTCGTCGCAGCCGGCCCCGATGCCTTTCAGGATTTTAGTATTGGTGGGCTTACCATCAGCCGGAATCACAAACGACACGAATACTTTGCCCTCTACTTGGTCGGTGCGGGCTTGGGTGGGGTAG
Organism: Hymenobacter sediminicola; assembly: GCF_014250515.1. NCBI lineage: Bacteria > Pseudomonadati > Bacteroidota > Cytophagia > Cytophagales > Hymenobacteraceae > Hymenobacter > Hymenobacter sediminicola. The sequence continues at coordinate 4,237,097 of NZ_CP060202.1, read as the reverse complement.
CGCAAATTTTCGCGCAGATACTTCTGCATGGCCTCCATGCCGCCCGGATACTGCGGCATCTGCTCCACGTAAGTGTAGATTTTGGGCTCTCCCACTTCTTCTACCACTCTATCGTTAGAGCTGAGCCCTGACAGGTCAGGTGCTGTCTCCGATACGGGCTTCTGGAACACGACCGACAGCGAATAGCGCGTCGCTACGGGCTTGTCCTCGCGGCGACCGGGGCGCCAACGAGACATAGCCTGCACCAGCCGAAGGGCTTCGGCGTTGGTCGCTGCGCTGAGGCCACGGGCTACATACGTGTCGGTCAGGCGGCCGTCGGGGCGCACCACAAATCCTACCAGCACCACGCCCTGTATCCGCCCGTCCTGCACATCTGTCGGCAGCCGGGCGCTTTTGAGGTACTGCTGAAAAGCATATTGCCCTTCTGCATATTCGGGCTTAATCTGCACCTGATACAACTCATAGACTGTTTCAGGGGTAGCCACTGGCTTGATTGCAGTTTTTGTCGGCGCTTTAGTGGCCGGCCGCTTCTGAGCCGAAACCGGGAGTAGCGGAAGCGTCGCAAGTAGGCCGGTCAGGAGCACATGGCGCACAGATGTCACGGAGGATAACAGCATAAGGCAAGATTTCGGTAGCGAAGATAAGCCGATATAGCTCAGCGCTCCAGCGTCCAGGCGGCGCGTACGCGGGAGGTGGGCTCGTCAGCTGAGCGCAGAAAGAGCAGCTCATTAAGCTGACCTATGCGCCAGGTTTCCAGCAGGTCGTCGTAGGCCGGGGAGCCGGGGTTGCCGCTTTGCCCACCCGGAAACACGCCGTAAGCCCGCACCCGCGGCCCCAAGGCTACCACCATCCGCCAAGAAGGCCCGTTCCGCTCCGACGTGGCATTCACGATGCCCGCGCCGCCGCCACAGTCCAGGTCCATATGGCCGAAGCCGGGCAGCTGCGCCAGATGCAGAATGTCGGTGCTTTTCTGGTTTTTCCAAGCCCATTTTTCGCTCAGCGGCCCAAATTTGCGGGTGAGTGAATCGGCGGCGAAGCGGAAGGAAGCCAGTGCCAACTGCGGCAGGGTTTCGCGTTCTGGCGTGTGGCGGTCATCTATCCAGGGGCTGTTGGGCTCGCGCAGAATCAGGTTGTTGGTTCGGTCGCGGGGTGGGTTGCGCATCTCCAAGCCGGTGGCGGCCAACCCAAAATCATCAGCCCACAGGCGTTTCACGAGGTTGGTATACCATAGCTCAAACACACCGGGCGCAATGGCCGCGGCATCATACGAGTAATTCCAGCGGCGCATCTGCTTATGTAGCTGCTGCTCAGCCGGCGTAAGCTGGGCGGTAGGCACCAAGGCCAGCAGGCGCGGCAGCATCAGCTGGGCATTCAGCCCCAGATTGTCGTTTTGGAGGCGGCGCAGGCTGTCCGGCGTCACGCGGGTCATGCGGGCCAGCCGCTGGTTGATGCGGTGCCCCCGCTCCCAGGAAGCAAAATCCCAGCCCAGATAGTACGGATAGTCCGGGCCTGCCGAAAATTGGTTGGCCGACGACACAAAGCCCCGCGCCGGGTTCTTTACGTGCGGGTTCTGGGCCTGCGGAATCCAGCCCTGCCAGTCGTAGGCCGGGTCGGTACCATCGAGCACAAACTTGCCCTGGTTCGGCCATTTCAGCGGCAGGCGGCCATTGGGCCAGATGGCAATGTCGTTTTGCTGGCTGGCGAAGATGAAGTTCTGGGCCGGTGAGCCGTACGTGGTTAGGGCGGTGGTGTAGTCGTCGTAGGTGCGGGCGCGGTTGAGGCGGTAGAAAGCCAGCACTTCGTTGGCGCCTTCATGAGCAGTCCAGCGCATGGCGTGCCGAATGGGCGTCTGGGGCAGGAAGGGCTTCTCCTGCTTGTCGTACACTACAGGGCCGTGGTGCGTGTAGAGCACCGTATCGAGCCGGTCGGGCTGGCCGCGCACTTTGATGTGCTCCACCACGCGGCGCACGGGCTTCCAGCGGCCATCGTGCCAGTATGCGCGGCGAGTATCGTCCTTGAATTTCAACTGGTACCAGTCCAGCACGTCGGCTCCCACGTTGGTCACGCCCCAGGCCACTTCCTGGTTGAAACCGATGATAACCGTTGGAGCCCCCGGAATGGTAACGCCGTACACGTTCACGCCGGGCGCGCTTAGTTGCACTTGGTACCAGATACTAGGCAGGTTGAGTTGCAGGTGCGGGTCGTTGGCGAGCAGCGGAAATCCCGAAGCTGATTTGGAGCCACTCACCGCGAAGTTGTTGGAGCCAAGTTCCGGGTCGGGCTCCCGTTGCGGTGTGCTATTGGACATGGCCGCTTCAAAAGAGGCCGGCGTGGGCGGCACCTGTTCCGGCGTGAAATCCAGCGGTGTCCCGACGGGCACAATCGGGTCTTCGCGGGTCGGGTAGCCCGGAAACAGGTCTTTCACCACGGCCGGCCCGTATTTGCGCAGCGCGTTGCTCAGGCGTAGGTCGTCGGAGCGGCCGCTCAAATCAAACGCCATGTACTTGAGCAACAGCGCACATTTCAGCGGCGCCCAGGGTTCGGGCTTGTAATCAAGCAGCTTGTATTCAAACGGCAGCGAGGCCGGCGTCAGGCTCTGAATGTAGGCATTCACGCCAGCTGAGTAGGACGTCAGCACGGTGCGTGTGGTCGGGTCGGCCATCATCACCTCCAACGACTTTCGGGCCCCAAACGGCAAGCCCATCCGCCGGAAAAACCGGTCGGTTTCCAGCCGCGCTGGCCCTACAATTTCCGAGAGGCGGCCGCCTGCCACATGCGTCACAAAATCCATCTGCCAGAGCCGGTCCTGCGCCGTGAGGTAGCCCTGCGTGTAATACAGGTCGTGGTCGTTCTGCGCGAAGATGTGGGGCACGCGCTTGTCGTCGAAGCGTACCTGCACGGGCTGCTGCAGGCCCGGCAGGCGGAGCGTTTGCTGCGTGGGCAGCGCATCGGCCGCTTCGGCGTTGCGCCAGAAGCCCCGAAATGGACTCAGAAACTTACCGAACGGCGGTACTTCACCTTGCTTGGTGTTGAGCACCCAGGTGAGAGACAAAGCCGTAATCAAAGCCAGTACAGCCCGAACATAACGCAGCATAAGTAGGAGCAAACCAAAAAGTCTGCTACACAACATCCGACAAAAAAACGCGGCGCGCAAACCCAACTGGGTCTGCGCGCCGCGCCAGCACTGCAGTAGCGTGATTATTCGGTTGGAGCAGCGGCCGTACTTTTTGAAGGCAGGAAGATGGAAAAGCCTGCCCGTACGTCCAGGGCACCCGAGCTGAAGGCGTTGCGGCTGCTGTTATGGCCGTAGCCCGCTACTACTTCCAATGCCGCACCAGGCGTCAGGAAGTAGTTGTAGCCTACTGCCACCCCGAAGCGGCCCGCAAAATTAGTAGAGCTCTGCCGCGCACCATCATAGTAGTTCGGGTACCAGGCCGTCTGGCCCAAAACGCCGGCGCTGACCTGTCCGAAAAAACGGTGCGCACTGGCGCCAGGTAAATAGTACCGCGCAAAAGGCGAAACTCCATATTGCAGCACGCGGGTGGAATAGTCGCCGGAAAGGTTCCCCGACTTTACGCTGCTATAGCCCAACTCCAGATTGGCCCCCAGCAGAAAATTGTTGGCTACAAATACGCCTACCGATGGATAGAGCGAAACAGAGAATCGGCTGTTGCCAAAGTTCTGCTTGCCTCGGCTGTAGCTCAGGTCACCAACATTAGCGCCAATAAACCGGGCTCCTTTTTCTGTCTGAGCCATAGCGGCAGTAGCCAGAGTGCAGCCCAAGCCTACGAGAAGAATTTTTTTCATAAAAGTGATTAACAAAGGATGTAATATGATTGGAGGAGTACAAAAGTGATGCCACAGCTGCACAAAAAAGCCGTTGCCACAACGTGGCAACGGCTAGTCTGGGTATACAGGAAAGCTCCGCTACATATTTTCGCCCTGCCGGACCAAGCTGGCAATGCCCCACTTCTGGAGTTGAAGACGAACCTTATCCGCTTCGGCCTTATTCTGGAAGCTGCCAACCAGTACGCGGTTCAGGGGTTTGCCTTCCTTGGAGCCAGTGGCTACCGTCACGGTCAGGCTGCTATCGAGCGACTTGATTTTATCCTGCACAGCCTGTGCATTGCGCGCATCACCGAACGTGCCGGCCTGCACCACGAAGGTGGGCTGCGGCTCTGGCACCACTACCACATCGGTGGCTTCGGCAGAACCGGGTAGGATAGAGGTGATGGCCGTGAGAGTATTGAGCGAATCAGTTGTGAGCGAAGCAAGGTCCTCGGGCGCATCAGCTGGGCCGAGGGGCGTGTCGGAAGGAACTACTTCTGCTACTACCGAGACGGCGCCGCGCTGCACAATGCCTAGTGGCCGGGCCGCAATTTCAGATAAGTCGAGGATGCGCTGGTGCCGGAAGGGGCCCCGGTCTGATACCCGCACCACTACCGATTTTTGCGTTTCGGGATTTGTAACGCGCAGTCTGGTGCCGAAGGGCAGCGTTTTGTGGGCGCAGGTATACTTGTTACGGTCGAACCGCTCACCGTTGCTGGTGCGGTGCCCTTGGTGCTCCCGGCCGTACCAGGAGGCGCGGCCGCGCAGTACGGCCGAACGGCGGGTAGCCGCTGTAGGTGTTTTTTCGTCGTCGCTGGAACGCATGGCGCGGGCCTCAGAAAAGAGGGTCGACAACAGCGTAATCAAAACGGCCGTCATCAAGCCCGAGACATTCAGTCGTAGAAGCAACTTCATCAGTACTCTGCATTGGTGAACGGGACAAATCTAGAAGCGCCCTGCAAACTCAAGCCTCTGAACCAAGCTGGCTAGCTTCCGCACACGCGGATAAATTTACTTTTAACAAGAAAATTTGCATTTAATCTATTGACGAAACTGGGTCGAAATCCATGATTGTGTTTCTTTGAGGCGGGTTTTGCACTATGGAAAGGCGTTTTGCTGAGTAGGAAAAAATGAAACTATCAGCTGCCTAAAAAATTTTGTCCTTCTAATGCAACATGAGGCTCTGGCGTGGTTGCAAAAGTCTCGGAATTTTTATAAGAGTAGTTCACACCAGTCGTCCGTTTTCGGCTGACAGGCCTACCGGCAGTTTCGGCCCGAAAAACGCTTGCTCTCCGTTGGGCTGCCTCCCACATTTTGCCGTATGTTGCTGCATGGATTTTGGCCGCCTTTCTGACCTGCGCTACGTTGATTTCCGGCTCCCGCCGGACCACCCTGATACGGCTGCGCTGCTGGCCCGTACTGCAGCGCCGGAGCTACCACACGTATTTGTAGGGTGCCCGATCTGGACGAATAAAGCGTGGCTGGGTTCGTACTTCCCGGCGGGCATCCGCGACGCGGAGTACCTGCACCACTATGCTCGGCAGTTCAACAGCTTGGAGCTCAATACCACTCATTACCGCATTCCGGATGCACCTACTGTCCGGAAGTGGCGCGATGCGGTGCCGCCAGGCTTTCAGTTCTGCCCCAAGCTGCCTCAGGTTATCAGCCACGACCGGGCGCTTTACAATGCCGATGACCTAACCACCACCTTTTGCCGCTCCATTCGGGAACTGGACGACCGGCTGGGGTGGTGCTTTCTGCAGCTGCCGCCCACCTTCGGGACTGAGAATCTGAGCCGTCTGGAGCGTTACCTGCTCGATTTTCCGGCGGACGTACCGCTGGCTGTCGAACTTCGGCACCCAGGCTGGTATTCTGATAAAGTGGCGTTTGCTGCTGTGGCTGCTATGCTGGAGGCTCTTGGCAAAACACTGGTGCTGAGTGATGTGGCCGGCCGCCGCGACGTGTTGCACATGCGCCTGACCACGCCCTCGGCCTTTATTCGGTTCAATGGGCACGGTCTGGTGAACTCCGACTATCAGCGCGCCGACCTGTGGGCCGAGCGGATTGCGAACTGGCTGCAGCAGGGTCTGCAGAGCGTCTATTTCTTTGTGCACCAGAAGGACATTATGCATACGCCGGTCTGGACACAGCATTTTCTGGCCCGGCTCAATTCTCTAACTGGCTTGGAGGTGCCGGTACCGCGCATCATTCCGCAACCGGTGCAAGGAAGCCTGTTTTAGCTTTTTGCTTTAGACGCAAGTGGCTGTACGTGTGCCTGCTGGTAGTGTGGTTTCCTTCTGCTAATTTCCGCTATGAAGCTTGTTGCGTGTTTGCTACTGCTAGCCGGCTGGCTGGGGTTTCCGTTAAGCAGCTCGGCCCAGACCATGACCGGAGCTGCGGAGGAAACCCATTGCCTGCTGAGTCCAATCGAGCTGGATGAGCGCGCACGCAAAGCGGCACTGGTGGTAGAGGCAGAGGTACTGGATGCCCGTAGCTTCTGGGATACCGGGCATCGGCGCATTTACACCGCCCACACAATTCGCGTCTTCAGCAGCTTTAAGGGAAATGTCCCACAAGATCTGTTTGTACTGGCTGAGGGCGGCACCTTTGGCCTCGACCGGCAGGCATTGACTAACACGCTGCACCTGCAACCCGGCGACCAAGGTGTCTTGTTTCTGGAACCATCGGCTCTGCCCGGCGCGTCTGGGTCTGGCTGGGCAGTGTATGGCAGTAGCCAAGGCTTTATTCGCTACGAGTTGAGCACGGGCACTGCCACGGACCCTTTCCAGGAGTACGGCCGGATAGATGCCGGCTTCTATCAACGCTTGACGGCAGCTACGGGCCAGCTACAGCACGAGGTGCAGCCCAATAAGCGGCTCCAGAAGTTTCGCACCCAGTATGTGCAGCCTTTGGAAGCGCGCGGGCAAGCCCCGGTTATCAGTGGTATTAGCCCTGCCATAATTCCGGCAGGTACGGGCGCAGTGCTTACAGTCAGTGGTTCCGGGTTCGGGGCTACTCGCGGCGGCGGCTTCGTTGAGTTCCGCAACGCTGATAACGGCGGAAGCTCCCTCGTGAAGCCCCAGGAAAGTGAGTATGTAAGTTGGACCGATACCCGCATTCAAGTGCGCGTGCCAGCCTTAGGTCAGCCGGCCAGCCCTGCCGGTAGCGGGCCAGTGCGTGTCACAACCAACAACCAGCAGCAAGCCAGCAGCGCGGCTTCTATTACGGTGCCGTACGCCGTGAGTGCCGTACTGGCAACCCAAACTACTGAACTGGTGCAACCTGCCCACGTCAATCGGAATGGGCGCGGCGGCTACAGCTTCCGCTTTGAAACTGGTTTTGCAAATAATGCAGCAGCCGTGGCCGGCTGGCGGCGTGCCTTAGCTATTTGGCGCTGCCAGACACGTATAAACTGGGAAGCCGATCCGCAGGTGCGCGCCAACCGCGGCGCTGCCGAAGATGGCGAAAACAGTGTGGGCTTCGACCAGGGAGCCGAGTTGCCAGTCGGTATTCTGGGACGAACCACCAGCTACTACCGGGGCTGTTTCAAGCCCAATGGGCAGCTGGCCTTCACGCTGCACGAAATTGATATGCAGTTTGATGATGCTGCCACCTGGCAATTCGGCCCCGCCCCGGCAATAGGTCTGCAATTCGATTTTGAGTCGGTGGTGGTGCATGAGCTGGGCCATGCGCACCAGCTAGCCCACGTGATTCTGCCGGGAGCTGTGATGCACTACGCCGTGGCCCGCGCCCAAACAAACCGCCTTATTAGCCCCAATGATGTGTCCGGGGGGCGGCTGGTGCTGCGTACGCGCGGGTTTGTGCCACAGGGCTGCGGGCCGGCTCCTATGCTGCCCGCCCCGCTCACTTCGTTCGCCGCGGCTGCCGCCATGGGTGGCGTGCTGGTGAGCTGGGCTACTACCGCGGAGTGTGCTGCGGAAAGCTTTCAGGTGCAGCGGGGCCGCGACACAACCAGTTGGCAGGTAATAGCTACTGTCAATTCTCCCGGCCCATATCAACACCTTGACGCTCAGCCGCTGCCTGGCTTGGCTTACTACCGCTTGAGGCTGGTGCAGCCCGATGGCACAGTGGTATTTACCGCGCCCATCCTGACTACATCCACCGATATACTGGCTGTTGGCCCCAGTCTGTATCCAAATCCGGTGGCAGAGGGTGCACTTTGGTTGCAGTATCCGGCCGCAGTGGAGGGCCGCGCCAATCTCTCGGTTTATGATGCTGTGGGGCGTCTGGCAAGCAGCAATTTCCTGGATTTTCAACCGGGCCTGAATGCGCTGCCGGTACCGGCGGCCGGCCTGAGCCCTGGCTGGTATCTGCTTCGCTACCGCGACTCAGAAGGGCGGACCGGTGCACTTCCTTTCCTCAAAACCAGAGAGTAAAACCTTATCTGATCGGTAGAACTAGGGCCGCATAGCCTGGGCCCACCTGCAACCGGCTCAGCAGTGGGTATAGATGGTGCTGCCCATGTCGATGGTGCGCCACGTACAGTACGCCATCAAATGCCAGCAGGAAGCCGCCTTGCAGCAGCAACGACTCGCCGTAGCCCCGGAGCTGGTCGTGCCGGGTAGCGCTGCTTCGGCTTTTGGCCCGCTCCTTCAGATAAAAGCCGGTGGCCACGTAGGCTACATCAAGGCCAGCATTGAGCAGGTATAGGTTTTCGGTGCGAAGCTGCGCTTTCACCAGTTCTGGCCGGCTGGTCTCTGTCGGAGGCCGACGGGCGGCTAAAAAGGAAGTGCCCGCCAGTGCTAGGTTCACGACGCCCCACCCAACATTCATCTGGTGGAAATACTTTTCCTTGCCTTCCGTCGCAAAATACCGGGCTCCGCTCACCCCGATAGTAGCTGCTGCCCAACTGCCCAGCACCAGCATCCCGCGCTGGTCGAGGGTCGCACGGCGGGCGGTGTACGTTGCTGGCGTTTCCGCTGGCTGAGCCTGTAGCGTTAGTATAGAAGCAAGGCTGCAAACAAGTAGCGCGAGTCGAGTAACCATAGAATGAGGGACTAGCGGATGGGACTCGCGCTGCGTTTACCGCTCCAGCAGCATGGCTCCGTAGGAGTAGCCGCCGCCAAATACCGTAATCACCACCCGGTTGCCGGGCTGCAGCAGTGGCCAGGTATCACCGAGGCCGATAGCGGCACCAGCGCAGCCCGTGTTACCGAGCCGTTCGATATTGGAAACGGCCCGTTCTGGCGGTAGACCAAGCTGCTGCAGTACATTTTTAGTGATACGCAGGTTTGCCTGGTGCGGAATCAGGTAGGTGAGGCTGTCCAGCGTCAGGTGCTGGCGCTCCAGAATCTGACGCGTCACGCGGGCCATATACTGGCAGGCATGCGTGAAAACGTCGCGCCCGTGCGGCATCACGATGCCACGTTCCACTGGCTTCAGGGTCACGGCTTCGTCGGCTTTGCCGGCTACTGCGGCCCCTCCCGTCATTACTTCCACCATGCGCAAATCGGTGGGAGCGAGGCGTTCTTTGGTCAGCAGCAGAGTAGAGGCCCCGTCGCCCCACAGGTGGCCTGCTACCGTGTCGTTCTCGTTGTTGTAGGCCGTATTATGCTCGCTCACGACTACTATAGCCCGGCGGGCTTTGCCTAGCGCGAAATACCCTTCCACAATCTCAATAGCATTGAGCAGCGACGAGCAGGCCGATGAAATGCTGACCACCGGAATATCATTTATTCCTATGTCGCGCTGCACGGCATGCGCCAGGGTGTAGATGGTATCGTGCGGAGTGTAGGTCGCCCCGACAATCAGATCCACTTCCTCAACAGGAAAATCCGGGGCCTGTGCCAGCGCCCGTCGGGTGGCCTCAATAGCCATGGTATTCGTATTCTCGCCCGCACTGGCTTTGCGCCGTTCCCGAATACCGGTACGCTCAATAATCCATTCGGCAGAAAGGCCATTGAGGTTGGTAAAATGCTCGTTTGTAACGATTTGTTCTGGCAGATAGGCTGCCACCTGATGAATGTACACGGAGGAAATGCGAATGGGTGGGGCGGAAAAACACGGCAAGGTAAGCGGTGTAGCCGCACTATGCGGTCAAATTCGAGAAGGTGGTCCGTACTTTGCACCGGCCTTTCGCGTTCAAACGCCCAAAGCACAGGGCCTGTTCGTCCTGTCTAGTTACAAGATTATGATGTTTCGTTTTCGTAGCAGCTGTATGTTGCCTCTACTGGCTGCAGGGCTGTTTAGTGTGCGGCCCGCAATGGCCCAGAAGTATAGGACAGCAGCGGGCATGCGCCTGAGTCCGGGGCTGTACGGCCTTACGGTACAACAGAAGTTTCTGCCGAAAGCTACCCTTGAAGGTCTGGTACTGGCCGGGCCTCGCGAGGTAACGGGCACTGTGTTAGCTGAGCGGCATTTTGGGATTCTCGGGCCAAGCCTCAACTACTACATCGGCGCGGGTGGCCACGTAGGCAACAACAAAGACTCCGGCGCTTTCGGTGGCGTCGATGGTATTGTAGGGGTTGAGTATAAAATTGCGCTGAGCCGCCTCGTTATTTCCGCCGACTTTAAGCCGAGTGTAGAGTTCAACTCCGATGATTGGGCGCGTTTCCCGACGGCGTTTTCGCTCCGCTATATACTAGTAAAGGAGAAGAATACAGGCCTATTCAATGGGCTTTTCGGCGGCGACAAGAAGAAGGAGAAGACAAAAGACAAGACGAAAAGCAGCAACCAAAGACGCGGGCTTTTCGACTGGTAAACTAGCCAGTATAGCCTTGGCGTAACATCCTAACATAAGGCAGTATAAAGGCTGGCTTGTGAGGAATCATTGTCTTGCTGGGAGACTATTGGATTTGCTAAATAATAAATATAGTATATTATTGATAATACAAAACAAAATAAAAATCTTGCAATTGATTCTGAGTTAGGTTATTTTCATAGTAAAGCGCGTAGATCTTTCCACCGTCAGTTCCCTGCACTATGAAAATGAACACTACTTTTCGCGGGTTCTCCACGTTTGTCGTATGGCTGCTGATGTGGAGTGGCAACTGCGCTACCGGGCAGGCCCAACCTATAGGATGTGCTGGTGCAAACCCAGGCGGACAACCCGCAGGTGCAGGATTATATGCAGAGTACTACCGCGGGTACTTTGCCGATAATCAAACGTATTTCACCACGAATACAGCAGGCATTACCCGAATAGATGCGCAGGTTAACTTTCCCAATGCTGGGTTCGGCGACCTGACGGCAGTGGCTGCCAACACCCTGGCTGATCCGGACGATTTTAGTCTGCGCCAGCGTGGCAGCCTAGCCATTACCACTCCCGGCCTCTACACCTTCTACCTCACTTCCGACGATGCATCTTATTTCTGGCTGGGCAACGCCGCGCTGGCTAGCCCGGCCGTGGCGGCGCAGGCTACCATTGCCCATGGCGGACTTCATTCTGCCTCTGTAATACGGCAAGCCAGCGTATATCTGGTAGCTGGGCTGCACAATGTGCTGCTGCATTATGGCGAAACGGGCAGTGCCAATACGCTCGTTTTGGAGTATGAAGGCCCTGACTCGCCACAGCGCCAGATAGTGCCGGCTGGTGTGTTCTGCACGTCGGTGCAGCCTTTTCGCAATCTGCCTACCTCCATTCTGTATTCTCCCAGCAACCAAACCGTGCTGCCTGGCACAAACGCTACCTCACCGGTGCCCCTGGTGGTGGGTGCGGGTGTGGCTCCTCACTTCGTATTGGCCAACGCTACCAGCCTGCCAGCAGGCATCAGCATCAACCCTATAACCGGTCAGCTTACTCTGGCTGCTGGGGTTAGCAATGGGCTTTATCAGGCTGATGTGCTGGTGGTTGATAACGAAGGGGCAGTGCGGTTTCGGCAGGTATACACGTTTACGGTAGCCACTGCTGCTCCGGCCGGCTGCACTGGCCCCCGGCCAGATGGTGGCCTGCCCACACAAGGCCTTTATGCGGAATACTATAGAGGTTATTTCAACGATGATCCGGCCTTCTTCAGCGCAAGTCTGCCCGATCTGGCCAGGCTGGAGCCACAGCTTAATTTCCCGACCAATGACAGCTGGGGTAATCTGGCCCTGGCCGCCGGTGGCACAGCCAATAACCCCGACCACTACAGTGCCCGGTTCCGGGGAAGTTTCACTGTTTTTCAGGGCGGTACTTACATTTTCTACCTCACTTCGGATGACGGTTCCCGTCTCTGGCTTGATGATGCAGCACTGCCGTTGGCCCCGCTCAATAGTGCCGCCACCATTAACAACGGTGGCCGCCACCGGGACTCAACCGTTGCTGTTTCGGTGGCGCTGGCAGCGGGCCAGCACGATCTGCAAGTGCATTACGGCGAAGACGGGGACAACAACAAATTGGTGCTGGAATACGAAGGCCCGGACGCGCCTACTCGGCGCGTGATGCCTGCCAGTATCTTCTGCTCGGGCAGCAGTGGACGACCTCTAGGGGTACTGCGAAAGCAGAATACTCCTCACTTTTCAGTATCCCCAAACCCCAGCCGGGGGAGTTTTCAGGTGCGTATCGAACGGTTACTGGCTGGCACAGGGCATCTGCAGGTAGTGGATACGCGGGGCCGCATCTGTTACGAAACCACTTTGGCTGGTGCCGCTGAGCAAGTTTTACAACTCCAAGTGCCTGGCTTGGCAACCGGGCTATACCTGCTTCGGCTCACAACCACTGCTGGTGCTGCCACAAAAAAAATAGTGGTTGAACAATGACAGAAGGCGGTTGCCGTCTCATGTCATCGTTCAACCACTTACTAAGGCGCGAGGGTTCTATTCCTTATGCACGCGGCCGCTGCCTGCAATCTTGCTGCTAACGTTGGCCCCGCCCCGCACATATACGCTGCCAGAACCGGCAATGCTGGCTTCGAGGCTGCGGCTGGCATAAAGGCGGCCGTCGCCGGAGCCGCTGATGCGGATGGCGCTGGTTTCAGTGCGCAGGTCTGAGGCGCGGACGTTGCCGGAGCCGCTGATGCGGGCTTCGTGCTGTGGGCAACTGCCAGCCAGCGTGATTTCGCCGGAGCCGGAAACGGAGGTATTGAGTTTGTCGGCCTTGAGCTTGGGTACCGTTATTTTGCCTGACCCACTGATGCTCAGAGACAAGGCATCGGCTTTGATGTCGGTTTCGGCAGTGAGCTGGCCCGAGCCGCTTACGCTCAACTCCGAAACAGTAGGCATCGTGACGTAGACTGTTACAGGGCCTTCAAAACGGCCCGAATTATTCCACATTTTACCCTCTTCGCGCTTCGTGCCGATGTGCAGCTTGCTGTTCTCTACGGTGGTTTCGAGTCGGGCAAGGTCCGCAGCAGACGCTTCTACCTCTACCCGTTGCGGGCTACCCTGCCGCAGAATTACTCGAACTGAATTAGAAAGGCTCAGCTTCGTGAAAGCGGCCACTGTGCGCACTTCGCGGCCTGAAGCTGCTGCCAGCTGAAATACAGGCGCCAGCAGTGCCAGCAGCAGGATAAGAGAAAAGTAACGCAGATTTTTCATGGCACGCAGTGAATGAGAGTGGAACATCTGAATTCAAAGATGTAGCAGGACTCTGAACCGTTGCCTCCACTAGATTATAAAAGAACGGCACGCCGTCTGCCGGATATTTTTCTGCAGCTTTATAGCCCGGCATCGTGGTCAGATTTCCACAGTGTCGGCTTGTGCTATGCATCCGAACGAACAGCTTCTGCACCGTTTCTACCAAGCCTTCCAGCGCCGCGACCATGCTGCTATGGCTGCCTGCTACCACCCCAAGGCCACTTTCGAGGATGCCGCGTTTCAGCTGCAGGGTGCCGATATTGGGAAGATGTGGCGCATGCTCTGTGAGCAGGGCAAAGACCTGCGTCTCGCCTACAACGACATTCGTGCCGACGATCAGCAAGGTGCCGCCACCTGGGACGCCCGTTATACCTTCTCCCGCACGGGCCGGGCAGTACACAACCATATACAGGCGCGCTTCACATTCCAGGACGGCCTTATCCTAACGCATCACGACGAGTTCAGCTTCTGGCGTTGGTCGAGGCAGGCACTGGGGCCGGTGGGCTGGCTGCTGGGCTGGTCGGGGTTTCTGCAGAACAAAGTGCGCAAGTCGGCCGCGGAAGGGCTGGCGGCATACCGGCCGAAATTGAGTCAGTAGGAGTGCGGTTTAAAGGGGAGCCGGAATAAAAAGAACGTCATGCTTCGGCTGTGCCTCTGCATGACGTTCAATTACACTTCGGGTATGCCTCGGACGCTCTTACCAAATCGTCACGCGGGCCGAGTCGGGGCGGTATAGCTTGTCGGTGGACTTCACGTTGAAGGCTTCGTAGAAGGCCGGCACGTCGGCGAAGGGGCCGTTGACGCGGTAGCTGGCCGGCGAGTGTACGTCGGTGAGGATGCGCTGGGCCAGTACCTCGTCGCGCTGGTGGTTCTGCCAGCCCAGAGCGTAGCCCAGAAAGTAGCGCTGTGTGGGCGTCAGGCCCCCGATTTTCTCGCCTTTCTTGTACTGCTCGGTTTTTTTAAAGGCATCAAAGGCAATGACAATACCGCCCAAATCGGCAATGTTCTCGCCGGCCGTGGCCTTGCCATTGATGTGCAATGAATCCAAAACGGTGTAGCCGTTGAACTGGCGCACGATGCCGTTTACGCGCTGCTGGAAGGCGGCGCGGTCTTTCTTGCTCCACCAGTTGCGCAGGTTGCCGTTCTCATCGAACTGGCTGCCTTCGTCATCGAAGCCGTGGGTCAGCTCATGGCCGATGGTGCTGGCGCCGGCGTACCCGTAGATGATGGCGTCGTCGGCGTCGGCATCCTTGAGGCCAGGTACCGCGAAGATGGCGGCCGGCAACACGATTTCGTTGTTGCTGGGGTTGTAATAGGCGTTATAGGTCTGCGGCGTCATGCTCCACTCGGTGCGGTCGACGGGCTTGCCCAGCTTGCTGAGCTCGTAGCGGTAGCGCCACTGGTTGGCGCGCATCATGTTGGCGGTGTAGGAGTCTCGCTTGATGTCCATGGCCGAGTAGTCGCGCCATTTGGCGGGGTAGCCCACTTTCGGGGTGATTTTGGTGAGCTTCACCAGCGCCTTCTGCTTGGTGGAGTCGCTCATCCAATCCAAGGCCTGAATATGCTCGCGGAAGGACGCCACCACGTTCGTGGTCAGCTTTTCGTAGCGGGCCTTGGTTTCGGGCGTGAAATACTCTTTCACAAACAGCTGGCCCAGCGCCTCGCCCATGGCGCTTTCCTCGTCGTCGAGCACGCGCTTCCAGCGGGGGCGCTGCTCTTTGCGGCCCTGCAAAATGGTGCCATAGAAGCGGAAGTTTTCGTTGTCGAAGGGCGCGCTCAGGCGCTCGGCATAGGTGTGCAGCAGCTGCCACTGCAGGTAGGCGCGCCAGTCTTCCACGGGGGCCGTGCGCAGCAGGCGGCCGGCTTCACGGTAGAACTCCGGCTGGCCCACAATCACCGTGTCCACGCCGGGTATGCCGGCCTCCGCGAACCAGGTTTTCCAGTCGAGGCCGGGCGTGAGCTGGTTGAGTTGGGCCAGCGTCATCTTGTTGTAATTGGCGTAGGGGTCGCGCAGGGCTTCTAGCTTGCGTGAGGCGCCGGCCAGAGCCGTTTCCAGCTTCACTACTTGGGCGCTGTGGCGCTGGGCAGTGGCGGCGTCTTCGCCCATCAGCCCGAGCATCTTGGCTACGTGCGTGCCGTACTCTTTGCGGATGTTGGCGGTGCGGGCGTCTTTGTTGAAGTAATAGTCGCGGTTAGGCAAACCCAGGCCGGCCTGGTACAGATACAGCGCCATCTTCTCGCTGTTTTTGGCGTCCTGCGCCACGTAGGGGCCTACCAGCGCATTCACGTTCAGTGGAATCAGGCGGGCCATGGCGGCCTGCACGTCGGCAGGGGTGCGCAGAGCGGCTAGGCGGTCCAGCTCGGCTTTCAGCGGCTCCAGGCCCTGCTTGTCGATGGCCACGGAGTCCATGCCGGTGGCCCAGAAGTCGCCGATTTTCTGCTGGGTGCTGCCGGCGGCGGCGTTGGCTTTGGCAGCCTCCTGATTGAGGGCGCGCAGCCGGGCATACACCTCGTTCTGCACTTCTTTGCCAATGCCCCAGCTGCTTTCCGAAGCCGGAATGGGGTGCTTTTTCAGCCAGCCGCCGTTGGCGTACTGGAAGAAGTCGTCGCCGGGGCGCACGGTGGTGTCGAGGTTGGCCTGGAGTAGGTCGGGCTGGGCCGCGCCGGATTTGGTACCGGAGTTGCAGCCGGCCAGTGCCAGCAGCAGGGCAGGGGCGGCCAGCCAGCGGCGCGAAGAGGAAAAGCGGGTCATGAAAAACGAGGGTTGAGGGTCAATTGCGGACGCAACCTAACAGTTCTGCCAAAGACCTGTTAGGTTGCAGCTATGCCCCTGAAATTTCTGCTGCTGCTCAACTTCGCGCTGGCCGCCTACCTCACCGGCCTCATCTGGACCGTGCAGCTTGTGCATTACCCTGGTTTCGCCTACGTGGCGCCCGAGAAGTTCGGGGCGTTTCATCAGCACCACACCCGCACCATGAGCTGGGTGGTGCTGGCCCCGATGGTGCTGGAGCTGGGTCTGGCCGCGTGGCTGGCTTGGCAGGGCCGCAGCGCGCTGGGCGCGGCCGGCTGGTGGGCGCTGGCGCTGGTACTGCTGATCTGGGCGGCCACGTTCTTCATCTCCGTGCCATTCCACAACCGCCTTGCCGCCGACGGCTACAGCTACGTGGCCATCGACGGGCTGGTGCGCACCAACTGGCTCCGCACCGTGGCCTGGACCCTACGCAGCGGTCTGCTGGGCTGGCTGCTTTGGAAAATATTGTAGCACGAAGCCTGTGCTTCGCGTATCGTTGCAGGATGTTGCATCTGCGTCCCAGGGCTGAAGCCCAGGGCTAGTCAGCGAAACAGCCCACGAACCATAGAGTTAGAGCCCCTCCGTAGCCCAGGGCTTCAGCCCTGGGACGCCTGCGCCGCCACAATAGCACATCAACCATCAACTTATCAGCACATCAACCTATGCTTCCCGCTGCCGCCGACTTTCTGCCCGAGCTCCAATTCCAAACCAGCCGCAGCAGCGGCCCTGGCGGGCAGAACGTGAATAAGGTGGAAAGCCGCGTGGAGTTACGTTTCCGGCTGCTGGAGTCGCAACTGCTCACCGACGAGCAGAAGCAGACGCTGCAGCAGAAACTAGCCTCTAAGCTTACCTCAGAGGGCGAGCTGCTGGTGGTGGCGCAAGAAGACCGCAGCCAGCTGCGCAACAAGGAAACGGCGCTGCAGAAGTTTCACGAGCTGCTAACCAAAGCCCTGCATAAGCCCAAAGCCCGCAAAGCCACCAAGCCCAGCAAAGGCGCCGTGCGTCAGCGCCTGGACTCAAAAAAGAAGCACGGCGACAAGAAAACCAACCGCGGCCGGGTGGATTTTTAATCGTTGAGCTGCAAGCATCAAGCTCCAGGCTGTAAGTTTTTCTGCCTGCGCTAAACCAATGTGCTACAGCATTAAGCTTAGGGTTTACAGCTTAAAAATCAATTCAGATCCAGCCCGAACAGCACCCCAAGCCACGGCCGGTGTTGGTAAATCCAGTGGCGCCGGTCGGGGCCGAACAGGTGGTCGGCGCCGGCGGCCAGCCCCACGTTGAACACGCGCGCATCGTAGATCAGGGCCCCGCCGACGTGCGTAACCAAACCTTCGTATTCGGCAACGGCCGTCTGCTGCCGGGTTACGTCGGGGTTGATGACGGCCGCGCCCAGCCCCACAAACACGCCGTAGCCAATGCCCGTGTCGCGTAGCACTGGGGCATTGCCGGACCGGTGCCGGGCGGGCGTACTTACGTGGTAGAAATCGAGGCGGCGGCCCAAGTACAGCGCGGCGTTGAAGCTGGTATTGAGCTGCACCGGCAGCGGCGCCCGGGCCGGCCGAATCTTGAAGGGCAGCGTGAACACATCCACATCAAAACGCCGGCTCAGCAGCACACTACTGTGGCGGCGGGTTAAAAGCAGTGGCTGAGCAATGGTCGAATCGGTGGCGGCTAGCAGCAGCGTGTCGGTATCTTGGTGCAGATAAACGGGCTGCTTCCGGTAGGCCTGCAACGCCGGCGCCGTGGAGCGCAGTACCCGATACCGTCCGGTGGGCAGCTGCTCTATCCGGCCTACGGCGGCGCAGCTCGCCAGCGCGTAGCCAGCCGCCAGGCACAAGCACAGGCGCAACAAACCGGGCGTAGCAGAAGTCAGCATACAGCAGAAAATCGATGGGGAAATAGCAGTTGCCTCAGATCCAGCCCTTGCGCTTGAACCACACGTAAATCCCCACCGAAATAAGCACCATCGACAGGATGGAAACCGGGTAGCCCAGCTTCCAGGTCAGCTCGGGCATGTAGTTGAAGTTCATGCCATAGATGCCGGCAATGAAGGTGAGCGGCAGGAAAAATGCCGAAAACACCGTCAGTACGCGCATGGCTTCGTTGGTGCGCTGCGACGATAGTGAGAGGTACAGGTTCATGAGGTTGGTAGCGCCGCCGTCGAGCTGCTGGTACATGGTTTCCACCTTCACCTGCAAGTCCTGGGTGTCCTGTAGCAGCGTGTCGTCGGTGGTGGCAGTGGCCAGCTGCCGGCGCAGCATTGTCAGGATGTCGCGCGTGAGCAGCAGCAGCTGCTTGGCGGCCGAGGCTTTGCGCTTCAGAAAGTACAGGCCCTGCAGGGCGTTGGGCACTTCCTGCTTCAGAAAGATTTCTGCCTCATAATCGTCCAGCTCCCGCGTGAGCGTGAGGGCGGGCTGCATGTAGCTGCTAAGGGCGTAGCGCACCAGGTGGAAGGCTATTTCGGCGGGGGTGTTGCACTCCTGGCCGGGGGCGCGGGCCACTCGTTTCAGATCATTAAGCACCGGGTGTGGCAGCCGGTGTACCGTAATCAGGTAGTCGGCGGCGTAGAACACGGCAATCTTGGTGCTCAGCTCCTGAATGGTATCGGCCTCGTTGGTTTTGGGCGGATTGAACACCCGCAAAATCACAAAGCTCAGGCCGTGCGTGGCTTCGAACTTGGGCAGGTGCGTAGGTTCCAGACAGTCGCGCACCAGCGAGTCGGGCAGGTCATACTGCGCAGCTACGGCCTGCAACTCGGCTACGGTAGGGCTGGTAATATCCAGCCAGGTGAAGGCGGATTCCTGGTGAGTGAGAAGTTGTTCGGTCATGGGCAGCGCAGTACGGGGGGGCGGTTGAAGCCAGCCACTGTCCTGTAACGCGAAAATCCGATTGGCGCCGCTTTATCTAGCTACAGCAGCGTGCCGCGGAGCACCAGCGTGGCTACCGAGAAATAGATAATCAGGCCCGTTACGTCCACAAGAGTAGCTACAAACGGCGCCGAAGCCGTAGCCGGGTCGAGGCCCAGGCGCTTGAGCAGCATCGGCAGCATGGCTCCGGCCAAAGCGCCCCACAGTACAATACCCAGCAGCGAGAAACCGACCGTCACGGCAATTAGCTGCCAGTACGGCCCAAAATAGCCGGGGTCAATTACCTGGGCCCACAGCACAATGCGCATGGCACCTACTACCCCCAGAATACCGCCCAATGCCAGGCCCGAAATGATTTCCCGGCGCATTACCTGCCACCAGTCGCCCAACGCAAATTCGCCCAGGCTCATGGCCCGGATGATAAGCGAAGTGGCTTGGGAGCCAGCATTGCCGCCCGCCGAAATAATCAGCGGAATGAATAGCCCGAGCACAGCCGCTTTCTGCAAGTCGTCCTCGAAGTGGTGCATGGCCGAAGTGGTCAGCATCTCGCCAAGGAGCAGAATCACGAGCCAACCGGCCCGCTTCTTGACCATTT